>NZ_JAMOKJ010000003.1:0-270476 GCF_023656595.1 Coprococcus intestinalis | reverse complement strand
CAGAGTAGCCAAGTCCGGACGGGATAAACGCTGAAGGCATCTAAGCGTGAAGCCCCCCTCAAGATGAGATCTCTCATTCGAAAGAAGTAAGACCCCTTGAAGACGACGAGGTAGATAGGGCAGGGGTGGAAGGGCAGTAATGTCCGGAGCTGACTGTTACTAATCGGTCGAGGGCTTGACCAAAATGGTTCTAAAAGGCAGAGTGTTTTATGATATGCAGTTTTGAAGGTATGTAATATAAAAGAGAGAGACCAGAAGTCACAAGATTTCTGGTCTCTTTTTGTACAATATGCAAAAATTAAAAATTTATCAATTTAATTATTGACACGAATAGTTAGCTAGTATATAATTAGCTCACAAAGTATTAGTAAGCTAAAAATAAAGCGAGCAAATGAAAGGGGCTAAATGAGATGATAGGGTTTAATTTAACAGAAGAACAGAAAGAGATGCAGGCATTTTTCCGTAAGTTTTCACAGGAACGTGTGAAAGCAGCTGCAGAGAAGATGGATGAAGAAGAGAAAATGGATATGGATCTCATCCATGAGATGCAGAGCCTTGGTATGTTTGGCATTCCATTCTCAGAAGAAGTTGGCGGTGCAGGACTTGATGTTTTTAACTATGTTCTTTTAATGGAAGAACTTTCAAAAGTTGATGCCAGCACAAGTATTACAGTATCTGTACATACATCTTTATGTGCATCCAGCATTGAAGAATTTGCAACACCTGAGCAGAAAGAAAAATGGCTTCGTCCACTGGCTGACGGCAGCAAGATTGGCTGTTTCGGTTTAACAGAGCCAGATGCAGGTTCTGACGTTGCAGGCGCAAGAACAGTTGCAGTTAAAGACGGTGATGAATATGTCATCAACGGTAGCAAGATTTTCACAACAAACTCCGGATTCGCTGATACATTCCTTGTATTTGCTTTAACAGATAAGGCTGCAGGTCCTCACAAAGGCATGTCTGCTTTCCTTGTTGACAGAAATACACCAGGTATCACAGTTCAGCCGGATATCAAACGTATGGGTATCCGCGGTGCTTCTAACTCAGAAGTTGTTTACACAGATGTACGTGTACCTGCTTCTGATTTACTTGGCGGCGAAGGCAAAGGCTTCAAGATCGCTATGAAAGCACTTGATGGTGGTCGTATCGGTATTGCTGCTCAGTCTGTAGGTCTTGCACAGGGCGCTTTAGATGAAGCAATTGCATATTGCAAAGAGAGAAAACAGTTTGGCAAGCCAATCACAGCATTCCAGAATACACAGTTCAGAATTGCTGAATTACAGGCAAGAATTGATGCAGCTCGTCTTCTTACATGGCGTGCAGCTGTTGCTAAAGACAATGGCGAACCTTACAATGTATATGCTGCAGAAGCTAAACTGGTTGCTTCTGATGTAGCAAATGATGTTTGCCGTGCAGCTGTTCAGTTCATGGGTGGCTATGGCTACTGCCGTGAATACGGTGTTGAAAGAAAGCTTCGTGATGTCAAGATCACAGAGATTTATGAAGGTACATCCGAAGTTATGAAGATGGTTATCTCTGGCTCTTTACTTAGATAATTGTCGGTTGATAGAATAATAACGAACTCCCTAAATGTTTAAAAGTATAAGTGAGGCCGGCCAGTCATGATGATTGGCCGGTTTTGTTTTGTTAAAAATTTGCTTTTGTTGAAAAACTTTTCGAATAATTGTAAAAATTCACAAAAAATACTTGTATAAAATAGCCTTATGAGGTATAATAATACAAGAAAATGAATAGGATCTTCAGGGCAGGGTGCAAGTCCCTACCGGTGGTAAAGCCCACGAGCCGCAAGGTTGATTCGGTGCGAGTCCGAAGCCGACAGTATAGTCTGGATGGAAGAAGATAAATTGACGTAAGTTTGTGACTGAATTTATTGACTGCTCTGGTTAGTATGTATTGACCAGAGCATTTCTTTTGTTATAGCATTGTATGTGCCTGAGTGTACATACAATTGTGTTGCAAGTTGACTGCGCGGTGCGCAATTGAGTGTAAGCTATGGTGCCTCTGAAGAATAGATTCAGGGGCATTTTCTGGTTTCACGGGCATTTTCCCGTGAGGCAAAACGTAGACGATAAGGGGTTGGAGTAAATGACAGACAGAAATCAGGAAGATTTACGTTATATGCAGATGGCGCTTGATATGGCAAAGCTTGGGCGTGGCTATACAAACCCTAATCCCATGGTGGGAGCAGTGATTGTCAAGGATGGACAGGTTATTGCAAAAGGATATCATCATTGCTGCGGACAGGGACATGCGGAAGTTGAAGCATTTAAGGATGCCGGAAATCAGGATGTAACTGGAGCAACGATATATGTTACTTTGGAACCATGTTCGCATTATGGTAAGACGCCGCCTTGTGCAGATAAGATTATTGAGAAGAAGATCGGACGGGTAGTTGTCGGTGCACTTGACCCGAATCCATTGGTAGCCGGACGGGGAATTGAGAAGATTCGCAATGCAGGAATTGAAGTAACAACTGGTGTTCTTGCAGAAGAAAGTATCAAGCTCAATGAGATTTTTATGAAGTATATTGTGAACAAGGAACCTTTTGTATTGTATAAGTCAGCCATGTCATTGGATGGCAAGATTGCTACGGCAAGCGGTGAGTCACAGTGGATTTCCTGTGAAGCATCGAGAAAGGAAGTTCATGAACTCAGACACCAGTATATGGCCATTATGGTAGGATCACAGACGGTTCTTGATGATGACCCGATGCTGAACTGCAGATTAATAGAAGGCAAAGATCCAATCCGTGTTGTTGTGGATTCCTCATTACGGATTCCGATGACAGCACGTCTGGTGAAAACAGCCAGGGACATCAGAACGATTGTGGCATGTACGCCGTCAGCAGATGAAAAGAAGATTAAAGATTTGCAGAATGCAGGTGTTGAAGTGTTGAGCATTGAAGCGAAAGATGGACATGTTGATCTTAAGAAATTGACGGAAGAACTGGGACGTATGCAGATTGACAGTATTTTACTGGAGGGCGGAGCAACTTTGGCAGCAGCAGCCTTTGGAGCAGGAATTATCGACAAGGTTCAGATGTACATTGCGCCGAAGATTATCGGCGGCAAGACATCAAGAACACCTGTTGGCGGCAAAGGTGTTGAACATCTTTCAGATGCCTGGCAGCTTAAAGACATAACAGCGAGAAATATAGGCAATGATATATGTATCACGGGCTATATCAGACGGGAGGCATGATATGTTTACAGGTATTATAGAAGAAATAGGAATAGTGAAACAGCTTGTTCCGGGAAAGGTATCCTATCGGCTGACTGTGAGTGCCAATAAAGTGCTGGAGGGAACTCAGGTTGGTGACAGTATTGCTACCAACGGCATTTGCCTGACGGTAACAGCGATTCACGGCAATAATTTTGATGCGGACGTCATGGCAGAAACTGTCAGAAGAACCAATTTCTCATCCCTGCATGCAGGAAGCCGTGTGAATCTTGAACGTGCCCTGACACCGATGAGTCGGTTGGGCGGGCATATTGTCAGCGGTCATATTGACGGGACAGGCACAATCTCTGATATGACAAGAGAGGATAATGCTGTCTGGGTAACTGTACAGACAAAGCCTGATCTGCTGAAGTATATGATAGAAAAGGGTTCTATTGCCATAGACGGTGTGAGTCTGACCATTGCCTATGTGGATGACGGCTGCTTTAAGGTATCTGTCATTCCGCATACAGGTGAAGAAACAATTTTATTAAAGAAAAAACCGGGAGACACCGTCAATCTTGAATGTGATCTCATTGGAAAATATGTCGAGAAATTGCTGTTTGGTAAGGCAGAAGAAACACAGAAATCTTCCGGCGGTATTACAGAAGCATTTCTGGCAGAAAACGGATTTATGTAGGAGGAAACAAAGAGAATGAAGGAATTTAATTCAGTAGAAGAAGTCATCGAAGCCGTTCGTGGCGGCAAGATTGTTGTTGTTATGGACGATGAGGATAGAGAAAATGAAGGGGATGTCATCTGTGCGGCTGAATTTGCAACACCTGAGAATGTCAACTTTATGGCATCTTATGCAAAAGGCTTGATCTGTATGCCGATGCATGTTGATTATGTAGAAAAGCTTGGCCTGGACATGATGTGCTCCGTTAATACAGATAACCATGGAACAGCATTTACAGAATCCATTGATTATAAAGACACAACGACAGGTATTTCTGCTTTTGAGCGTTCCATGACAGCCATGAAGGTTGTTGAAGATGGTGCAAAACCGGAAGATTTCAGAAGACCGGGGCATATGTTCCCACTGGTTGCTAAAAAGGGCGGTATCTTTGAACGTCCGGGACATACAGAAGTGACGGTTGATCTGATGGAGATGGCGGGACTCAAGAAAGTTGGTCTTTGCTGTGAAATCATGAAGGATGACGGCACAATGGCAAGAAGAGATGATCTGCTGGCATTTGCAGAAGAACATGATTTGAAGATCTGTACAATTGCGCAGATCAAGCGATACAGAAAAGAACATGAGAAACTGGTTGAATGTGTGGCAAAGGCAAAACTTCCGACAAAATACGGCGATTTCATGATGTATGGCTATATCAACAAGCTGAATGGTGAACATCATGTGGCACTGGTTAAGGGGGAAATCGGCGATGGCAAGGCTGTATTATGTCGTGTCCATTCAGAATGCCTGACAGGTGATGCGTTTGGCTCCCAGAAATGTGACTGCGGTGAACAGCTTCAGACGGCGCTTCGTATGATTGAGAAGGAAGGCCGAGGCGTATTGTTATACCTCAGACAGGAGGGCCGAGGCATTGGTCTGATCAACAAAATCAAAGCTTATGCCCTGCAGGATCAGGGATATGATACTATTCAGGCCAACATTATGCTTGGTTTCCCGGCAGATATGAGAGATTATACTATCGGTTCCCAGATTCTTGAAGACCTTGGCGTTCATGAACTGAGACTGATGACCAATAATCCTGAGAAGATTGATGGTATTGCGGCCTTTGATCTGAAGATTATCGAAAGAGTTCCAATCCAGATGGAATTAGGCAAAAATGATGCTTTCTACCTTTTAACAAAGAAAGAAAAGATGGGCCATCTTCTGACATATCCGGTGACACTGGAAGAGGAAGAGAATGCCAAAAAGGACAACAAAGACAACAAATAAATTAATTATTTATAAATGAAAGGAAGTATAGAGATGAACGTATTAGAAGGAAAATTAGTAGCAGAAGGAATGAAGATTGGTATTGTGTGTGCACGTTTTAATGAATTTATCACATCCAAACTTCTCGGCGGTGCCATGGATGCACTTGTAAGACATGGCGTTGCAGACAGCGATGTTGATGTTGCATGGGTACCGGGAGCATTTGAAATTCCTCTGGCTGCTCAGAAAATGGCTGCAACAGGCAAGTACGATGCAATCCTCTGCCTGGGTGCTGTCATCAAAGGTTCTACATCTCATTATGATTATGTTTGTGCAGAAGTATCTAAAGGTATTGCAACTGTTTCATTATCATCCGGTCTGCCGGTTCTCTTCGGTGTTCTGACAACAGATAATATTGAACAGGCAATCGAAAGAGCCGGTACAAAAGCAGGCAATAAGGGATATGATGTTGCTGTCAGCGCAATTGAAATGGTCAATTTGTTCAAAAATCTGTAAAAATTCGGTTAATTGTACAGCGTAATGCTATATTGACTAAAAATACCCGTCAAATCAATTTGACGGGTATTTTTTGCATTCAATCTGCCTATGAAAAAAGGAAAAATGATCAAAATTGTTGTTCAATCTGCAAAGAAAAGCTGAAAAAAAGAAAAGTCAACAAAGTTCCCGGAGTTTCTTTGGCCAAAGCATCCATGGCCGTTTTAAGAAAAATGTTGTAGTATAGTAACAGTTACTATATTATTGAAGCGGCTGAATGCTGATAACGAGGAGGAACTTATGGCAAGTTTATCATTAAGAAATATTTATAAAGTTTATCCAAATGGTTTTAATGCGGTAAAGGATTTTAATCTCGAAATAGAAGATAAAGAGTTTATTATTTTTGTTGGTCCTTCCGGCTGCGGTAAATCAACAACACTTCGTATGATCGCAGGCCTTGAGGAGATATCCAAAGGTGAACTCTACATTGATGACAAACTGGTCAATGATGTTGAACCGAAAGACAGAGATATCGCAATGGTGTTCCAGAGTTATGCTCTTTATCCGCATATGTCTATTTATGATAATATGGCATTTGGCCTGAAGCTGCGCAAGATGCCGAAAGATGAGATTGACAGAAGAGTCAGAGAAGCTGCAAGAATTCTTGATATTGAACATCTTCTCGACAGAAAACCGAAGCTTCTGTCCGGTGGTCAGAGACAGCGTGTGGCTATGGGGCGTGCGATTGTTCGTGAACCGAAAGTATTCCTGATGGATGAACCGCTTTCTAATCTGGATGCGAAACTGCGTGTGCAGATGAGAATTGAGATTTCCAAACTGCATCAGAGACTGCAGTCTACGATTATTTATGTTACCCATGACCAGACAGAGGCTATGACATTGGGCACAAGAATTGTTGTTATGAAGGATGGCGTGATTCAGCAGGTGGATTCACCGCAGAATCTTTATGACCGACCAGACAATCTTTTTGTAGCCGGTTTTATCGGTTCTCCGCAGATGAACTTTATTGATGCAACAGTTGTTAAAGAGGGCGGTGAGCTGTTCCTTGAATATGGTGAGCACCATAGAGTGATTCTGCCACCTGAGAAAGCAGCGAAGCTGACAGATTATATCGGCAAAGAGGTCACATTCGGTATTCGCCCTGAGGATGTTTTTGCAGCGGACAAATACGAAGCTGCCCATGAACATAATACAGTGGAAGCAAGTGTGCGTGTATTTGAGATGCTGGGTGCAGAAGTATTCCTGTATCTGACGGTTGATGGATTTGATGTCACATGCCGTGAACATCCGAGTACAAAGGCAAAGCCGGGAGATATTATGAACATTTCCTTTGATGTGAACAAGATTCATGTCTTTGACAAAGAAACACAGATGACAATTACGAATTAAATTCAACAGATGGATGAATATTTGAACAATTTTAGAGGGGATACAGGTTGTATTCCCTCTTTTTATGGTTTATGATTATAGCAGCTTAAATCGAGAACATAAAAGGAGGAATTGCGGATGGCATATAATCAGATGCTGCAAAGTACGATTGAAGGAGTTAAGTCCATTGCAAGGACGGATCTGTGCCTGATGGATACAGAGGGCAATGTGATTGCAGCAACGAATGAGGAGGCACAGCAGTATAAGGAATCTGTATTGACATTTGTTGATTCACCGGCGGAGATACAGGTTGTTCAGGGCTATCAGTATTTTAAGATCCTGGACGGTACAACGGTTGAATATGTGATGCTGATTCGTGGTGACAGTGATGATATTTACACAATCGGCAAACTGGTTGCATTTCAGATACAGAACTTATTGTCCGCTTATAAAGAGAAATATGACAAAGAGAACTTTATCAAGAATGTACTTCTGGATAATATGCTCTTGGTGGATATTTATAATAAGGCCAAGAAACTCCACATTGATGCTGAGGAAAGACGGCTTGTATTTGTGATTGAGACGAACAGACAGCGGGATAATCATGCCATGGAAGTGGTGAAGAGCCTTTTTACCGGCAGACATGGGGATTATATTACAGCGGTGGATGAAGAGAATATTATCCTTGTGAAGGGACTGGATCCGAAGGAGACATATGATGAAATGCAGACCCTTGCCAAAACCATTGTTGATCTATTGAATACTGAGGCAATGATCAATGCAAGAATAGCGTATGGTACCATCGTACATAATATCAAGGATATTTCCAGGTCCTATAATGAGGCGAAGATGGCACTGGATGTAGGTAAGATTTTTTATGATGAGAAGTCTGTCATTGCATATAACAAGCTTGGTATCGGACGTCTGATTTATCAACTGCCGATTCCGTTGTGCAAGATGTTTATTGATGAGATTTTTCCTGGAACGACACCGGATGAATTTGATGAGGAGACATTGCTGACAATCCGCAAATTCTTTGACAATAGCCTGAATGTATCAGAGACGGCAAGGCAATTATATATCCATAGAAACACCCTGGTTTATCGTCTTGACAAGGTTAATAAAGCAACAGGATTGGATCTGAGAGTTTTCGAAGATGCTATTACTTTTGAGATTGCATTGATGGTTGTGCGCTATATGCACTACATGGAGAATAAGATATACTGATTTTGTATATGAAAAAAAGTGATTTAATGATGAAACTTTGCATTTTTACTTAAAATTTGTAAAGTATGCTTGAAATTGTCGGGCTGACATAGTAAAATGTGTATAGTATACACAAGGTTAGTATACTATACATTTTACGCGTTAAAAATGTAACAATGAGGTGCGTATTTTGAACAGCAAATGGATAAAAAGACTTGGCGTATTACTGTTGCTGCTATTGCTTGTATTTCAGACGGCGGCCTGTCAGAAGACGGCGGGACAAGGCGATACTGAAGAGGATGGGACGGCTTCTTCCTATATATTCACCATGGGAACCGTTTTTGATATCCGGGTATTTGCCGAAGATGCTTCTGAGATCATGCAGGAAGCGGAACAGGCACTTTATGGCTGTGACAGTCTTCTTTCCTGGAGAGAGGAAGGGTCATTAGCATACAGATTTAATACGGAGCATCAGGCAGATATGTCTGAGATGAAAGAAGTATTTGAAGATGCCCTTCAGGTCAGTAAAGACAGTCAGGGCGCATTTGATCTCACTGTTTTACCGCTTTCACAGCTTTGGAATTTTGATAAGCTCGGGGACAGTGATTTTGATGTGTCAACAATGAAAGTCCCGGATAAAGAAGATATTGCACAGGCAATGGCGAAAGTGGATTATACTCAGCTGAAGTATGATGATGCGACCGGGATACTTACTACAGAAAATCCGGATATTCAGATTGAATTAGGTGCCATTGGCAAAGGCTATGCTATCGAGCAGGCGAAGGATGTTTTGAAACGTTCTGATGCATCAGGCGGGATGGTTTCGGCCGGCAGTTCCATTTATGTCTGTGGAACAAAGAAAGATGGCAGCCGGTTCAGAGTAGCTTTAAGAGATCCCCGTGGTGATGAAAATTCAGCGATCGGGGTGCTTACCTTGTCGGATACGACGATATCCACATCCGGCGATTATGAACGCTATTTTGAAAAGGATGGTGTGAGATATCACCATATACTGGATCCGCGGACAGGCTATCCGGCTGACAGCGGACTGATGCAGGTAACGATTATCTGTGATGACAGTGTGATTGGAGACGCACTGTCAACGGCATGTTTTGTCCTTGGTCTGGACAAGGGCATGAATCTGGCAGCAAAATATGGTGTTAATGCGATTTTTGTTGATACAGATAAGAATATCTGGTACAATAACCCGGATGTCTTGAATTATTTCGAGTTTACAGGAAAGGATTCAGGATATGTTTTAAATGAATATAATCAGGCTCGCAGTTAAGGCTGTGGACTGGTTTATATAATAAAGTTTTGCGGACGAAAGTCCAAAAATATCTAGAGGAGGATTCAAATGGCAAAACAATCAAGTGGACTTCTTGGCAGTTTAGGATTTGTTAAAAGCCCTGGAGCACCCGTACCTCACAGAAAACATACCAGTGCTTGTCAGACAGTTGAGATGCCGGTACCGGCAACTGTAACTATCGTTATGTCACAGCATATTGGTGCACCTTGTACACCATGCGTTAAAGCAAAGGATCAGGTGTTTGTAGGTACGCTTGTAGGTGAAAGCACTGCATTTATGTCAGCGCCAATACATTCCAGCGTGTCAGGTACAGTCAAAAAAATTGACACAGTTTTAATGCCGAATGGTACAAAGGCACAGGCAATCGTCATCGATACAGATGGTGAACAGACTGTTGACCCGGCTATTCAGCCACCAGTAGTGAATTCAAAAGAGGAATTTATTGAAGCTGTTAAACAGTCAGGTCTTGTAGGTCTTGGTGGTGCCGGTTTCCCAGCACACATCAAGTTGAACCCTAAGGACAAGATTGAATATCTCTGCATCAATGCGGCAGAATGTGAACCTTATATCACAGCCGATGTCAGAGAGATCATGGAGAACCATGAGAACGTTCTTTACGGTATCAGCCAGGTTATGAAATACGTTGGTATCGACAAGGCTTTGATCGGTATTGAGGACAACAAGCCTGAAGCAATCAAGCTGATGCAGGAGAAGACAGCACAGATGAGCAATGTTGAAGTTGTGAGCTTACCTTCCCGTTACCCACAGGGTGCTGAGAAAGTTCTCATTGAACAGTGTACAGGACGTCAGGTGCCTCCTGGCAAACTGCCTTCTGATGTGGGATGTATCGTTATGAACGTTGCATCTGCAGGTTTCCTCGGCGGTTATCTGAAGAATGGTATTCCGTTGACAACAAAGCGTGTCACGGTTGATGGTTCTGCAATTACAGAAGCTAAGAACGTCAGAGTTCCGATCGGTGCTCCGATTAAAGATATTATTGCATTCTGCGGCGGATACAAAGGTACACCGGCCAAACTGATCAGTGGTGGTCCTATGATGGGTACTGCATTGATGACCGATGATTTCCCTGTTCTGAAACAGAACAATGCTTTCCTTGCTTTCGATGAAGCAGAAGCTAAATCTCTTGAACCGACAGCATGTATCAGCTGCGGTCGTTGCGTTAATGCATGTCCTATGAATCTGATGCCTACAAAGCTTGAGGCTGCTACTATCTATAAGAGAGTAGATGACCTGAAGAAGTATAGTGTCATGACATGTATGGAATGCGGCTGCTGTGCATTCGTATGTCCAGCAAACAGGAAACTCGTTCAGTCTATGAGAATTGGTAAAGCCATTCTTCGTAATGCAGGAAAGTAGGTGTACATAATGGATGGTAAATTAATTGTTTCTTCATCCCCTCATATTTCGAGTCCGGTGAAAACAAAGAATATTATGCTTGATGTTATCATCGCATTAATCCCTTCTTTGATTGCATCAATTTATTTCTTCGGACCGAGAGCTGCTGTTGTTGTTATTGCTTCAGTAGCAACTTGTGTAATTGCTGAGTATATCTGCCGTAAAGTCATGAAGCGCGAGCAGACAATCGGCGATCTCAGTGCAGTCGTAACAGGTATTCTTCTGGCATTCAACCTGCCTTCAAGTGTACCGATCTATGTGCCGATCATCGGTGGTCTGGTAGCCATCGTTATGGTTAAACAGATGTTTGGTGGCCTTGGTCAGAACTTCGTTAATCCGGCTCTGCTGGCACGTATCATTCTGATGAACTCCTTCCCTGTACTGATGACAACATGGTATCCATCAGGCAACTTTGGAGCTGATACAACAGCAATGGCTTCACCGCTTGCTAACATTGCAGCAGGTAATGTAGATGCATTGCCATCTTACTGGGATATGTTCATCGGTAACATTCCTGGATGTTTGGGTGAAACAAGTGCATTAGCACTTCTGATTGGTGGTATTTATCTGATTGCCAGAAAAGTTATCTCACCGATCATCCCTGTAACTTATATTGGTACAGTATTTGTTCTGTCTGCTATTCTTGGACAGGATCCTGTTGCCCAGATTCTCTGCGGTGGTCTTTTCATCGGTGCAATCTTTATGGCAACTGACTATGTAACAAGCCCTCTGACGAATAAAGGCAAATTCATCTATGCACTTTGCTGTGGTATTATTACTTGCCTTATCCGTGTATTTGCTTCCCTTCCGGAAGGTGTATCTTACTCAATCGTTCTGATGAACATCATTGTTCCTCTGATTGAGAGAGCTACAGTTCCTAAACCGTTTGGTACTGTAAAGGAGGCTAAGTAATGAATTTTAAATCAATTGGTATTCCTACAATCAAATTGTTAGTTATTGCAGCTGTTATTACAATACTTCTGTTCCTGACAAATAATACAACAGAAGCAAAGATTGCTCAGAATCAGGCAGATGCGAATGTGGCTTCCCGTAAGGAAGTTCTTCCGGATGCTGACGATTTTGATGAGAAGACAGTGACTGTTGACGGTGTAGAGTATACATATTATGAAGCCAAGAATGGCGCAGGTTATGTATTCTCAGGTTCCAATAAAGGTTACGGCGGTGCTGTAGTATCCATGGTTGGTATTTCTTCCGATGGTAAAGTTGTCGGTGTTAAAGTGACAGAAGCTTCTGATGAAACACCTGGTCTTGGTGCTAAATGGATAGCTGCTGATGCATCAGGTAACGAGAGACGCGCTCAGTTTGTTGGTGATATCCCTGAAAGTGGTTCTTTCGCTGTTGTTAAAGATGGCGGTACAATTGAGGCTGTTGCAGGTGCAACAATCACATCCCGTGCTGTTACACATGATGTTAATGATGCAATCGCACAGTACAATGCTGTAGTAGGAGGTGCTAACTAATGGCTAAAAAAGAGAAAAGTTATGGCGAGATTTTGACAGCCGGTTTTATTAAAGAAAACCCTGTTCTTCGTCTTGTATTAGGTACCTGTCCTACACTGGCCGTTACAACACAGGCTTTTAACGGTCTTGGTATGGGTGCCGCAGCTACACTGGTACTGATCGGTTCCAATGCTGTTATTTCGTTACTTCGTAACGTTATTCCTGATAAGGTTCGTATTCCGGCTTTCATCACAATCATCGCTGGTTTCGTAACAATTATTCAGATGCTTGTTAAGGCGTTTGTACCAGCTCTGGATTCAGCGCTTGGTATTTATCTGCCTCTGATCGTTGTTAACTGTATTATTCTTGGCCGTGCAGAAAGTTTTGCCAGCAAGAATAAAGTCCTTCCATCCATCCTTGATGGTCTTGGAATGGGTATCGGTTTCACAATTGCCCTTGTATTAATGGGTTCCATCCGTGAGATCATTGGTAATGGTTCATGGTTTGGTATGGTTCTCAATGATGGTAGTATGATTCAGCCTATGCTGATTCTCATCCTGCCTCCTGGTGGTTTCTTTGTATTCGGTATGTTGATTGCACTGTTCAATCGTCTTGCTGAAGGTAAAGGCAAAGAGCCTGCAACATTATCATGCTGTAATTGCCCACAGGCTGCCAGCTGTATGAAAGCATCAGAAGGAGGTTGTGAATAATGTCAATTACTGGTTTACTTTCAATTTTCCTTGCAGCCATTCTGACAAACAACTATATCCTGTGTAAATTCCTTGGTATCTGTCCATTCCTGGGCGTTTCCAAGAAACTGGATACAGCAGTCAGCATGAGTGCTGCCGTTATCGTCGTAATGGTTGTTGCTACAGCTGTTACATGGCCAATCCAGACATTACTGTTGGATCCACTTGGCCTTGGTTACTTACAGACAATCGTATTCATCCTGATCATTGCAGCACTTGTTCAGTTCATTGAGACGTTCATGAAGAAGAACATGCCGCCTCTTTATCAGGCTCTGGGTGTATACCTTCCTCTGATCACAACAAACTGTGCAGTACTTGGTGTTACAACCCTGAATATCAGCTCTGGTTATAACTATATCGAATCACTGATTAATTCATTTGGTTCAGGTGTTGGTTTCCTTGTTGCCATGGTACTTTTTGCAGGTGTCAGAGGAAGACTGGAAACAGCGGATATCCCTAAATCATTACAGGGTCTGCCAATCACACTGGTATCCGCATCTATCGTAGCTTGTTCATTCCTTGGCTTCGGCGGCCTTGTAGACGGCATTTTTAAATAGGAGGGATTGGACATGTATGGTATTATTCTTGTAGCGGTTATCGCGATTATTGCAGGTCTGCTTTTGTCATGGGCTTCCATTCAGTTCGCAGTACCTGTTGATGAAAAACAGGCAGCAGTCAGAGAAGTACTTCCTGGTGCTAACTGTGGTGCCTGCGGTTTCTCCGGTTGTGACGGCTATGCAGCAGCTCTTGCTGCAGGAACAGCAGAAATCGGTCTTTGTTCTCCTGGTGGTCCGGATGTTGCAGAAGAATGTGCAACAATCCTGGGCAAAGCAGCAGGTGAAATGGTTAGAAAAGTTGCGCTTGTACAGTGTAACGGTACTTGCTCAAATGCAGGTCAGAAACTCATCTATGATGGTGTTGACACATGTCAGGCAGTGAGCCTGATGTTTGCCGGTGACAGCACATGTGCATATGGCTGCCTTGGCCATGGTGACTGTGCAGCTGTTTGCCCTGAGAAGGCAATCATTGTTCATGACGGTCTGGCTATGATCGATCAGGACAAGTGTGTTGGCTGTGGTATCTGTGTGAAGACATGTCCGAAGCATGTGATCGCACTTGTACCATTCGAGAAGAAACATCATGTACTTTGCGTCAATACAGATAAGGGTGCAGAAGCAATGAAAGTCTGCAAGACAAGCTGTATTGGTTGTATGAAGTGTGTGAAGACTTGTGAGCATGACGCAATCCATGTTACAAACTTCAATGCAGCCATTGATTATGATAAGTGTACAAACTGCGGCGCATGTGCAGAAGTGTGTCCAAAACATGCCATCTGCTAATAGCGGGCTGTATACAGATTGTTGATTTTAAGGCGGATGTCGAAAGGCATCCGCCTTTTAAAATTTAAGAGACGACGTCAAATGAATAGTATAAAATATTGAAATTCCGGGATAATGAAAAAAACGAATCCAACTGTAAGAAAACTGAAAGAAATAACTGGCATTATTTTCAGAAATTTGCAGTAGAATCATTGATATAGAGTAAAATGAATAACTAAAAACAAAAGGGGAAAACGATGGAACAGCAGACAATATTAATTGTAGATGATGACAGAGAAATTGTACGTGTCATTGCCAAAATACTTGAACTGGAAGGATATAGGACATTGAAGGCTTATGATGGACTCGAGGCCCTGGATATGCTGGTGGGCAATGTTGTACACCTGATTATGATCGATATCATGATGCCGAAGATGAATGGTCTTGCAGCCGTGATGAAAATACGGGAGACCAATAATATTCCTATTATCATTTTATCAGCCAAGACCGAGGAAACAGATAAGGTTTTGGGACTGTCTATGGGAGCGGATGACTATATCAGCAAGCCATTTAATACCCAGGAGATGATTGCCAGAGTGAAGGCACAGCTGAGACGGTATATGCGTCTTGGAGCCATGAATTCGGAAAGTATGCAGGACAGTATTCGTATTGGTGATCTGTATCTGGATAAACATGCCAAGGAATTAAATGTTAATGGTGAATCCGTGCATCTGACGGCAACAGAATATAAAATTATGGAACTGCTCATGAGTAATCCGGGCAGAGTTTTTCCGGCGGAAGAAATTTATGAGCGTGTTTGGCAGGAACCGGCTTATTCTGTTGAAAATACAGTCATGGTACATATTCGGAGAATTCGTGAAAAGATTGAGATCAATCCGAAACAACCAAAATATTTGAAGGTGGTGTGGGGAATTGGATACAAAATTGAAAAAGATGACAGCAAATATTAAAGGTATAAAAGGATGGTTCGTTCTGACAGTATTAGGGCTTGATGTTCTCCTTGGGATTGACGGCGGAAATCTCATAAGTACTTTTTACGGGGATGTCATTATCTATGTTGCATTTCTTGCGACGGTTACTGCAGGCATTATGCTAACAATCAGTTTGAGGCCGGACAGTAAAGAGTGGCCGTTTTTTGTAATTTTTGACAACTTTAAGACAGATACACTGTTTTGGCTGGAACTATTAATTGTTACATGCACAATGGCTGCCTTTGCATGGATTGCCGGTTTATATGAGTCCTGGAGTTGGGCATATTCTGCAATCTCGATAATGGGAAAGCTTTTGTTTTTAGTATTGGTGTTGCCGGAAGCCTTTGTTGCGGTAAGCTGTTATGCCATCTTTATCCGGCGCATGAAGGATCGGGAGAAACGCAGAGTGTTGTGGATCCAATCTGTTTTTCCAAAACATGAAAAAAAACAAAAAGTAAAAAAAGAAAATCCTATCAGAAAGCTATATACTAAATTCAGAGAAAGTGTTGTTTCTTTAAAAGCAGAATATGAACATTCTCTGAATTATGAAAAAAAACAGCTCATTTGCACAATTTTGATTGTAGGCGGCAATCTTTTTATCATCTGGGCTGTACTTTTTGCCAATAGCGGTATCCTTGTACTTATCCTGCTGATTATCAATATCGTCTATTTTATAAGGCAGAGAGGTTTTTATCGGAATGTAGGTGAAATTATCAGGGAACTGCATCACCTTTCTATGGGAGAAGAAGTGCGCCCGGTCAACATTTCTGAGACATCGCCGCTTTATGAGGCAGGATGCGATCTTGAGAAAGTGAATGAAAGTTTGGATAAGAGTGTCAAGCGGCAGGTTAAGAGTGAACAGATGAAAATTGAGCTGATCACGAATGTATCTCATGATCTTAAAACACCATTGACGTCGATTATCGGATATATTGACTTGCTGAAAAAGGAAGATATGTCACCGGAGGCACAGGATTATGTCAATGTTATTTCCCAGAAGTCAGAGCATTTAAAAGAAATGATACAGGATCTTTTTGAAATATCAAAGGCTACAAGCGGCAATGCGGAGCTTGTTCTGGAGAAACTGGATATGGTGAAGCTTTTGCAGCAGACACTGGGAGATATGGAAGACCGTATCAGCAGCAGCGGGCGTATCATTCGAACGGTGCTCCCTGAAGAACCGCTTTATATCAGCGGTGACGGCAAGCGGTTATATCGTGTTTATCAGAATCTGATAGAAAATGCCCTTAAATATTCAATGGAAGGAACTCGCATTTATGTGGAAGGACGTGTAGAGGAACAGAAAGTTATTACAGAAATAAAAAATATTGCTGCCTACGAGATGGATTTTACTGCAGATAAGATTGTTGAACGATTCCAGAGAGGAGATGTCAACAGGACAACGGAAGGACATGGACTGGGCCTGGCAATTGCCAAAAGTTTTTCAGAGGCCTGTGGCGGACATCTTGATATCATTATTGACGGCGATATGTTTAAAGCGGTTATTTCCTATCCATTATATTGGGAAAATTGACAGCTGTCTGACTTGTTCTTGTAAAAGTGCATGTTTTTTGATATAATTGGTATCAGATTTGAAATGATTACAAGATTACACAGGATAATGCTAAGGCAGGGATAATAGAATGGATACAGGTGAACGCGCATATGAGAAAATCATTAATTATGTAGAACAGCAGGTCATGCATGGCCGTTACAAGAAGGGCGATAAATTGCCGCCTGAAAGAGAACTGGCGGCACTTCTTGGTGCAAGCAGGAATTCTGTGCGGGAAGGGCTTGGCATTCTTGAACGTATGGGAGCAATTTCCAGTCAGCAGGGTGCCGGGAACTTTATTTCTGACAATTTCGAAAAGACACTGATTGAGGTGATGACGCTGATGTTTATCCTTGAGGAGGGAACATTCAGAGAAATCAGTGAATTTCGATATGCATTGGAGACACAGGCACTGGCATTGGCTATGGAACATATCTCCAAAAAGCAACTGGTGGACATTGAGTATTATATGTCCATGCTTGAGAAAACACCTGAAGAAGATATGAAGGCTTATTATGACAAGAAGATTCATTATACAATTACAGCTGCATCAGGGAATCGGTTTATTATTGACAATCTTCAGGCACTGACAGCAGTCATGGATGTCTTCATTAAGGATATGCGAGCCAAGATTCTGAGTGACGGAAGCAACAGTGAAGGTTTGATGGCGGCCCACAGGAAAATGGTGGAAGCACTTAGGGAGAAGAACATGGAGAAGGGGATGCAGGCATTGAAAGTTCATTTTGAGTATATTTATGAATATATTGACGGATAAAATCGCTTCGTCACCTTAGATGAAGGAATCTTTCAAAAAGCATAGTGAAACCGACATGTTCACAGCAATTGATAAGTAAGAAATGTGTAAATTATATGGAATAGGAATATAAAATCACAAAAAAGAGGACAAAATTAATAAAATTCACTAGACAAATCTGGAATAATATTCTATAATAATAAACGTAAGTGGTAGGGCCAATGGTACAAAATCTTGTGCCCATTTAAAAAAAGTAGGAGGAAGTAAAAATGAGTGAGTATAGCAAAGTGACTCCGGAAATCGTTGAGAAGATCAAAGCTGTTGTTGCTCCTAACAGAGTGTATACAGGCGCAGATATCAACGAAGACTTTTCTCACGACGAGATGTCTATTTATGGTAAGGCAATGCCTGAATTAGTAGTTGATGCAGTTTCTACAGAAGAGATCGCAGCTACAATGAAGATTGCTTATGACAACAACATTCCTGTAACAGCCAGAGGCGCAGGTACAGGCCTTGTAGGTGCTTGTGTTCCGATCGCCGGTGGTATTGTTATTAATACAACTAAGATGAACAAGATTCTTGAATATGACCTGAACAACTTCGTAGTTAAGGTTCAGTGTGGTGTCCTTCTGAACGACCTTGCTGAAGACTGCGTAAGCAAAGGCCTTATGTACCCACCAGATCCAGGTGAAAAGTTTGCTACATTAGGTGGTAACGTTTCTACTAATGCCGGTGGTATGAGAGCATGTAAATACGGCGCTACAAGAGATTATGTTCGCGCTATGGAAGTTGTTTTACCAACAGGTGAAGTTACACGTTTTGGTAGTACAGTATCCAAGACATCTTCAGGTTACTCTCTGCTGAACCTTATGATTGGTTCCGAAGGTACATTAGGTATTATCACAGAACTGACATTAAAGGTTATCCCAGCCCCTAAGGAAGTTATCAGCTTGGTTATTCCTTTCGAAACACTGGAAGATTGTATTGGCACAGTTCCTCAGTTTAAGAAAAACGGTCTGGATCCTCAGGCACTTGAATTCATGGAGAAAGCTATCGTTCAGGCTTCTGAAAGATATATCGGCAAGAGCGTATATCCACAGAAGATTGATGGCGTAGAAGCTGGCGCTTATCTGCTTGTTACATTTGATGGCAAGACAAAGGATGAACTTGACAATATTATTGAAGAAGCTTCTGAAATCGCTCTTGAAGCTGGCGCAATTGATGTTCTTGTTGCTGATACACCAGCAAAGATCAAAGATGCATGGGCTGCAAGAAGCTCATTCCTGGAAGCTATCAAAGCTGAGACAAACTGGAAAGATGGTCTCGAAATGCTCGACGAATGTGACGTTGTTGTTCCTCTGGACAAGATTGCTCCATACGTTGAATATGTATATGGCGTAGGCGAGAAATTCGGTCTTAGAATCGAATCCTTCGGTCATGCAGGCGATGGTAACCTTCATATCTATATCATTGGTGATGATAAGATTTCTGTTGCAGATTTCAAGGCTAAAGCAGATGAATTCTTTGATGATATCTATGCTGAAGCTACAAGAGTAGGCGGTCTTGTATCCGGTGAACATGCAATTGGTTCCGGTAAACTTGATTACCTTGCTAAATCTGTTGGACCAACACAGATGAAGCTCATGGAAGACATCAAGAGAGTCTTTGACCCTAAGATGATTCTTAACCCTGGTAAAGTTTGCTACAAACTGTAATTATTATATATTGAGTGTAGATTATATGAAAGCGTTAATACTTTCGCATAATTCTATGCGTATTAAGGCAGTTGAGGCAACTTATATACATAACAAATAAATTACTTTTAAATCATTAGGAGGGATAGTAATGAATTTTCACTTTAATGAAGAAGAACAGGAAATTCTCGACATGTTACACGACTATGCAGTCAAGGAAGTAGCTCCAAGAGCTCATGAAATTGATGAGGAAGAAAAATTCCCTATGGAAGCACGTAACGGTCTTGCTGAAATGGGTATGATGGGTATGTATTTCCCAGAAGAGTACGGCGGTGCTGGCCTTAGCTACCTTTCTTACATCGCAGTTTGCGAGGAACTGGCTGTTCATTGTGCTACAACATCTGTTGTATTATCCGCTCATGAATCTCTTTGCAGCTGGCCTATTTACAAATACGGTACAGAAGAACAGAAACAGAAATACCTTACAGCTCTTGCTTCAGGTGAGAAGTTAGGTGCTTTCGGTTTAACAGAGCCAGGCGCTGGTACAGATGCTGCTATGCAGAAGACAGTTGCTAAAGATGAAGGTGATCATTGGGTACTTAACGGTTCCAAGGTATTCATCACAAATGCACAGTATGCTGATATCTTCGTTGTATTCGCTATGGTTTACAGACCAGACTACAAAGAAAATCCTTACACAAATCATGATATCTCTGCATTTATCATTGAAAAAGGCTTCGAAGGCTTCTCAGTTCAGGGCCATGAAATGAAGATGGGTATCCGTGGTTCATCAACATGCTCACTGTACTTCGATAACTGTATCGTTCCTAAGGAAAACCTCCTTGGACAGCAGGGTAAAGGCTTCAAGGTTGCTATGACAACACTTGATGGTGGCCGTATCGGTATCGCTGCTCAGGCTGTCGGTATTGCTCAGGGTGCAATCAACGAAACTGTTGCTTATACAAAAGAACGTGTACAGTTTGGCAAACCAATCTGGAAATTCCAGAATACACAGTTCCAGTTAGCTGATATGCAGGCTAAAGTAGATGCAGCTCGTCTGCTTGTTTACCGTGCAGCTCAGGCTAAACAGGATGGCGAACCACACAGCCACTTAGCAGCTATGGCTAAGTTAGTTGCTTCTGAAACAGCTTCAGATGTAGCTCGTCGTTGTGTACAGCTCGTTGGTGGTAATGGTTACTCTCGTGAATATCCATTCGAGCGTCATATGCGTGATGCTAAGATCACAGAAATTTATGAAGGTACAAGTGAAGTTCAGCGTATGGTTATCGCTGGCTGGTTAGGTGCTACAAAATAATTTTCAGGCCTAATACCTGTCAATTAAAAGATAAATTCTGAGGATTCCTGTGATTAAGATTCATTTAGGAAAAATATAAGATTTTCACATGGCTGGTGTGCAGGAAACTACACACCAGTTGTGCTATAAAGAATGAGGAGTGGATAACAATTATGGAAATATTAGTTTTGATTAAACAGGTTCCAGATGATTCCGTTGAAATTAAGCTTGATCCTGCAACAGGCGCACCAAAACTTGATGGTGTTGAAGCTGTTGTTAATGCATTTGATACATATGCACTGGAAATGGCTAAAAGATATATCGAAGACAATGGCGGTAATGTTACAGTCGCTACAATCGGTGACGATGATGCAACAGCTGCTTTAAGAGCATGTCTTGCTGTTGGTGCCGGCAAAGCATTCCTGATTAAGGACGCTTCTTTCGCAGGTTCCGATACAACAGCTAAGGCTTATATCCTTTCAAAGGCAGTAGCTAAGATTGAAGAAATCAATGGCGCTAAATTTGATATTGTATTCTGTGGCAAAGAAGCTACAGATTTCTCTAAAGGTATGGTTGGTGTTCAGCTTGCTTCAGAACTCGGCGTTGGTGTTGCAACAGATGTTATTGCTGTTGACCCTGCTGAAGGCGGCGTTACTGTTAAACAGGAAACAGAAACTGGCTACAATGTAATTGAAATGACTACACCATGTGTTGTAACAATTCAGAAACCAGATTACGATCCAAGATACCCAACAATTAAGACAAAGATGGCTGCAAGAAAAGCTACAATCAATGAAGTGACTGCTGCGGATTTAGCAGTAGATGCAGCTAAGATTGGCGAAGCAGGCTCTCTGACAAAAGTCCTTAAATTATACGAGCCACCTAAGAAACAGGCTGGTGTTAAGATTCAGGAAGAAACTGTTGCTGATTCTACAATGCGTGCGCTTGCTATGATTGCAGAAGCAAAAGTACTTTAATTTAAGGAGGAATTACAATGGATTTCGCAGAATATAAAGACATTCTTGTTGTATTAGAGCTTGACGAAGGCAAACCGGTTAATGTCAGCCTTGAAAATATTGCTGCTGCTAAATCAGTAGTAAATGGCGGCAAGGTTATTGCTGTTACAGTTTGTGAAAATGCTGCAAAGACAGCAATTGAATATGGCGCAGACAGCGCAATCGTTATTGAAGGCGCTCAGTTTGAAGGTTACAATGCAGATGCAGTTGCAGATGCTGTAGCTCAGATCGCTGCAGAAGTTAAACCTGCTGCTATCTTTACAGGTGCTACAGGCAAAGGTAAAGATTTAGTTCCTAGAATTGCTGCTAAACTGGCTACAGGTTCAGTTTGTGACGCAACAGCTGTTAAATTAGATGAAGCTGGTAATGTTGTATTTACAGTACCTGCATACGGTGGCAATATTCTGACAGATGTTGTTATTGACAGCGTTAGACCTCAGGTTGCTTCTATCCGTGGCGGTTCTGTAGCTAAGCTTGAGCCAGAAGCTGGCAAAGCTGGTGATATCGCTAAGAAAGCAATCACAGTTGCTGATGATCAGATTAAACTTCAGATCAAAGAAACTGTAAAAGAAATCGCTGAATCCGTTAACCTGGAAGAAGCAGAAGTTATCGTTGCAGGTGGCCGTGGTATGGGCAGCAAAGAAAACTTCGACAAATTACAGGAACTGGCAGATATCCTTGGTGGTGTTGTTGGTTGTACAAGACCAGCTATGGAATCTGGTTGGATCAGCCGTGCACATCAGGTTGGCCAGTCAGGTAAGATCGTAGCACCAAAGGTATACTTTGCATTTGGTATTTCCGGTGCTACACAGCATGTATCCGGTATGATCGGTTCCGGTTATATTGTTGCTGTCAACAAAGATGAAGATGCTCCAATCTTTGATGTTGCAGATGTAGGTATCGTTGGCGGTGCTATGGAAGTTCTCGACATCATGATTGAAGAATTCAAGAAAAACAAATAATCTGTTGATTGATTTTTCTTGGGCTGATACTTTGGTATCAGCCCTTTTTTACGCGGATTCTTAGCGGATGGGATAGGTTATACTTTGTTTATAAATATTATAGATTTCTTTCATTGACCTGGGAGCTATTTTGCGGTAGTATAGCAAATAAGCAATGTTTTATATCTGTGATAAGGTGTGCAGGAGAATGATAATGAAAGAAGGTATTTCATGAAAGAACGTATGCAGCGATTCATGGCCGGTCGCTATGGCAATGACCAGCTGAATCAATTTATTTTTATAGTGGCAATTATCAGTATGGTGCTTGAGATCATTACGCGGCAGTCATTGTTTTATACACTGACATTGGTGCTGCTGATTCTGGCTTATGTCAGAGTGTTTTCTCGGAATATCAATAAGCGATATGAAGAGAATATGAAGTTTTTGCAGAAGAAAGATGCGATTTTGAACAAGTTCCGCAAGCAGAAATATTATGCTGCTCAGCGCAGGAATTTTCATATTTATACGTGTCCTCAGTGCAAGCAGAAGATCCGCATCCCTAAGGGAAAAGGGAAGATCAGTATTACATGCCCGAAATGCAGGACATCTTTCATAAAAAAGAGCTGACAATATTCAATTCTTTTGTAATTTTTTTGAAAAATAAGATGTTTTTAACTGAAAAAGATGGTATAATAAATCTGTTGTATATTTTTATATAGAGCAGATTTTATTTTGATAGGAGTGAAGATAGACTATCTTATTTGTACGGAGGGATGATTGAATATGGTTGAAAGGAAAGTTAAGGTTGCAATTCCCTGCGGTATGCATATCAGACCGGCAGGAATTATTTCACATACAGCGAATAGTTTTAAGGCAGATTCAAGGATTATATTCGGGTACCATGTGATCAATACAGCTAGTATCCTGAATCTTGTTGCCAGCGGTATTCACTGCGGGGATATTGTCAGTGTTGAATGTGACGGTCCAGATGAGCAGGCTGCATTGGATGGTATAGCGACCGTATTGCAGGATTCAACGCTCAAACAATAAAATATCATTGATAAAGGAGAATGAAGATGTTAGAGAAGATTAAGGCACTTTTAGCAGAAGAACTTGGTGTGAATGAGGATGAGATCACAGAGGCCACGTCTTTTAAAGAAGATCTTGGTGCGGATTCTCTGGATTTATTTGAACTCGTAACAAATCTTGAAGAAGAATACAATATTGAAATTCCTGCGGAAGAGTTGGAGAACCTGACAACAGTTGGAAAAGTTATTGATTATTTGAAGAGTGTGAATATCGAAGTTTAGTTTTTGTGCTACGACAGAGAATTAAGGACTGATAGGAGAAAAAGTAGAATGAGTAAGAACAGCACCATGAATGCAAAAAACGACACAAAGAATGAGAAGAAAAAAGGTGTTAATTTTTTCTTTATACTGGTTGAATTTGTACTGTGCAGTTTCCTTATAGCCAGTGTTTCCATGAAGATGATTCTTCCGGCAATCCTCAGTGCGTTTTTGGCGGTCTTTATCACACCATTTCCGGATATAGTATTAGAGAAGATGGGGAAAGAACCAATGAACAGGAATATCCGCTTCGCCGTCGGTGCGATTGGATTTGTTCTTTTATGCTATGTCGTTCCTGACGGCAAGATTGCTGAAGTGCGTCAGCGTCAGGTGGATGCTGCAGTAGCCAAGCAGAAAGCTGCGATGCAGTCGACAGAGTCGGAGAGCAGTACGGAGACAGAAATCGAATCTGTTTATGAATCTTTATCTGAGTAAGAATGGCCGAAATATTTAGAGGACAAGTAAAACAGAGAGAAGGGCAGAGCTTTCGGGCTTTGCTTTTCTAAAATTTGAATTATGAAAAAAAATCATAGTTTAAATGAACATAAAAGCCACATAGTGTTATTCAGAAATGGTATAATCTAATTCATAGAATGTAAATAATTGGATTATACTTTTTTATATAAATTTTATGTTTAGCGAATGACATCATGATGGACGGTGTAATTTTTTTGTATTTCTCACTAAAGAGGAAGAGAGGAACAGGATGTATTATGAATTTGAAGCATTTATCGTATTTTGTGGATATATCAAAGCGTGAAAGTTTTACTAAAGCGGCAGACGATATTTATGTTTCACAGTCTGCATTAAGTAAATCGGTGAAATCATTGGAACAGGAATTGAATGTCACATTGATTGACCGTACAAGTAAGAGTTTTAATCTGACAGAAGAAGGCAGGATTCTTTATGTTGAAGGAGAGAAATTGCTGCAATATATAGATGAAAGTCAGGATGAGATTATAGAGAAGATACATCGAAGCAGGAGAAGACTCAGAATAGGTGTTCCGCCGGTTATTTCAACTGTTTATTTCAGCCAACTTTTATTTCGTTTTATCAAACAGTATCCTAATATTGAACTAGAAATCTCGGAAGTTGGTGCGAATATTGTCCAGAATCAGATAAATGCGGGAAACATTGACATCGGTGTTGTTATTTTACCTATTATTAATACAGATAATTATCATATCATTCCGGCGATGTCCTCGGATAATGCATTGATTGTTAATAAAGATCATCCTTTGGCCAGCCGTGATGAAGTCGATTTCAAGGAATTGGAACATGAAGATTTTCTGATATTAGATAGAACCTATATGCTCCATGACAGGATCATCAAGAATTGTGAAATTGCAGGATTTTATCCTCATATTACAACAGAGAGTTCCCAGTGGGATTTCCTGGCAGAGATGGTTGCTTACAATCAGGGCATCAGTATTTTGCCTGTTCCGATTATGAAGAGATTTTATTCCAGTGACAGAATTAAGATGATCCGCCTGAAAGAACCGGAATTCCCGTGGAACATTGCTATGATTTTCAAGAAGGAGAAATTAATCACAGCTCAGATGGAAGAATTTATACATTTTGTTGTCAATAATAAAGACACTGTTAAAGAATATACATAGTTTCTGCAATTATTTCAAGATAAAAACCAGTATAGAATTAATTCATAATTAATTGAATTATGCATACTTTACAAAACTGGGTGATATTTGTTAAAATAAAGATGCAAATTCACCGTGCCTTTTCATATTTATTTCACAACTATGTGGGTAAATATTCATAAAACATTGTATGCAGTTGCAGTGAATGATGATGGGTGAGAAAGTCATTACTCGAATTGCATGTGATTTTTATAACAAAAGGTGCTTGTCCCATGTGAGAGACTGGAAATCTATTCATAGCTTATATGGTTGCCGTACAGATAGGGATATTTGTTGTTAAGGCGTAAAAGGGAGAATAATCTATAAGAAGGAGGGTATGATTATGACAATTCAGGAAATGAAGATTGGTGATCATGCAAGTGTAACTAAAACTGTTTCAGAAACAGATGTTTATCTCTTTGCTGGTATTACAGGTGATTTAAATCCGGCACATACCAATGAGGTAGCTGCTTCTAAGACAATGTTTAAGACAAGAATCGCACACGGTATGCTGGGTGCAGGTTTTATTTCTGCAGTACTTGGTATGTACTTGCCGGGTCCGGGAACAATCTACATGGGTCAGGAGCTGAAATTCACTAAGCCGGTTCATATTGGTGATACTGTTACAGCTACTGCTACAGTAGAAGAGATCATTCTTGAGAAGAACAGAGTGATCCTGGATACTACAGTTGTTAATCAGGATGGCGAAATCGTTATCAAAGGTAAAGCAACTGTTATGCCTCCAAAGGCTTGATTTTGTTGAGAAGCCGCTTAGAAGAATTACATAAATAAGGGAGAGAAAATTATGTTATCAGTATTGGCGATTGTTATATCATTGGCATTGTTGATTTATTTGGGTTATAAAGGATGGTCTATCGTCCTTCTTGCACCGATCCTTGCTCTGCTTGCAGCTGTTCTGACTGCAATCTTTACAGGTGGTGAATTCCACGTTCTTGCAACTTACACGGAAGTATTTATGACTAACATGGCTGGTTATGTTAAGAGCTACTTCCCATTCTTCCTGCTCGGTGCTATTTTCGGTACTGTAATGGATCAGTCTGGTTCAGCTATGGCGATCGCAGATTTTATCTTCGATAAGCTTGGTAAAGGTAAAGAGGCATTAGCTGTTGTTCTTGCTTGTGCAGTTATCACATATGGTGGTGTATCTCTGTTCGTAGCAGCATTTGCTATTTACCCAATCGGTGCTGTACTTTTCAGAAAAGCTGGTATTCCAAAGCGTTTCCTTCCAGGATGTATCGCTCTTGGTGCTTTTACATTCACAATGACAGCTATTCCGGGTACACCTCAGATTCAGAATACAATTCCTATGAAGTACTTCGGTACAGATGTTTTCGCAGCTCCTGTTCTTGGTATTATCGCAGCCCTGATCATGTTCATTGGTGGTATGATTTGGCTGACAACACGTATCAAACATGCAATGGCTAAGGGTGAAGGCTATGGTGATCATCCAAACGAAACACTGGCTCAGATTGATCATTCTAATCTGCCATCCTTTGGTACAGCTATTATCCCGGTTATCGCAGTTATCGTTGTTAACTTCGTATTATCCAAAGTTGTATTTGTTGCTGCAAATGCAGACAAGTATGCTTATCTGGAAGGTAAACCATACAACACAGAACTTAGTCATGTAGCTGGTACATGGGCACTTGTTATTGCTCTGATTGTTGGTATTCTTCTCGTTGTTATCTTCAATGCAAAGAGATTCAAGAAAGGTATCGTTGAGACATTAAAAGAAGGTGTTTCCGGTTCTTTCCTTGCAGTTATGAATACAGCATCTGAGGTTGGTTACGGTAATGTTGTTAAGACACTTGCTGGTTATGAAATCCTTGCTCATGCAATGCTGGCATTATCAGCGGGCAACCCATTGGTTGGTGGTGCAATTTCTACATCTGTTCTGGCCGGTGTTACAGGTTCTGCTTCCGGTGGTATGTCTATCGCTCTTGCAACATTCGCAGATACATTTAGCAAACAGGCAGAAGCAATGGGTATCAGCCACGAAGTACTGCATAGAGTAGTTGCTGTTGCTTCCGGTGGTATGGATACTCTGCCTCATAACGGCGCCGTTATCACGCTGCTTGCAGTAACAGGTATGACACATAAGGAATCTTATGTTGATATCGGTATGAATACAGTTATCATTCCTTTAATCTCTTGTGTAGTTATCATTATCCTTGGTTCAATTGGTATCTGCTAATCCAGGAAAAGGACAAATCTGTTTTTGACAGATGATGCATATGAATATGATAAAAACTGTCGCTTTGACGAGCAATCGTTGGGCGGCAGTTTTTTTATGTGCAGAATTTATTTCCAGACGGCGGTGCGTGATCTGAATATGTTGTCGATGGAAAAACGAAGCGGTCCTATTTATGTAGCCGGCCGGGAGACGGTCACGTGGCACAGAACTGACTCTGCAGTTTGTACTTGTCTCATCCGGCCGTAAAGAATGTATTTTTCTTCATTAACAGTCTATGCATCAGGAGGTGTATTTTATACATACAAATAACTTGATTATCCTGAAAATAAATGGTAAAGTTGTACATGACATCATAAGATCAAAATGGCGCGAAGTTTTTGACGCCTTTAAGTAAAAGAATATATAGGAGTAGATAAAATGGGACAGGCAGTGGTTGTATTAAAAAAAGGTGAAGGCCGCACGTTGAAGGCCGGCGGTATGTGGGTCTATGACAATGAGATCGCATCGGTAACAGGCAGTTATGAAGATGGTGACATGGTCATCGTCAGGGATTTTGATGGTTTCCCAATGGGACGTGGATTTATCAATCGTCATTCTAAGATCAGGGTTCGTTTGATGACGCGTCATGTAGAGCAGGAAATTGACCGTGAATTTTTAAAGGGAAGACTTCAGACGGCTTGGGATTACCGTAAGAAAGTCACAGATATTTCCAGCTGTAGACTGGTATTCGGGGAAGCTGATTTTCTTCCGGGACTGGTGGTTGATAAGTTTTCTGACGTGTTGGTTGTACAGGTGACAGCCCTTGGAATGGATCGAATGAAGTTTGAGATTGTCGATCTGTTGAAAGAGATTCTGATGGCAGATGGCATTGAGATAAAGGGTGTGTATGAGAGAAGCGACGGTAAGTATCGTGATCAGGAGGGTATGGAGCGCATTAAAGATTTTATTGGTGAGCCTTTTGATACAGATGTTCCGATTATGGAGAATGGTGTGCGATATATTGTTGATGTGAAGGATGGTCAGAAGACAGGCTTTTTCCTGGATCAGAAATACAATCGATTGGCAATTCAGAAATTATGCAGAGGGGCGAGAGTACTGGACTGCTTTACACATACAGGCTCCTTCGCATTAAATGCAGGGATTGCAGGTGCAGAGGAGGTTACAGGTGTGGATGCATCGGAGTTGGCGGTGCATCAGGCAGAAGAGAATGCTGCTTTGAATCAGCTGCAGGATACCGTGCATTTTCAGTGTGCAGATGTTTTTAACCTGCTGCCGGAGTTGGAGAAGCAGGGAGAGAAATACGATGTTGTTATTTTGGATCCGCCGGCCTTTACGAAATCAAGAAATTCTGTTAAGCATGCGATGAAAGGATACAGAGAGATTAACATGCGTGGTATGAAGCTGGTCAAAGACGGCGGATTTCTTGCAACATGTTCATGTTCGCATTTTATGACGTATGAGCTGTTTACAGAGATGCTGCATCAGGCGGCAAGAAGTGTACATAAGCGTCTACGTCAGACTGAATATCGCACACAGGCAGCAGATCACCCAATTTTATGGTCTGCAGATGAGTCTTATTATTTGAAATTTTACATTTTCCAGGTAGTGGATGAGAAATAGAGGCCGGACATGAATTATGAGGAAGCAATAAGTTATATAGAAAAAGTGAGCTGCAGCGGAATTATGCCAGGGCTGGTGAGAATCCAGGCACTGCTGGAAAAAACGGGACATCCTGAAATGGACTGCAATGTGATTCATGTGGCCGGGACGAATGGAAAGGGGTCTGTATGCACCTATATTGCTTCTATACTCATGCAGGCCGGATATAAGGTCGGACGCTATGTTTCACCGACACTTTTTGATTATAGAGAGCGGATTCAGGTCAACGGAGAATGGATATCCAGGAAGGATACGGCCTACTGGATGAGCCGGGTGCGGGAAGTCGATGAACGGATGCAGTCAGAGGGGATAGAGGGCGCTTCTGCCTTTGAACTGGAAACGGTGATGGCCTTTTTGTACTTCAAAGCCATGGCATGTGACTTTGTTGTACTTGAGACAGGAATGGGCGGAAGGCTGGATGCGACCAATGTAGTGCCCAAGCCGGTATTATCAGTTGTTACATCTATTGGCATGGATCATATGCATTTTCTTGGGAATACGATTGAAGCAATCGCAGTTGAGAAGGGCGGCATTATTAAAGAGAAAAGACCGGTGGTGATTGGGGCCGGCAGGCAGAAGGCTGTTGACACCCTGATACGGATCAGCTTGGAAAGACAAAGTGAATATGCGGTAGTCGGGGCTGAAGATGTCCACATGACGTATGCGGATCTCTTCGGAGGCCAGCAGTTCGACTTTGAATCTTATAAAGAGCTTCAGACCCGGATGGTCGGCAGGTGTCAGCCGTGGAATGCAGCGATTGCTGTAAAGGCGGTTGAGATGCTGGGCAAGATGACAGCAACGGATTGTCCGGTACAGTTGGATGTCCTTCCAAAAGATGTGTTGAGTGAGCAGGTGGTCAGGAAAGGCATCGCATCTGCTTACTGGCAGGGACGGTTTGAGGTAATGGAGAAAAATCCGTCACTGATAATTGATGGGGCCCATAATCCGGATGGTGTACAGAGCCTTGTGGATTCTATGAAAGTATATTTGTCAGATAAGCCTGTTATTCTTGTTATGGGTGTTTTTGCAGACAAAGATTACAGACAGATGCTTGAGATGGTTTCAGATTGTTCTGATACATTGATTGCTTTTAAACCGGATAATCCAAGAGGACTTGCTGCCGAACAGCTTAAAGAGACAGCGACGCCGTTTTTTAAGCGAACCTTAGCAGCGAAGAGCCAGGCGGAGGCCCTTGCAATTGCCAGGAAGATCGGAGAAGGTAATCATGCGATTGTATGTTTTGGTTCGTTATCGACAATGGCGGGGTGGTACCAATTAACAGGAAGGAAATCTTCAGATGAAGAATATAGACAGAATTATTAATCATCCGCTGTTTATCATGTCCATGAAGAAGATTCATGACTATGAAATTGACCGGGTATTTTGCTGCCATGGAATTGAACACAGTCTTGATGTGGCCAGAGTGGCATATATTACAAATCTGGAGCAGAATCTTGGTTTTCAGAAGGAAATGATCTATGCTGCTGCGCTGCTGCATGATATCGGAAGATGGCGACAGTATGAGAAGAATATACCTCATGAGGAGGCCGGTGCGGCTCTTGCAGCAGATATCCTGGAAGACACCGCTTTCAGTAAGGAAGCGATAGGGCAGATCTTGGCGGCTATCGGCAGTCATAGAGAGAAAATGGAAATGGAAACAGACAGATTTGCATATTTACTTTATGAGTCTGATAAAAAATCCAGAATATGTTGGCTTTGTGAGGCACAGGACACGTGTTACTGGCCGGAGACACAGAAAAACAGGACAGTCAGCAACTGACAGGAGGCAGAAAATGCAGATAGGCAATAAAATATTTGATACAGAGCATCATACGGCTGTGATGGCCATTTTAAATGTAACACCGGATTCTTTTTCGGATGGCGGCAGCTACAAAAATATGGATGATATCAGACGTCGTGTCAGCCAGATGATCGAGGAAGGCGCTGAAATTATCGATATTGGCGGAGAATCCACAAGACCGGGACATATTCAGATTTCTGACGAAGAAGAGATCTGCAGAGTTGCACCGGTTGTGGCATGTCTCAAGAAAGAATTTGATATTCCGCTTTCGGTGGATACTTACAAATCGGCAGTGGCAGAAGCAGCTATTCAGGCCGGATGTGATCTGATCAATGATATATGGGGGCTTCAATATGATGAAAAGATGGCGGGGCTTATCGCGGATGCAGGTGTTTCCTGCTGTCTGATGCATAACAGGGAAAAGATCGACTACAGAGATTTCCTGCCGGATTGCATGGCAGATATGAGAAAGATTATCGAGACAGCCAAAGTGGCAGGGATAGCAGAGGACAAAATGATTCTGGATCCTGGTGTTGGATTTGGCAAAACGCTGGAACAGAATCTGATGGTTATGAAACATTTGAATGATTTTAATCAGTTTGGCTATCCGGTACTTCTTGGTACTTCAAGGAAGTCTATGATTGGCCTGACCCTTGATTTGCCGGTGGATCAGAGAGTGGAGGGAACAATTACAACTTCCGTGTGGGCTGTGCAGGCACACTATGGCTTCGTGCGTGTGCATGATGTAGCGGCTAATTATCGTGCTGTACGGATGGCCGAAGCAATTATGAATGCACAATAGAGATACGGAATAAGCAGATGTTTTTCAAAGGTTGAAAGGGGCCCTGCATTTTGGATAAGATATGTATACGTAGATTGGAAGTATATGCCCATCATGGTGTTTATGAAGAAGAGAAACGACTGGGACAGAAGTTCTATATTACAGTAGAGATGGAACTGGATACAAGAGCAGCAGGTATCAGCGATGATCTTCAGGCATCCGTCAATTACGGGGAAGTTTGCCTGGGAATTGTGGAATGGACGAAGAACCACAGAAGAAAGCTGATTGAAGCGGCAGCAGAGGATATTGCGCATTACCTGCTTGTTCAGTATCCGATGGTCAGAAAGGTGACGGTTGAACTTGAGAAGCCGGGAGCACCGGTTCCCTATGCATTTGATACGGTTCTGGTACATATTGAGAGAAGCAGACATCAGGCTTTCCTTGGTATCGGCAGCAATCTGGGGGATCGTCAGATGAACCTTGCGGCAGCAATCCGGCTTCTGGAGGCAGTGCCAGACATACAGGTGACAAAGCGTTCGCCACTTTATGAGACAGCACCTTACGGATATACGGATCAGCCGCCGTTTCTGAATGGCTGTATTGGCATAGAGACGCTGTATACACCGGAAGAGTTATTGAGGGTGCTGCATGAAATAGAGCATAAGCTGGGCAGAAAACGTGAAATTCACTGGGGACCAAGAACCCTTGATCTGGACATACTTTTTTATGATGATCTGATACTGGATACCCCGGATCTGCATATTCCACATGCAGATATGGCTAACAGAGAATTTGTTCTGCAGCCGTTATCGGATATTGCCGGAGATTTCAGACATCCGGTTATAAATGAGACAGTGAATGCACTGCTTGCGGCATTAAAAAAGCAAAGCAAATAATTACAGTTGAATGAGACAGGGGATGAACAGATGGATTTAGGCGTACTAAGAGATCAGATCGATGATATTGACAAACAGATCATCCGTCTTTTTGAAGAAAGAATGGATGTAGCAGAACAGGTGGCACGTTATAAGATTGGCTGTGGAAAGCCGGTGTATGATCCAGTGAGGGAACGCAGCAAGATTGAAAGAGCCAAAGATATGGCAACAAGCAGTTTCAACGCCCGGGGTGTGGAAACATTATTTAATCAGTTGATGGCCATCAGCCGTGTGCGTCAGTATGAGCTGGTGGCTGAGGCCCATCAGGACAATTTCGGCTTTGAGGAATGCAACGGTGACCATGCAGGGGCAAAGGTTGCCTTCCAGGGGGTAGAGGGCGCTTACGGTCATCAGGCGACACTTGGGTATTTTGGCAAAGATGTGGACTGCTATCATGTGAAGACATTTGAGGATGTTATGAAGGAAGTGCATGAGGGGCGTGCTGATTATGGTGTGCTGCCTGTGGAAAATTCGTCAACGGGTATTATTACAGATGTCTATGATCTGATGCATCTGTATGATAACTATATTGTAGGTGAGTATGTTGTGAAGGTTGAACATGCACTGCTGGGCCTTCCGGGAACGGAAATTGACCAGATCAAGACGGTTTATTCTCACCCGCAGGGGCTGCTTCAGTGTAGCAGTTTTCTTGATGAAAAACCGGAATGGGAACAGGTAAGTCTGCAGAATACAGCAGTCAGTGCAAAAAAAGTCCTCGTTGAGCAGGACAGAACCCAGGCGGCCATCGCATCACCGGCAGCGGCAGCTATTTATTCATTATCTGTATTAAAAGAAAAGATCAGTGATAATGACAATAATTCCACACGTTTTATCATTATTCGTCACAAGAAAGAATATGTCAAAGGTGCGGACGGTATCAGTATTTCTTTTGAACTGGCGAATGCCCATGAGACCGGAAGTCTGTATCATGCCCTTGGATTTATTATTTATAATAGTCTGAATATGACAAAAATTGAATCAAGACCAATCCAGGGGGACAAATGGCGTTATCGTTTCTTTATTGATTTTGACGGCAATATTGGTGAGGCCCCTGTTCAGGATGCATTAAGAGGAATGGCACAGGAGACCATTAATTTCAAGATACTCGGTAATTATATTCAGGTTGAATAAGGGGGATTGGCATGACGTACAAAACCTTTGCCGCTATTAATGTGGGGTCCGGAGAAGTTAGTATGAAGATCTATGAGATCTCTCCCAAAACAGGAATTCGGGAAATTGACTATGTTCGTTATTATATCGAACTTGGAAGTGATACTTATACAAAAGGTTATATTGAATACGATCTTGTCAGGGAATTGTGTGATGTCCTGGAGGGCTTTTCCACCAAAATGGAAGAGTACAGGGTTGACAGTTATCTGGCCCTCGGCAGCAGTGCACTGATTGAGGCCAGCAATTGTGAATTGATCGTGGATCAGATCCGTGTGCGTACAGGTTTGAAAGTAGAGACTATTGACAATGCGCAGCAGCGTTTTCTGCTGTTGAAATCTGTGGCCCGCGGGATGAGAAATTTTGAACAGCTGATTGATGATGGTGCAGCGATTGTCGATATGGGCTCGGGAAGTCTGCAGATTACGATTTATGATGAGGGCAGACTGATCTATACGCAGAACCTGAAGCTTGGATCGCTTCGAATCAGAGAGATTCTGGCAGACCTGGAGGGACAGACGGATAATTTTGTCAACGTCATGGAAGATTATATCGGCAATTATATCGATACATTTTCAAGACTGTTTATGCATGAGCGCAAAGTGCGCCATATTATTGCAGTTGGAGAAGAGATGGAATCCATTGTCAAGATCATCGGCAGTGACGGCAGGAAAAACCATATGGAACGGCATGCTTTTGATGCGGTATGCGGAAGTGTGCTGGCAGCAGGTGAAGAAGAGTTGTCAGCAAAGTACAGTATTCCTTATGAGCTTGCAACCGTCCTGAAACCGGCAATCATTGTTTACAAAAAGATTATTGAGATCTCAGGTGCAGAGAAGATATGGGCGGCAGGCTGTGATCTGTGTGACGGTATGATCGTGGATTATGCGGAAAGGCAGGAACAGATTGAACCGGCGCATTATTTTGCTGAAGATATTATTTCTTATGCAAGGACAGTGGCAGCCCGATATGAGAGCAACAAAGAGCATACGGAGAATGTCGAAAAAACAGCCCTGGCAATATTTGACGGCATCAAAAAGAGAGCAGGACTGGATCAGCGCGACGGCATTCTTCTGCAGATGGCCTGTATTCTTCATGACTGCGGCAAGTATGTCAATATGCTTGGTGGTACAGATTACAGCTGCGATATTGTTCGTGCGACAGAATTTGTCGGATTGTCGGAACAGGAGAAGAGTATTATTGCTGATACGATCAAATACAATGCATGGCATTATGTGCCGAAGCTGTCTGAATTGAAAGCACCGCTCAACAGAAAAAATTATATTCGCATGCTGAAGCTGGCTGCCATTCTGAGACTGGCAAATGGTATGGATAGAAGTCACAGACAGAAGATCCGAAAAGTCACAACAACTTTCAAAGAAAAGGAACTGATCATCCGTGCAGATACGATTTATGATATTACCCTTGAACAAAGTACAATAGAGAATAAGAGTCATTTCTTCGAAGAAATTTATGGATTTAAGCCTGTGTTGAGAATGAAGAGGAGGTAAGGTCATGAGCAATCAATTTGAACAGCCGGAGAATTATAGGAATCGTGAACTCAGCTGGTTGGAGTTTGATTACAGAGTGCTGAGTGAAGCCAGAGACAAAAGCCTGCCGCTTTTTGAAAGATTGAAGTTTTTAAGTATTACAGCTTCCAATCTGGATGAGTTTTTTATGATCCGTGTGGCTTCATTGAAGGACATGGTTCACGCGGGGTATACAAAACCGGACATAGCCGGCATGAAGCCCCAGGAGCAGCTGAAGCACATCAGTAAAAAGACACATGAGCTGGTAGGGGTTCAGTACAGCACATATAACCGTTCTTTTTTGCCGGCACTCAGACAGAATCATATGGTGATTATTGACCAGTTTGAGGATCTGAGTCCGAAACAGGCAGAATTTGTTGACGAATATTTTATGCGTGATGTGTATCCGGTGCTTACTCCGATGGCTGTTGATTCGTCGAGACCTTTTCCGCTGATCCGCAATAAAACACTGAATATCGGTGCACTGATCAGGGATGAACAGCAGAAAGGGGAATATGATTTTGCTACGGTCCAGGTGCCGAATGTTCTGCCAAGGATTGTTATGATCCCATCTGAAAATGATGAAGATACAACGGTTATTCTTCTTGAACAGATCATAGAGAAAAATATCCAGAAATTGTTTCTAAATTATGAAGTGATCTGTGCGCATCCATACAGAATTATGCGTAATGCGGATTTGTCTATTGATGAAGAAGACGCGGCGGATCTTCTGAAAGAAATTCAGAGGCAGCTGAAGATGCGTCAATGGGGCGAAGTTATCCGTCTGGAAGCAGAAGAAAATATGGACAGGCGGTTATTAAAAATCCTCAAAAAGGAATTAGATGTGGCAGAAGAAGCGATTTATCGTATCGGAGGGCCGCTGGATCTGACATTTTTGATGAAAGTCAGCGGTTTTGAAGGGTTTGATCACCTTAGATACAGCAAATATACACCACAGCCTGTGAAAGGGATGAATACGGAAGAGGACATATTTACCCAGATCCGCAGGAAGGATATTCTCCTGCACCATCCGTATCAGACATTTACGCCGGTTATTGAGTTCGTCCGTCAGGCAGCTAAGGATCCGGATGTTCTGGCTATCAAACAGACGCTTTACCGCGTCAGCGGCAATTCACCGATCATTGCATCGCTGGCAGCAGCAGCGGAGAATGGTAAGCAGGTAACGGTCCTTGTGGAGCTGAAAGCCCGTTTTGATGAGGAGAATAATATCCTGTGGGCAAAGATGCTGGAGAAGGCCGGATGCCATGTTATTTACGGCCTGAGGGGCCTGAAGACTCATAGTAAGATCACCCTGGTCGTCCGGAGAGATGAGGATGGTATCAGACGATATGTGCATCTCGGCACCGGCAATTATAATGACCAGACAGCGAAGCTGTATACAGACATGGGATTGCTTACTTGTTCTAAACCAATCGGAGAGGATGCGACAGCGGTCTTTAATATGCTGTCCGGCTATTCAGAGCCTCCGTATTGGAATAAACTGGTTGTTGCACCTATCTGGCTGAGAGATCGGTTCCTGAAGTTGATAGACAGGGAAACTGAACATGCAAGGCAGGGCAAACCAGCAAGGATTATTGCGAAGATGAATTCATTGTGTGATAAGAAGATTATTGCGGCTCTTTATGAGGCCTCCTGCGCAGGCGTTGAAATCCAGCTGATCATCAGGGGGATTTGCTGCCTGAAGGCCGGAATTCCGGGACTCAGTGAAAATATCCATGTGCGTTCCATTGTGGGGAATTTTCTGGAGCACAGCAGAATCTTCTATTGTTATAATGATGGCTGGGAAGATATTTACATGGGAAGTGCCGACTGGATGCCTAGAAACCTTGATAAGCGGGTAGAAATCATGTTCCCGGTGGAAGACGAGGAGTGCAAAAAGGCTGTGAAGCATATTCTCAGCGTCCAGCTGGCAGACAATGTCAAGGCACATATTCTCCAGCTGGACGGCAGCTACAGCAAAATTGACAAGCGCGGCAAAGTACTTGTTAATTCTCAGGAGTATTTCTGCAAGGAGGCTGTTGGGGAAGCAAAGGGCATGGAAGAGGAAAGTGTTCAAATTCGAAGAGTATTTGAACCGTTGCTGCATGTAGATGAATAGATCGCAGTAAGAAAAATCGGCGGGCATAAAACAGCTGGATGACGGACATAAAAAAAGAGGCCGGTAAATGGAGTGGATAACATTTGCCGGCCCTTTATAGCGTAGTTTTATTCTTCGATGGAGAGCATTCGGTCAATCATTATGCCGTATTTCTCATAGAATCTGAAGACATCTTCTGATCCGTAAACATTGCAGAGCGAAGAAGACTGAAGTTCAGAGAAATACTGACTGATGCCGCCAATCAAAGTTTCGTTCTGCATGGTGTAGAAACTTGGTCCCAGATGTGTACGTGCGTCATAGTGTTCCATATTCTTCAGGAAAAGCTTGCGCTTGTTGTTATAAACAGACATCTGGAAAAGATGTTCTGAGTTGGGGATGCATTCATCATCAATAATGAAAAAGCGTATATTTGGATTTTTCTGTACCAGATCAAGCACATGCTGGATATGCTTCTTTCGTTCCTCAACAGACATGTGATAAACGACATCTGCAAAATAAATCGTCCCATCGGTAATATAGCGTATGAGGTTGGTTTTCAGGAGGTAGAAATCAATTGCTCCTTTTTCAAAAATCTCTTCCCATGTGATGCCGAGATGTGCAACGAGCTGAGCCATGCTTTCATCAAAACCCTGATCGCGGGCAGCCTGGATCAATCTTGGATTGATCTCCGGCGGAAGAAGAAATTCAAAACCTTTTGTCACCATAATCTGAAAAGTGTTGTGTGCATAAAATTCTGTCCGGTAGCCGTTATAAAAAAGTTCTTCGGAATCGGAGGAATGGATCATCAGCCGGCTCAAAGTGAATTCTGAATTCACTTTCTGGTAAAGACTATTGACCTGCGCAGTATCTGTAATGATATGTGCGATGCTGATACGGTAGTCCTTGTCAAGAGCGCACTGCACAGCAATGCAGTTCTTGACGATAAACAGATTCATATAGTCCATGCATGTGTTCTCATAGAAATCAAAACTGATATCGTTATAATGATTCAGGAAATAGTACAACTGAGGAATATAGCTGTTGTTCTTGCAATGGCCTCCGAGATTGATTCCCATCTTGATATGAACGGGATTGGTATAATAGGCCTGACGGCCGGTCTCATAGGAAAGATCTTTAAGGAATCCGCATATATCCATTGTACAGAGTATCTGACATGGTTCGTTCAGCTGATGCAGCAGCTGAGGCAGTTCAGTCACAAAAAAGTTCTTAATATCAAGTTGCCAGAGAAGCATGCGTTGGGATGAGAGTCCGGCAAGCTGTGCGTTTTCAGATGTATTATCGTAGGAACGTTTATACGCATCCTTCAGAAGCTGAAAGATGGTCGATGAGAGCGATGATTCATCATATGGTCCGGAAGCATTGAATTCCGCAGCGAAAAGAGTAGCCTCTTCCTGGATAATAATTTCCCGTGCAAAAACGTCTGCAAGACATTTGTTGACATTAGGGGCGGCTTTGGCAGCAGGCAGTTTGCCTTTGTTGCACCATTTGCTGATATAAGATGTGTCATAACCTACGATCTCGGCAAGATTTGTTAACTTAATATTAGTAAAGCGAATCAGCTTTTTTAACAAAGTGCCATAGGCGTTCATTGTGCATACCTCCCTCTTAAGTATTCTGATATCTAGTATAACACTTAAAAATTGAATTTTCAATCAAAATTGAATAATATTGATTCATCTTTGACTGGAATGAAGAAAAAAGATGAAAGCAATGTCTGCTTGATTTCATTCCTATATGTCGAAAAATTGGTTAAAATATAGGCATCTGATAAAAATAATTGTCAGAGTTTGATGTGCGGTATATTTGAACGGAAAATCGTACAGTTGATGATTCTGATTCTACCAGATACGGATCATCACATGGACTGAATATTTTTGAAATAACATATGAGAAGTCTCCTCCTTAACCCTACCACAACATTAGAAGAAGATTTGAATAGTAAGTTTCTGATTTATTCACAAAAAAACTTCCATATTATTGCTTTATGGGCGCAATAATATGGAAGTTTTTTGGTTGTACAGTAATTATCGCCTGTACGAAAATAAATTTTTTATAAATTATCAAAAAAAAATATGAAATATCATAAAGAAAATAGACGTTGTGTTGACTTTTAAAAATCATTCGTTATAATTAAACAATAAATCTAATTTGCATCATGAATGACTGAAAGGAGGACACGTCTGTGGACAATATGAATCACTTATTATTTGATTTTTTAGATAAGCATGCGGATATGTATGAGGGAAAAGATGCGATCAATCCGGAATTGTATGATTTATATAAGGTAAAGCGTGGTTTGAGAGACAAGAATGGCAATGGTGTTGTAGCGGGGCTGACAACGATTTCGACCATTGAGGCTTTTGATATCAGTGGAGATCAGAAAGTTCCCTGCGATGGGCGCTTGTACTACAGAGGATACGATGTGAGGGAACTGGTTTCGGGAACGGTAAGAGAGAAACGTTTCGGCTTTGAGGAAGCTGCGTATCTGCTGATGTTTGGCTGTCTTCCGGACAGGAGAGAACTGAAACAGTTTTGTGATGTGCTGGGGAGTATGAGAACACTTCCAACGAATTTTGTGCGTGATGTTATTATGAAGGCACCAAGCCGTGATATCATGAATTCTCTGATGAAGAGTATTCTGACCCTGGCATCTTATGACAGTCGTGTCAACGACCTGAGTGAAGTGAATGTACTCAGACAGTGTATGATGCTTATCAGTGAAGTACCGATGATGGCTGTTTACGGTTATCATGCCTATAATCATTACGAATGCGAAGAGAGTATGTATATTCATCGGCCGTCTCCGGAGCTGTCAACTGCTGAGAATATTCTCATGATGCTCAGGCCGGATAAGAAGTATACAGAACTGGAGGCACGTGTACTGGATGTGGCTTTGATGCTGCACATGGAACATGGTGGCGGTAATAATTCCACATTCACAACGCATGTTGTTACTTCATCCGGGTCTGACACATACTCGGTTATGGCGGCAGCCCTGGCTTCCCTGAAGGGACCGAAACACGGTGGCGCCAACATCAAGGTTATGGAGATGATGGATGACTTGAGAGCCAATGTCAGCGACACGAAGAATGAGGACGAGATCAGAAAATATCTTGACCAACTGGTAGACAAACAGGCTTTTGACAAGAAAGGACTGATCTACGGCATGGGTCATGCCGTTTATTCACTGTCTGATCCGAGAGCCGTTGTATTCAAAAGTTTTGTTGAAAGCCTTGCGAAGGAAAAGGGCAGAATGGATGATTACCATCTGTATACCACAATAGAACGTCTGGCTCCGGAGGTTATTGCTGAGAAGAGAAAAATTTATAAAGGCGTCAGTGCCAATGTGGATTTTTACAGTGGATTTGTGTACAGCATGCTTGGTATTCCGGTGGAATTATACACACCAATTTTTGCAATGGCAAGGGTTGTGGGCTGGAGCGCCCATCGTATGGAAGAGCTGGTGAATGCGGATAAGATTATTCGTCCGGCTTACAAGAGTGTTGCAGAAAAACGTATTTATCAGCCAATCGATAAAAGACAGGAGCGAGAGCTGGCCGGGGGAAATTATCGTAAAATCGAAGAAAAATAATACAAAACAGGATTGTACTTGATTTAGTACAATTTCAAAAAATGCATAACAGAATCACAAAAATATAATAACAAAAATACTTTTAATAAGTAGAAACACGATACATGTATGTTAAAAAAATATCATACCCATTTTCAATGAGTATGATATTTTTTTAGTTTGCATGCGAAATTTCTATTATATATCTTTGCCATATCTTAAAAATATACCAAAAATGTTAAATAAATAACAAATAAATAAATCAAAAATAAATTACAACCAAATGTTTTGTGGGATTTAATACTTATGGACAATAAAAAATAGAATATGTTATAATTATTGCATAAAAAGTATGAGAAGAGGTTGCGTATGTTTGTGTTATTCTTTTTGTTCTGGGTGATGCTCAACGGTCGGATAACAGTTGAGATTACTCTGTTCGGGTTGGTCATTTCAGCGGCTATGTATGTATTCGTATGCAAATTCACAGAATTCAGTTTCAGAAAGGATATGTGGATTGTAAAGAAACTGCCGTGGATCATTGGATATTGTTTCATTTTGATTAATGAGATTATTAAAGCCAACCTGACAATGATTCACTATCTGCTTTCACCGCAGATTCTTCCGGAGCCGGCCCTGGTGCGTTTTCATACGGATTTAAAGACCCGTACAGCACAGGTCCTTCTGGCAAATTCGATTACCCTGACACCCGGCACGATCACTGTAGAGATGAAGGATGGCGAATACCTGATTCATTGTTATGACAAGACAATGGGAGAGGGTCTTGATTCATCTGTTTTTGTCTCTATGTTAAAGAAACTGGAGGAATGAAATGGACGCTGCATTTAAATCATTTTTTCTTGTATGTATTATTGTCCTGGCAGTCCTGACATTTTTCTGTCTGGTCAGAACCATCAAAGGACCACGTCTTGTTGACCGCATTGTCGGAACGAATATGATCGGAACGATGACAATTGCCATTATTGCACTTCTTGCAGCTTATCTGAATGAGAGCAGTATTCTGGATATTTGTCTGATCTATGCAATTATGAGTTTTGTGGCTGTCATTGTACTGACAAAGATTTATATTGGTATTTATAAAGAGAAAAAGAGTAGACAGAGCAGAATAGAGGAGGAGAGTCAGGATGAATATTAGTCTGATTCGTTTTATCATCGCGGCTGTGTTGATCATGATCGGGATATTGATCATGGTGATACAGACTTTTGGTGTATTTAAGCTGAACTATGCATTGAATCGTATGCATGCTGCAGCAATGGGAGATTCACTGGGAATCATGATGATTGTTCTGGGCATGATGGTGATATACGGTATTTCCTTTGCTTCTTTGAAGCTTTTGACCGTACTTGTTGTTTTCTGGTTTGCATCACCGGTATGCAGCCATTTACTGGCCAAGCTTGAAGTCAGCACGAATGAACAGATTGAGGATGAATGTGAGGTGCCGAAAGAATGACTGGTTTGAGAATATTATTGCTTGTGCTGCTGATCATCTGTACTATCGCAGTGAGCTTTTCAAAAAATCTGCTGGTTTCTGTTGTTATTTATATGGCATTTAGTTTGGTTATGTCGATTATATGGCTTATTCTGGAGTCTCCTGACCTGGCGATTACAGAAGCCGCTGTAGGTGCCGGCGTTACAAGTATCCTTTTCTTTGTAACTCTTAAGAAGATACGTTCTATACGAACGACGGCAGAGGAGGACATTGATGAGTAAGAAGAATCCGAATTATCGTAATAGTTTCGCCGATAAGTTTACCCGTTGGGTAAAGGGTGATTATGATCCAATTGCGGGTCAGATGGAGATGAATGCACCGGATAAGGAAGTCTTTGGTGATGAGAGAATCCGTTACGTGCATTTACATATTGTCAAATCCAACAACTACAGTGAGCGTATGTTTGAGGAAGGGCTTGCCAAGAATGTCAGAAGGTTTACAGGACTTTATAAGGTTTTTGGTGCAATTGTGGCAATCTTTATTGCCTGTCTGCTTCTTTGGACGGTAAGTTACCTGCCGAAGTTTGGTGATCCGAACGCTCCGGAGAATAACGAAGTCGCAACCCGTTATATAGAGCAGGGATTAAGTGAAACCGGCGCTGTCAACATTGTAACCGGTATGATTCTTGATTACAGAGCATTCGATACATTCGGTGAGTCCTGTGTATTGTTTGTTGCTTCATGTTGTGTATTGATTCTTTTAAGAGTGGACAAGGATGAGGATCCTGAGTCAAGAGCTATTGAAGATATGAATGACAGACATTACGAGCCGAGAAATGATACGATTCTGCAGAACGTGGCTAATTTCCTGGTACCACTGATGATTATCTTTGGTATCTATGTGGTACTTAACGGTCATATTTCACCGGGTGGTGGTTTCTCAGGCGGTGCGATCATCGGTTCAGGATTAATTCTGTATCTGACAGCCTATGGATTTGAGAAAACACAGCGTTTTATGAATGAGAAGGTTGTTAAGGCGCTGACCGTGGGCGCACTGACATTTTATTGTTTTGCAAAAAGTTATTCATTTTATACAGGTGCGAATCACCTGCACAGCATTATTACACCGGGAACGCCGGGCAATATTCTCAGTGCTGGCCTGATTGTATACCTTAACATCTGCGTCGGCATTGTTGTTGCATGCACGATGTATTCATTTTATACACTGTTCAGAAAGGGAGGAATTTGATATGGGCTCATTTGCGACCAATTATGAAGAAATCGCAGCGGTTCTTCTTTTTGTTATTGGCATGAGTAATCTTGTTTTCCAACCGAATCTGCTCAAGAAAATTATCGGACTCGATATCATGGATTCTGCTGTTTACCTTTTCCTTGCAGCCAAAGGCTATATTGAAGGACGAACAGCGCCAATCGTTGTTGATGGTATTCTGGATGCCAGTCATTATATCAACCCTGTTCCGGCAGGTCTGGTACTTACAGGAATTGTTGTATCTGTCAGTGTCAGTGCGTTGATGATGGCGTTGACTGTCTGTCTTTACAGAGAATACCATACCCTTAACATCGATGAGATTATGATGAAGCTCAGAAAGGAGGAAGACTAAATGGCCTTTGTCCAGAATTTTCCGTTTTTCTGCATTATTTTGTCGATGTTTTCAGCTATCATTTCATTTGTAATGAATGGCAGGGTCGCAAAGTATATTCATGTGGCGATGGTCACTGCAGTATTGATCCTTTCACTGGCAACGCTTTCCTTTGTGGTTGGAACCGGTGAAAGCTACACCTTTATGATGGGGCATTTTCCAGCACCATGGGGCAATGAGATCCGTATTGGTGAACTGGAAGCACTGATGGCAGTATTTTTCAGCCTGATTATGATGCTGTCCGTTTTCGGCGGCATGGCCCATATTGACAGAGAAGTACAGGATTCCAAGAAGAACCTTTTCTACATTCTTCTGGATCTTTTGATGGCTTCACTTCTTGCGTTGATCTATACTAATGACCTTTTCACGGCATATGTTTTTATTGAGATTAATACAATTGCTGCCTGCGGTCTGATTATGATCAAGAAGCAGGGAAGAACCTATGTGTCTGCCCTCAGATATATGATTATGAGTCTTGTGGGTTCGGGCCTTTTCCTGATCGGTCTGACACTTCTTTACAGTATTACCGGACATCTGCTTATGTCTCCGGCTAAGGAAGTACTGGAACAGATTGTTGCCGTACACAGCTATCAAGTGCCGCTGATGGTTATTATTATTCTTGTAACGGTTGGTCTTGGTATTAAGAGTGGTCTTTATCCGTTTCATACATGGATTCCGGATGCCTATGGCTATACAACACCGTCTGCCAGTGCGGTTTTATCTTCACTGGTATCTAAAGGATATATTTTCCTTCTAATCAAGATTTTCTACAGAGTACTTGATTTTGATTCGGTCATCAGCAGCCATATGGTCAACATTCTGTTTGCTTTTGGTGTGGTCGGAATGATTATGGGTTCTGTGGCAGCAATCAAGGAGCAAAATATCCGAAGAATGACGGCGTATTCCTCAGTAGCTCAGATTGGCTATATTTATATGGGTATTGGTCTTGGAACGACAGCCGGTGTTGTGGCTGCACTGTTTCATATCATTTCCCATGGCGCCATGAAGTCTCTGCTGTTTATCAGTATTTCAGGATTGACGGAAGTGTCGGATGGACGCTCAGATTATCTTTCATTGAGAGGCGCGGGACTGCGCAATAAGGTTGCAGGTGCAGCTTTTACAGTGGGTTCATTTTCTATGATCGGTATGCCGCTGCTGACAGGTTTCGTATCCAAATATTTATTTGCCGCTGCTGCAACAACAGCCGGTAGTAAAATGATCACAGCATGGGTTGTGCTGGCAATCAGTACCGTGCTGAACACCATGTATTTTATGCGTACGGTATTGACGCTTTACAGACCTGTACCGGAGGAAACACATAAAGTATATACGGTTGAGAAGTCCAGGATTGAGACAGCAGCGATTATTGGAATGATTCTTTTGAATATCGGGCTGGGTGTTGCATCACAGCCTGTGATTAAGGTAATAGAAGCCGGCCTTGCAATGTTTGGCTGATAAGGAGGAAAAAATGGATATTAATAATTATTTTTTACTTTTTCCGGTGCTTCTGCCGATCATTGCAGGCGTACTGCTGATGTTTATCAAGTTCGGGAAACGGGAGCATATGCAGTTGTATATACTTCTGATACTTGTTATTGACCTGGCAAGCATTGGATGGATCGCACTGCAGCCAGAAGATACATTGACCTTAAGTCAGTTCTTCATTGCGGAAGGACTGCATGTATTTTTCCATGTGGATATGCTTTCAAAGATTTTTTCAGTGCTTATCGCATTTGTATGGCTGATGGTAGGCATTGCGTCTTTTGAGTATATGGCGCATGAGAAGAATGAACAGCGTTTTTATTGTTTTTACCTGGTTGTAGGCGGTGTCCTGTCGGCGCTTGCTTTTTCGGGCAATCTGCTGACAATGTATGTTTTTTATGAAATGATGACTTTGACATCTATGCCGCTTGTTATGCACAACCTGAGCCATGAAGCAATTATGGCAGGGTTGAAATATCTCTTTTATTCAGTAGCAGGTGCTTTTATGGTGCTTTTTGGATTTTTCCTGTTCAATGCAGAGGGAAGAGTACTGTATTTTGCACCGGGCGGTATTATTAATGAACCGAATCCGTCTGGTATCATGCTGTTTGCTGTTTTTCTGATGATTATTGGATTCGGCACAAAAGCAGGTATGTTACCGATGCATGGATGGCTGCCGACAGCCCATCCGGTGGCTCCGGCTCCGGCCAGTGCCGTATTATCCGGTGTCATTACGAAAGCAGGTGTTCTTGGTATCATCCGATCGGTTTATTATGTGGCAGGGCCGGATATGATTAAAGGTACATGGGTGCAGTATACCTGGATTATTTTGTCTATCCTGACTATCTTTATGGGGTCCATGATGGCTTATAAGGAGAAGGTGCTGAAAAAACGTCTGGCTTACTCAACAGTCAGTCAGGTATCTTATATTCTGTTTGGCTTGTCGGTGATGCAGCCGATCGCTTTTGTGGGTGCGTTGATGCATGTGATTTTCCATTCGCTGGTCAAAAATACGCTTTTTGTATCCGCAGGTGCGATTATCTGTAAGACAGGAAAGACAAAGGTGCGTCAGCTTGTAGGAATCGGCAAGGAGATGCCGGTGACCATGTGGTGCTTTACACTTGTGTCTCTGACATTGATCGGTATTCCGCCGACAAGTGCATTTGTCAGTAAGTGGTATCTGATTTCCGGTGCATTGGATTCGGGTATTCCGGGATTTTCATGGGTTGGTCCGGTTGTCCTGCTGATCAGTGCATTATTGACAGCCGGTTATCTGCTGACGATTTCTATCAAAGCATTTTTCCCGGGAGAAGATTATGATTATACGAAACTTGTAAACCATGAACCGACATGGCGGATGCTGCTGCCGATGGTTGTGATGACAGCGTTGGCAGTTATTCTTGGCATCTGGCCGGCGGGTCTGATGAAAATATTTGCAGATATTGCTGCATCAGTACTTTAAGGGAGGAGAAGAAGTATGCCATCTTATTTTATACTAGTACCGATTCTGCTGCCTGTGATCGTGGGTATTCTGCTGCTGATCTTTCCAATTGAGGATGCAAAGAAACGAAATATTTGTATTGAAATTGTGGTTGTTCTCAATACCATCCTTGTTCTGTGGCTTCTGACACACCGTCCGACAGAAAGCTTTTATATGTTCTCGCTGGGGGCACGTCTGCCGCTGACATTGAATATTGATGGTTTGTCCATGTTCTTCGGTGGTCTGGTGGCCTGTCTGTGGCCCTTGGCTTCATTATATGCCTTTGAATATATGAAGCATGAGGAACGTGTCAATACATTTATGGCTTTTTATACGATTACATATGGTGTGACACTTGGCGTTGCTTTTGCAGGCAATATCATTACCATGTATCTCTTTTATGAATGCCTGACAATGGTGACATTGCCGTTGGTGATCCACACGATGACCCGAGAGGCCAGAAAGGCAACAAGACAATATCTGTATTACATGATTGGCGGTACGGCTTTTGCTTTTATAGCTATTGTGTTCTATTCATTATTCTGCAATGATATTGCTTTTGTTCTTGGCGGCAATCTGAATCTTGCGGCCATCAGCAATCATATGGATATTGCGCTGTTGGTCTATGTCTTTGGCTTTTTCGGATTTGGTGTCAAAGCAGCGATTTTTCCGTTCCATGGATGGCTGCCTGCAGCCTCTGTGGCACCAACACCTGTAACAGCGCTGCTGCATGCAGTTGCGGTTGTTAAGTCCGGTGCCTTTGCCATTATGCGTCTGACTTATTATTGCTTTGGTACAGAGGCACTTCATGGCACCTGGGCCCAGGTTGTTGTTTTGATCGCAGCGCTGATCACGATCACTTATGGTTCTACATTGGGTGTCAGAGAAACACATTTCAAACGAAGATTGGCTTATTCGACAATCAGTAACCTTTCCTATATTCTTCTGGCAGTAGCGGCTATGTCACCATTAGGCCTGATCGCCGGTCTCAGTCATATGGCTGTTCATGCCATTATGAAGATCAGTGCTTTCTTCTGTGCCGGTGCAGTTATGCATCAGACTGAGAAGAATTATATCTATGAGCTGGATGGTCTGGGCTTTGAGATGCCGGTGACGTTTATAGCGTTGTTTATCTCTGGTCTGTCGCTGATGGGCATGCCGCTTTTTGCGGGGTTTGTAAGTAAATGGAACATCGTTCATGCATTGCTTGAGCATGAATCGATGATGGGTTATATCAGTGTACTTGTTTTGCTTTATTCGGGTCTGATGACGGGTATTTATATGCTGACGATTATCGTTCGTGCATGGTTCCCACATGTCGGTTATCATAAGGATCTGGTAGAAGAGTTCAGGGATCCGAACTGGCTGATGAAGGGACCGCTGGTTATCTTTTCCGTTTTAACAGTCGTGATTGGCTTTTATGCACAGCCGCTGCTTGATTTTATTCAGAAAATTGCTGTTGGCATTTATTAACAGGAGGGACATAGAATGATTGGTAATCCGATTTTATTGTTATTGGTTGTTGGTCCCATGGCAGCAGCAGTCATTGGATATCTGATTGGACGGGTGAATAAGTCTGCCAGAGATTATTTCGCAGATGCAGTAACAATCCTCACTTTTCTGGCAATGGCCTTTTTCTTTCTGACATATAAAGAAGGCCAGGAAGTATCCCTTGTGGTCCCTGAGGTGTGCGGGATGGGGCTTTCGTTCAAACTGGATGGCTTCAGGATTATTTTTGCCTCTGTGACGGCATTTATGTGGATGATGACCACAATTTTTTCAAAAGAATATCTTGCGCATGCAAGAAACAGAAACAGATACTATTTCTTCCTGCTGGTAACATTCGGTGCGACCATGGGTGTTTTCCTGTCGGATGATCTGTTTACAACCTTTGTTTTCTTTGAGATTATGTCCCTTGCTTCATATGTCTGTGTCATTCACGATGAGAAGAAAGAGACAATGTATGCAGGTGCTGTGTATCTTGCCGTTGCTGTCATTGGCGGTATGGTAACACTGATGGGTCTGCTGATGCTGTATCATGCGGCGGGAACACTGCAGTTAGATGCGCTGCTTTCGGTCTGCGAAGAGATTTTCCCGGAAAATGCCAGATGGCTCTATATTGCAGGCGGCTGTATCCTCTTTGGATTTGGCGCCAAAGCGGGTATGTATCCGCTTCATATATGGCTGCCGATGGCTCATCCTGTAGCACCGGCTCCGGCCAGTGCGCTGTTATCGGGTATTATCACAAAGACAGGTATTTTCGGTGTGATTGTTATTTCCTCACGTATCTTTTTGCACAACGGATACTGGGGAATGGTCATTCTGCTGTTTGGCGTGATCACGATGATGCTGGGCGGTATTCTTGCAGTCTTTTCACTGGATCTTAAGCGGACCTTGGCCTGCTCATCCATGTCACAGCTTGGTTTTATTTTTGTAGGTATCGGTATGCAGGGACTTCTGGGTGAAGAGAATGCACTGGCAGTCCGTGGTACAATGCTGCATATGTTTAACCATTCAAATTTAAAGCTTGTGCTGTTTATGGCAGCCGGCGTGGTTGTTATGAATCTGCACAAATTGAATCTTAACGATATCAGGGGATTTGGACGTAAGAAACCATTGCTGCTCTATACATTCCTGATGGGTTCTCTTGGTATTGGCGGTATTCCGCTTTTCAATGGTTATGTCAGCAAGACATTGATCCATGAGAGCATTGTGGAGTATATCGAGCTTCTGAAGGAAGGACATGGCGCAGCTACATTTGCCTTTGCATCCGGTGCAGGCGCAGCGGCATTGTTTAAAGTGATCGAATGGCTCTTTATTATTACGGGTGCCATGACGGTTGCTTACATGACAAAGCTGTTTATTGTTCTTTTTGTAGAGAAGAACAGTGATCCGGAAATTCAGAAGAAGTATGAAGCAAAGACGAATTACTGCAATAAAGTGACAGCTGCTGTTCTTGCAATCACAGCAACCATTCTGCCAATTCTCGGTGTGCTGCCGACAATGACACTTGATAAGCTGGCTGATATGGGTCAGGGATTTATGTTTGGTGTTTCACCGCATCATGCCGTTCATTATTTCTCACTGGTGAATTTGAAGGGTGGTCTTTATTCTATTGTTATTGGTGCACTGATTTATGTTGTGATCATCCGAGGATGGATGATGGTGAAGATGAAGACCGGTACAGTTGTTTATGTGAATCGTTGGCCGGAACGTCTGGATTTGCTGGAACTGGTATATTATCCGATCGTGATGATTATTTTGCCGAATGTGGCAGCATTCATCTGCAGATGTATGGACTTCATGATGGATGGTCTCATCCTGCTGGCAAGAAAGACGACGCACCGTCAGCTTCATGGAGGCAAGAATCCGCCGAAAGGATACAGAGTGTCTTTCTGGCTGGGCGGCATATTCAATACAGTGACTTTGTGGCTGAATAAGACAATTTATAAGAAACATCCGTTAAAGAGAGATTATGTGCTTCGGTTTGCGGAAAAAGAAAGAGTTTTCAAAGATGCCAACAAGATTATTGTTGCAAGTGTATCCTTCAGTTTGCTCATGTTCGGTATTGGCATCATCATTACAGTTTTATATTTGTTCATGGTAAGATAAGGATGCCGGAACACAGAAATACAGTCTTTCGAGGCTGTATTTTTGTATAAAAATATAGGCACATATTACTATGTGCTTAATGTGAACAAAAACAAAACATGTGTTTGAAGTCCTAAATACTTCTTTCTTTTTGCTGTCAAATGCGGTATAATGAAAAGCAGTAAAAAACGGAGGAAAGCGGATATGCCAGAGAAGGATAATACCGGAATGGGAGAACGGATCCAGTCAATGGTTGAGGATGCGGTGGCTTCCATGGATTTTGAGCAACTGAACAGGAACATCACAGGCTCCATACAGTCGGTCTTTGAAGAATTGAATATACAGATGCCACAGGGAACAGGACAAAAAGGCAGCAGGGCTTCGAATGTGAGGTATCATTATGGCACAGAGAAGATGGGAAAACGGGCAGTGACCAGATATGTTAAGAATCCGCCGGGAACGGTGACAGGACCTGTCTGTACCGCTCTGGGAGGTGTATTTACAGGAATATTTGGGCTTGCCTCCATTGTGATGTTTGCTGTTCAGAGTGCTGTTCCAAGTGCAGGACTTGCTATGGCAGGGCATATTACTTTGTCCGTTACTATTCCTCTGACGATTGTGTCGGCGGTTGTGATGGCGAAGGGTATCTCTCTTGTTGGAAGGGTTCGACGGTTCCGAAGATATACGAAGCTGATCGGTGAGAGAACCTATTGTCAGGTGAAGGAACTGGCGTCGGCCGTTGGGAAGAATGAGAAGTTTGTTGTCAGGGATATTCAGAAGCTGATTGAGAATCGGGCTTTTACGAATGGACATCTGGATGCGCAGAACACCTGTCTGATGCTGGATGATGTCACTTACAGGCAGTATCTTGAGACTCAGGAGGCTTACAGGCAGAGGTCGCTGGAAGAGCAGGAGAGAAAGCAGGCGGACAGAAGTATTTTTGCATCGGATGGTATAGAGAATCCTGAACTTGTCCGGGCCATGGAGGAGGGCAGCCGTTATATCGAAGCAATCCGCAGAGCCAACGATGCCATACCGGGAGAGGAGATATCTGAGAAGCTATACAGACTGGAGGCACTGATTAAGAAGATTTTTGAAGTGCTGAAACAGAAGCCGGAACAATTGCCGAAGCTTCGCAAGTTTATGCAGTATTATATGCCGACAACGCTGAAGCTTGTGCAGACCTATCAGGAACTGGATGCACAGCCCACAGAGGGGGAGAATATCCGTCAGTCGAAGGCAGAAATAGAGAAGACACTGGACACTATTAATCTGGCCTATGAGAAATTGCTGGACAGCTTTTTCGAGGATGCAGCCATGGACATCCGATCGGACATTACCGTTCTTGAGACGATGCTGGCACAGGAAGGATTGACCAAGAATCACTTTGAGAATCAAGCAGGGGGAGAATAGCCATGAGTGAGATTAAATTGGAAGAGACACCGACATTGACATTTGAGCCTTTTAAGGAGGAACCGCAGCTGCCGGTTGAGGAGGCGCAGAAGCAGATGGCGGAAGCAGCGCCGGCTTTGGATGATAGTATGCTGAGTGATGAAGAGAAGCAGATGGTGAAGGATTTTGCAGCGCAGATCGATATTGCCAATTCAGCCCAGGTGCTGCAGTATGGTGCCGGTGCACAGCAGAAAGTAGCCAGTTTTTCAGAAAAGGCACTGGAGAATGTGAGGACGAAAGACCTTGGTGAAGTGGGTGATATGATCACAGGCGTTGTCACTGAATTGAAGAATTTTGATGCGGGTGAAGAAGAGAAAGGCCTTTTCGGATTCTTCAAGAAGAATGTGGACAAACTGACAACGATGAAGACAAAATACCAGAAGGCTGAGACAAATGTGAATCATATTGTGGAGGCCCTTGAGCAGCATCAGGTGACATTGATGAAAGATGTTGCAACGTTGGATCAGCTGTATGAGCTGAATAAGACATATTACAAGGAACTGACAATGTACATCCTTGCCGGCAAGCAGAAGCTGAATCAGGTCGAGAATGTGGATATTCCTGCACTGGCGGCGAAGGCACAGGCTTCAGGACTTCCTGAGGATGCACAGGCAGTCAGTGATCTGACGGCGTTAGCGAACCGCTTTGAGAAGAAGCTGCATGATCTCGAATTGACGAGAACAATTGCCATGCAGATGGCACCTCAGATCCGGCTTGTACAGAACAATGACACAATGATGTCTGATAAGATACAGTCGACCATTGTCAATACGATTCCGTTGTGGAAGAGTCAGATGGTGATTGCACTGGGGGTTGCACATTCTGAGCAGGCGGCTAAGGTTCAGCGGGAAGTGTCTGATTTCACTAATGAGATGCTGAAGAAGAACGCGGAGCGATTGAAGACAGTATCTGTCAATGTTGCAAAGGAATCCGAAAGAGGTATTGTTGACATAGAAACGTTACAGACGACAAATGAACAGCTGATCAGTACATTGGATGAAGTGCTTCAGATTCAGAAAGACGGCAGAGCAAAACGCCAGGCAGCTGAGGTTGAACTTCAGAAGATTGAGGGCGATTTAAAGGCGAAGTTGCTTTCCATGAGAAGTTCCGTGCAGGGATAGCAGATAGTGCGTTTCAGGCTTTCAGGTGATCGGCACAGTGTATAACAGGGCAGTTTTGGACATCAGAGCTGTCCTGTTCTGATAAAACCAGACAGACGTTATATGAGGCGAAGGGGGCTGTTATGACAGAAGAAGTATACAAAGAAGCGGCACAGAATGTGACAGCCTGGTACAGGCAGTATGGTCGTGATCTGCCATGGCGTCGGACAGGCAATCCATATCATATATGGATCAGTGAGATCATGCTGCAGCAGACGCAGGTGGATACAGTCAAGCCGTATTACGAACGTTTTATTGAAACGTTGCCGACGGTGGAAGACCTGTCCGGGGCAGATGAGCAGCGTGTTTTCAAATTGTGGGAAGGATTAGGCTATTACAGGCGGGCATCACATTTGAAGGAAGCTGCATCCATGATTGTGAATGAATATCATGGCCGTTTTCCTGAGACATATGAGGAACTGCTGAAGCTAAAGGGCGTCGGTATGTATACAGCAAGCGCCATTGCCAGTATTGCTTTTGGCATTCCGAAGGGCGTTGTGGACGGCAATACACTGAGAATTGTTGCCAGATTGTTTAACCGGGAGGACAACATAGCGCTTCAGAAGACGAAGAATGCTTTTGGGGAGATTATGGATGCCATGATCCGTTATGCGGAGCCCTCTGACTTTAATCAGGGGATGATGGATCTTGGTGCAATGATCTGTACCCCATCAAAGCCATCCTGTGATGAATGTCCGGTGGCTTCATTATGTCAGTCAAGAAAATGTCAGACAGTTCTGCGGCTTCCGGTCAACAATAAGGTTGTGAATAAAAGTATTCTGGAGTATATGACAGTTGTCATCAGAGATGGAGACCGGTATTTCATGGTACAGAATGAGCAGGGACTGCTGCAGCATTTGTATGGTTTTGCCCAGTATGGCTGTGATATGCCGTCAGAATTTGAGAAGGCCTTTTATGATGATTATGGCGTGAAGATACGGCTGACACAGTATATCAGTGATATTAAGCATGTCTTTACACACAGAGAATGGCGGATGCATGTATACGGCGGTGAAGTTGTCGATCCGGCCACCAGGCCTATGAGAGATTTTTACAAGCTTGAAGAAATTGAGCAGCTGCCGGTTTCAACGGCACATTTAAAAGTATTAAAAGCTTATTTGAAGGTACTGCAGTGATTGATTTTCTGAAGGAGGGATGCAATGAATATTCGTGAAGAGAGAGAAGCATGGGAAAGGGCGTATTTGAGTCCTTATGCATCCAGAAGCAGTGAAACACGTGGAAGAGACCGGGAAGAACAAAAGTGCGATATACGGCCTGAATATCAGAGGGATAGAGACAGAATCCTTCATTCCAAGGCTTTCAGACGGATGAAGCATAAGACACAGGTTTTTCTTGCCCCAAGGGGTGACCATTACAGAACAAGACTTACGCATACACTGGAGGTATCCCAGACTGCAAGAACGATAGCAAGGGCATTAAGACTCAATGAAGATTTGACGGAAGCGATTGCATTGGGGCACGATCTGGGGCATGCACCTTTTGGGCATGCCGGTGAAGCGGTTCTGAATGAGATATGTCCGGAGGGATTTAAGCATTACATACAAAGTGTTCGTGTTGTAGAAGTTCTGGAGAAGAACGGACAGGGGCTGAACCTGACGAAAGAAGTCAGAGACGGTATGATGAATCATTCTACATCCAGAATGCCTAAAACGCTGGAGGGCAAGATTGTGAGACTGTCTGACAAGATTGCTTATATCAACCATGATATTGATGATGCGATCAGAGGAAGAATTATCACAGAGGAAGAGCTGCCGGACAGGTATACGGATGTTCTGGGACATGATTCAAAGGAACGACTGAATACATTGATCCACGATGTGATCGACAACAGTATGGATCAGCCGGATATTTTGATGTCATCGCATGTGGAAGAGGCGATGCTTGGCATGCGCCGATATATGTTCGACCATGTGTACACGAATCCAAAAGCTAAGAATCAGGAGACAAAAGCTCAGAATCTGCTGAGAGAATTATATGAATATTATATGAAATATACAGAACAGATGCCGGAGGAATACAGGCGATTGATTACAGACGGGCGATGCTCCAGGGAACGGGCTGTGTGTGATTATCTGTCGGGAATGACGGATCAGTATACAATTGAGACGTATGAGGAACTTTATATTCCGAAGGCATGGAAGATATACTAGAAGGATGTGACAGGTATGTATTATCCTGATGAAGTGATAGAAGAAGTCAGAAGCAGCAATAATATTGTGGATATTATCGGCGGTTATGTCAGACTTCAGAAAAAGGGCAGTTCCTATTTTGGCTTATGTCCGTTTCATAATGAGAAGTCACCGTCTTTTTCCGTCAGCCCGAATAAACAGATGTATTACTGTTTCGGATGCGGAGCGGGCGGCAACGTGTTTACTTTTATTATGGAATATGAGAATCAGACATTTCCGGAGGCTGTAAAAATACTGGCAGACCGGGCCGGAATTGCGCTTCCGGAGGCAGAGCTGACGGAAGAACAGAAAAGAGAAAGAAATAAACGTCAGCTGCTGCTGGAAATCAATAAGACAGCCGCCAATTATTTTTATTATCAGCTGAATGGGGATCAGGGACAGCAGGCGAGAGAATATCTTGAGAACAGGAGACTGTCAAAGGAGACACAGATTCATTTTGGATTGGGGTATGCCAGCAAGTACAGCAATGATCTCTATCTGTACCTAAAGAAAAAGGGCTATCAGGATCAGATTTTAAAGGAGACAGGGCTTCTTACTTATGATGAGAAAAGAGGTGCCCATGATAAATTCTGGAATCGTGTGATGTTTCCAATCATGGATGTGAATAATCGGGTCATTGGTTTTGGCGGTCGTGTTATGGGAGACGGAACGCCAAAGTATCTGAATTCACCGGAAACGATGCTCTTTGACAAAAGCAGGAATCTTTATGGACTTAATTATGCCAGAACATCAAGAAAGCCTTATATGATCATTTGTGAGGGATATATGGATGTTATCGCCATGCATCAGGCGGGTTTTACCAATGCCGTGGCATCCTTGGGAACGGCATTTACAGCACAGCACAGCGTACTGCTTAAACGATATACACAAGAGGTACGTCTGGCCTATGACAGTGATGGTGCAGGGCAGAAAGCGGCACTCAGAGCCATTCCTATTCTGAAGTCTGCAGGTATCAATGTCCGGGTAATACACATGGATCCTTACAAAGACCCGGATGAATTCATCAAGAATCTTGGTACGGAAGCCTTTCAGGAGAGAATCGATGCGGCCGAGAGCAGTTTTATGTTTGAAATTTCTGTATTGGAGAAAAATTATAAACAATCAGATCCTGAAGGAAGAGCTTCCTTTATGAAGGCGATGGCCAGACGACTGCTTGAATTTCCGCAGGAACTGGAGAGAAATATTTATATTGATGCGATTGCCGGACGTTATGGTATTGCTTCAGAAGAATTAAAACGTATGGTGAACAGTTTTGGTGCTTCCATGAGCAGGGAGCAGGTGGAGGCGGCCATTTATCAGCAGCAGGAACGGGAAGAAATGCCGGCAAAAAAGCGGGTTGAGAAGGAAGATAGTGTGCTGACAGCGCAGAAGTTTTTCCTGACATGGCTGATTGAGGAACCGTCGATTTATGATAAGACAAAGGACTATATCAATGAGGATGATTTTGTGGAACCATTATATCATCATGTGGCTGCACTTGTTTTTGAAGAACTGAGAGCAACGGGACAGGTGATGCCGGCCAGAATTCTGAATCAATTTGAGGATGTAGAGGAACAGAAGACAGCAGCGTCACTGTTTAATACAAGGCTTAAAACCGATGATGACCCTGCAGTCAGAGAGAAGGCGTTGAATGAAACCGTGAAGCGCATCAAGAAGAACAGTCTGGAATTGAAGAGCAGAAGTGTCAGAGAAATTGCAGATCTTCAGAAAATCATCAAAGAGAAAGCACAGCTTCAGAAACTGTATATTTCTCTTTAAAAATGGAAAACTACTAACAACTTGCCCGGAGGAAAACAAATGGACGAAAATATGGCGTTTTTTATGGATAAACTAAAAGAACTGGTTCCTTTTGCAAAAGAAAGGGAACAGGAGCTGACATCGGATATGATCAGTGATTTCTTTGGTCATATGCCGCTGACAGAAGAGCAAATGGAGAAGATTTATGATTATCTTGAATCAAACGGCATTTTTGTAGATCGAAGCAACGATGAACCGGATCGCAGAATGCTTGATGAGGCGGAAGAGGAGATTGATCCGAATGATATTTCAGTACCGGAGGGAATCGGAACGAATGATCCGGTCCGGATGTATCTCAAAGAGATTGGGAATATTCCACTTTTGACACCGGAAGAGGAAGTTGAACTTGCCAAAGAGATGAAAGAAGGCAGCAAGCAGGCGGCTAAGAAGATGGCAGAAGCTAATCTTCGCCTTGTCGTCAGCATTGCGAAGCGGTATGTAGGGCGCGGTATGCAGTTTCTGGATCTGATTCAGGAAGGCAATGTGGGCCTGATCAAAGCGATTGAGAAATATGATTATACTAAAGGCTATAAATTCAGCACATATGCGACTTGGTGGATTCGTCAGGCAATCACCCGGTCTATTGCAGATCAGGCAAGGACGATCCGTATTCCGGTGCATATGGTGGAGACAATGAACAAGCTCACAAAGGTTCAGCGTTCATTGACACAGGAACTGGGCAGAGAGCCGTCTGTGGAAGAAATTGCCGAGAATGTGCATATGGATGTAAACAGAGTACGGGAGATTTTGAAGCTGGCTCAGGAGACGGTTTCTCTGGAGACACCGGTCGGAAGCGAAGAGGAGAGCCATCTGGCTGATTTTATCGAAGATGATCATACGCCGCTGCCTTCGGATGAAGCCGCATTTGGACAGCTTAAGGATGATATCAGAAGTGTCCTTGACAAGTTAAATGAGCGTGAACAGAAAGTGCTGAGAATGCGTTTTGGTCTGGACGATGGCAAGGAACATACATTGGAAGAGGTAGGTCAGGAACTGCATGTTACCCGTGAACGTATCCGGCAGATAGAGGCGAAGGCCCTTCGCAAGCTGCGTCAGTCTGGTAAGTCTGCAGGCCTTGAGGGCTATTTGAATCAGTAGGCGGGGTGAACAGATGCAGTTATCAATACGAATGCAGGCCGTGGCTGATATGGTGACGCCTGGAGGAAGAATAGCGGATATTGGTACAGATCATGGCTATGTGCCAATCTATCTTGTTGAACAGAATAAAGCAGATCATGCGATTGCAATGGATGTGCGAAAGGGGCCATTGGCCAGGGCTGGTGAGAATATTGTCAGATTCGGGTGCAGCGACAGAATAGAAACACGTTTGTCGGACGGATTAGCTATGCTGAAACCGGGAGAGGCTGATACAGTGATTATTGCAGGAATGGGCGGATTGCTGACGATCCGTATCCTGGAAGCGGGGCTTAAGGTACTTCAGAGTGTCAGCGAATGTATCCTGCAGCCGCAGTCCGATCTGGACAAAGTCCGGCAGTTTCTGCATCAGCATGGTTTTCAGATCGTACAGGAAAAGATGCTGATCGATGAAGGCAAATATTACGTTGTGATGCGGGTGCTTCATGGTGAAGAGAGGATTTATACAGAGGCAGAAGATATCTATGGCAGATTTCTGATCAATGAAAAGAATCCGGTATTGAAAGAATACCTTGAGAAACAAAAAGCGGTCAAAGAGAAACTGCTGTTGGCGCTTAAGGACAAGACATCTGAGAAGAGTCATGAACGGCAGCAGGAACTTTTGCATGAGCTTCAGATCATAAATGAGACGATAACAAGGATGGTGGATGAAAATGCAGAGCAGAGACCTGATTAAGAAACTGGAAAAACTGGCACCGCCGGAATATGCGGAGAGTTGGGATAATCCCGGACTTCTTGTGGGGAGTGCCGACAGAGAAGTCCATAAAGTATACATAGCGCTGGATGCTGATGGCGGAGCAGTTGAAAAAGCTGTACAGTGCGGCTGTGATATGATTCTGACACATCATCCGCTTCTGTTTTCAGCCATTAAATCTATCAGAGATGAAGATTTTATTGGTCACCGACTGATGATGATGATTGAAAACAAGATCAATTATTTCGCTATGCATACCAATTTTGATGTGGCAGTGATGGCAGATATTGCTGCAGACAGGCTAGGGTTGAAGAACCGAATGCCGCTGGCGATGGTCCGGGAGACGGAAAGCGGGTTAAAGGGCATTGGGGCTTCGGGAACACTTGACGATGAGCTGACGCTGGCAGAACTGGCGGCGCTGGTCAGAAAAGCCTTTGATTTGCCGCAGGTAAGATGTTATGGAGATCCGGAGACGACAGTCAGAAAGATTTCCATGTGCCCGGGATCCGGAAAGGGGATGGATGCCGATGTCCTGAAGGCGGGCAGTCAGGTGTTTATTACAGGAGATGTGGATCATCATTACGGTATTGACTGTGTCGAGAAAGAAATTTGTGTGATTGATGCAGGGCATCATGGACTTGAACATATTTTTGTGCCGTATATGGAACAATGGTTGAAAGAAAATTGTCCGGAGATTCAGACAGTCACAGACGACAATCAGTCACCGTTTTTTGTCATATAGAGAGAGTGTTTGGTATATATGGGGGATGTGAGTATGTCAAAGATTCATTTAAAAACAGGCAAAGGCTGCTTTACATATGAGGCCGGAACAACGCTGGAGGCTATTAGCAGGGATTTTCAGGAAGATTATCCGCATGATATTATCCTTGCCCGTGTGGACGGTAAGCTGGCAGAGCTGAACAGTTGCATGGACAGAGATGCAGAGATTGAATTTATCACAACAGGAGAAGCTGTCGGCAATGAAGTTTACCGGAGAACAGCCAGCATGATGATGCTGAAGGCATTTCAGGATGTAGTGGGCAGAGATAATTTTGAACGTCTGACTGTACAGTATTCACTTGACAGAGGGTATTATTGTGAACTGGTGTCAGATACAGCGGTGACAGAGAGGCTGTTGGACAAGGTGAAGACGCGTATGATGGAGATTCAGCAGGCAAAGATGCCGATCATCAAGAAATCTTTGCCGAAGCGGGAAGCAATTGAAATGTTCAGAGAACATAAAATGTACGACAAAGTGAATCTTTTTCACTATCGCCGCAGTTCCAGGGTCAATATTTATATGTTGGAGGATACTATTGATTATTTTTATGGATATATGGCATCCAATACAGCTTATATTCGCTATTTTGATCTGTATCTGTATGATGATGGATTTGTTCTGCAGATGCCGGAACCTTCAGCACCGGAAAAAGTGGATGCCTTTGAACCGCCTGAGAAATTATTCAATGTTTTGAAGCAGTCAACCCGGTGGGGAGAACTTTTGGGTGTGCGTACGGTAGCAGATATTAATAATGCACTGGCAGACGGCAGCTTTCCTGAACTTATGCTTGTTCAGGAGGCATTGCAGGAGAAGAAAATCGCAGAGATTGCAGAGAATATAATTGAGAGCGGCAAGCGGATCATTCTGATCGCCGGACCGTCGTCGTCGGGAAAGACAACATTTTCACACCGATTATCTATTCAGCTTCGGGCCCATGGCCTGAGACCGCATCCGATTCCTGTTGACAATTATTTCGTCAACAGAGAGGATACACCTCTTGATGCGTACGGCAAGCCTAATTTTGAATGTCTTGAAGCATTAGACATCAAAGAACTGAACAAGGATCTGCAGGGACTTCTGGCAGGAGAAGAAGTGGAACTTCCGATTTTCAACTTTGTATCCGGCAAACGGGAGATGAGCGGCGAGAAACTCCAGATTGGAGATAGGGATGTACTTGTGATAGAAGGTATTCATTCATTGAATGATGCCATGACCTATTCTATTGACAAGGAGAATAAATTCAAGATTTATATCAGTGCCCTGACCCAGTTGAACATTGATGAACATAATCGGATACCGACAACCGATGCAAGGCTTTTGCGGCGTATTGTTCGTGATGCGGCCAAACGCGGTGCAAATGCGGCAAAGACGATTTCTATGTGGCAATCTGTCCGCCGGGGGGAAGATGAGAATATATTCCCTTATCAGGAGAACTGTGATGTCATGTTCAATTCCGTCCTGATCTATGAACTGGCTATTTTGAAACAGTATGCGGAACCGCTGCTTTTTTCCGTCAGGGAAGATCAGCCGGAGTACGAGACGGCCAAATACCTTATCAAGTTTCTGGGATATTTTCTTGGGTCGAGCAGTGAAAATGTTCCACAGAATTCCATACTTCGAGAGTTTATCGGCGGCAGCTGCTTTAATGTCGGATAATAAAACAGTTTACATTTGAAAATGAATGTGATATGATAGGGAACGTAAGTCTGTCGGATAATCGCGGCTGCAAGCGTCGAAAGACCGCAGGTGAGGAAAGTCCGAGCTTCTCAGGGCAGAGTGCCGGATAACGTCCGGTGGAGGCGACTCCAAGGCCAGTGCAACAGAAATAAACCGCCTGCTTCGTCAGGTAAGGGTGGAAAGGCGAGGTAAGAGCTCACCGCTCCTCTGGTAACAGAGGAGGCTCTGTAAACCCCACTCGGAAGCAAGACCGCATATAAGACGATACGTCGGCCCGGCGTGTTTTAGGGTAGGTCGCTCGATCCTGCTGGCAACAGCAGGGCTAGATAGATGATTATCGTTTCCGGTTTCCCGGATTCACATAACTCGGCTTACAGACAGGCTTACATCATAAGGATTCATAGAGGGAGCTGTCGCTTTTACTAACAGAGATTAGTGAAGCGTCGGCCCCCTTTTCTTTTCAGAGTATGTTAAGGTTTTTGTAAGGACTTAACGGCTGCGGCTGTGTTAGAATAAAAACAGCAAAAAAAGAGGAGAGAGACAATGGCTGAACAAATTGAAATACTGGTAGTAGATGACGATAAGGAAATTGCGAATCTTGTAGAGATCTATCTGTCAAGTACAGGCTATAAGATCCATAAAGCGTACAATGCAGTGGATGGTTTGGCGTTGCTGCAGAAATATGATATTAAGCTGGCGATCATTGATGTCATGATGCCTCAGATTGACGGCATTGAGATGTGCCGTAGAATTCGTACATGCCGGAATATTCCGATTATTATATTAAGTGCCAAATCGGCAGATGTGGACAAGATTCTCGGCTTAAGTGTCGGAGCGGACGACTATATGATCAAACCTTTTAATCCGATGGAATTACTGGCCAGAGTGAAGTCTCAGCTGAGACGTTATCTGGAGCTGAATCCGGGAGTGGTGCCGGACAGCAATATGATCGAAGTGCAGGATGTGGTCATTGATACGAAGAAGCATCGGGTAACGGTGGATGGCCGGGATGTTGTACTGACTCCGATTGAATTTAATATTCTTCAATTGTTGGCAAGTCATCCGGGACGTGTTTTCAGTACAGATGAGATTTATGAAAATGTCTGGAATGAGAAGCTGTATGAAGCGAATAATACGGTGATGGTACATATGCGTCGGCTGAGGGAAAAGGTTGAGAAGAATCCGAGATCACCGCAGTTGATCAAGACAGTCTGGGGAGTGGGATACAAGATTGAAGGTTAAATTAACAGAAAGTTTTAGAATTCGCATTATGCTTTATACATGTATCAGTCTGCTGGCGGCCGTTTTGGTGGATATGGCAGTGCTGTTGTTTTGTATTCGTTCGCGCATACTGGTCAGTGATTATGGATTGAATGAAAAAATAAATCTTCATGCACACAGCAGCAATTATATGATCAACAACCAGATTCACGCATCAACAAAGAGTATGCTCGGTGAATCGGATATTTTTTACAGGATATTTGGTGTGGGTATCAAGGTGCAGCTGATCATTGTACTGATCATACTGGCACTGATTATTTTTTTGATGGTATTTTTTCTTTTGACGCGTCGTGTGATGGCATATATGATGAATATTCTGCAGGGAGCCTGCACAATGGCGGATGGAGATTTTTCTCATAGAATTGATGTGCGTTATCATGATGAATTTTCAAGCATCGCAGACAGCATCAACCGGATGGCGGATACTGTTGAGGCGATGAAGCAAAAAGAACAGGAAGCGGAGGAGACAAAGAATGAGCTGATTACGAATGTGGCCCATGATCTCCGAACGCCGCTGACATCTATTATCGGTTATATCGATATTGTCAACAATATGCCGGATCTTTCGGAAAAACAACGATCAGAATACCTGAAGATTACATGGGAGAAGGCTCGAAAGCTTGAGAAACTGATTAATGAACTGTTCAGCTTCACAAAAATCAGTTATGGCGGTATGCCAATGCGTATGGAGAAGATTGATGTCATCAAAATGCTTGAACAGGAAGCGGACGAACTTTATCCCACATTCAAAGAGAACGAGCTGGAATGTCTGCTGGAGACAGATGCCGACAGTTGCATGATCATGGCAGACGGGGAACAGCTTGTGCGCGTATTTGATAATTTGTTGGGCAATGCCATCAAATACGGCCGATATGGCAAGATGATCCGAATTCGTACATTAACAGAGAATACACAGATCCAAATTCAGATTGTTAATTACGGCAGTGTGATCCCAGCTGAGAATCTGCCATTTCTCTTTGAGAAGTTTTACAAAGTAGATGCTTCCAGACAGCCTTCCAGTGAAGGCACAGGGTTGGGGCTTGCCATAGCAAAAAGTATTGTAGAGAGTCATGGAGGAAGTATTTCTGCCAGAAGTTCCTTTGAGGGAACAGTATTTGAGGTCGTACTTCCGACGGCAGGGGCATATCAGAATGGGGTGGTGGCATGACAGGTGTACGAAACAGAATAGGTTTAGTTGTTGTTTTGCTTCTGATATTGATTCCGGCTGTTTATGTCCTGGCAGATGAGGCATATATAGATAGTGATCGATTCACAGTGAATACAGCGGAGATTGACGGGGATATTCAGTTTACGGATGTGACCGGATGCAGTGTTCGGATGCAGGTGACGAATCATGGTGATGACTTCGAGGGAACATTAAAGATCCTTCGTTATGAATGCACTGACGGCAGTTATGTGTCTGCTGTGGGAAGAACCGTGCATATCAAGAGCGGGGAAACCCAGGATATTTATCTCAAGCTTTCCAATATTGCTTATGATGGGACACCGTATCATGTCCCTTTGCGTGTAGATTTCCTGGATAAGGATGGACAATTGCTGTGTCAAAAGATTACGGATTTCCAGGTATCACCGGACATCACAACGAAAGTGGCAGCAGGTGTTTATACGGATGATGCACAGAAACTGGCTGTCATTGATCAATCCAGATTTAAGTATGAAACAACCAACATTTCCGGTGATATTACCATGAAGTCCAGACAGATGACAGACGAAGAACTGGCGAATATCAAGCAACTGAATATCAATCTTCTGATTTTGGATAAAGTCGTGTCGGAAAGCACCTGGGAGAATGTTTCCGAATGGATTATGTGCGGCGGATATGCAATGATGGAAAAAGCGTGCTGTCAGAATATGATCCATAAGATGCCGGATGACAACGGTCTGGTGGATTGGGGCAAGGGTCGGATTCTTGTTTATGATGCATCTGAGTGGAATGGCATCATGTTTCTTAAATCTGTCAGAAATTTGTTTGGAACGGATGGCATCCATGCATTGATCGCGGGAGACTATAGCGGATATTACTGGAATGTCCAGTCCATCCTTAATTATGATATTGCCAGTAAATTACCTCCGGTGACGATTTATTTCGTTATTTTGCTGATTTATATTTTATGTATAGGACCGGCGGTCTATATGATCCTGAAAAAAAGAGATAAGCGGGAATATATGTGGCTGTGGATTCCGTGTCTGGCGGTATTATTTTCGGTGATTGTATATAAAGCGGGCAGCAGTGTCCGTTATGCAGAACCGTTTATACGATATTATTCTGTTGTTGATATAACGGAGGAGGCAAACATTGAGCAGACAAAGCTTGTTCTGATCAGTCCGAATAAAGGTCGCTCTGTGTTTAGTATCGATAGCAAATATAATCTGAAGCTTCTGAATGATATGTATTTGCTGTATGATGATCAGAATGACAGGTTGACGGCGCTGAAAGAAAAATTCGGAGATGCAGAATATAACGTGGCCATGTCTGTTTCAGATACAAGGACAGATGTTATGGTAAACAGTGCGGCAACCTTTGATGAAGACCATTTTTCTAATGAGCGGATTCTGAATTCTGAGGGTGGAATAGATGTGGATGCGGCTTATTATCGAGGTGAATTGACTGGAACGGTGACGAATACAACACCGTGGAATCTACATGATGCGTTTATTATTCATAAGGGGCTGCTGTTCCAGCTCGGTGATCTTGATGCCGGTCAGACAATCATCTTGGATCATCTGAAAGAAGCCCAGTTGGTAAAGAGCCGGAATGATGTCTTAGATACCTGGGAGATGAAGAATGAAGGCAATACAGCTGCAGTTTCGGCTGTGATGAGCGATTTGATCGGCAATATTACATCTGCATCAAGTATGACACTTGCGGATGATATTGTGGGCGGTTTTTCTATGGATTATGATATCGGTGTGCAGATCAGTGAAGATATCGCGTCCGTAGACGGCATAACACTGATCAAAGAGAAGACGGCGATAGCCGACAGCGGCAGCGGATGGGCAACACAAGCATTGATCGGACCGGAAGAACCGGAGAGTGAAGAGGAGCTTTATGCTTATGATACGGACAGTTATATGATTTATGGAACAGATATGCTGAATGTGTCTTATGTGGTTGAAAGGCTGTCTGGTGAACTGTATTTGAAGTGGCTGAATCCGGATGCAGGTATGAGCGTTTCGTTTTATAATCTTTCGACCGGGGTATATGATACAGTGTTTCGGGACAGTGACGAGATGGCAGAAGATGATCTGAAGAATTATATTGCAAAGGACGGTAAGATCAAAGCGCATGTTCAGGCAGCAGATGCCAATGAAGATCATTATATGCCTGTATTTACCGTGTCAGGAGGCGAAGAGAATGATTGAGATCCGACATCTGTATAAAGCTTTTGACAATCATATGGTTCTCAGAAACCTGAATATGAAGATTAATGAGGGTGCGGTGTATGGGTTTGTGGGACCGAACGGAGCCGGCAAGACAACAACCATGCGTATTATTGCCGGTTTGCTGAAGGCTGACAGCGGACAGATTCTGATCGATGGTGAAGATATCGATGCCAGACATAAAGAGCTGATCGGCTATATGCCGGATTTCTTTGGTGTCTATGACAGGCTGAGAGTAAAAGAATATATGGCCTTTTTTGCTTCTATTTATGGTCTTGATAAGGAAGAAACAGAGAAAAAGATCAGGCAGCTTCTGGAGCTTGTAAGGCTGACAGAGAAGAAAGAGGCATATGTAGACAGCCTTTCAAGAGGCATGAAGCAGCGCCTTTGTCTGGCAAGATGTATGATTCATGACCCGAAACTGCTGATTCTTGATGAACCGGCGTCAGGTCTTGATCCAAGAGCCCGTTATGAATTCAAGGAAATTATCAGACAATTGAGAAAAGAAGGCAGAACTATCATGATCAGTTCGCATATTCTTTCCGATCTTTCAGAAATGTGTACGAACATTTGTATTATTGATGAAGGAAGATGCGTGATGGAAGGCAGCGTGGATGAGATTGAGTATCACATGATCACGGCTTCTCCGCTTGTTATCCGTACGGCAGGAAGACAGGAAGATGCGATCCGTCTGATCAGACAGAATGAAATGGTGGAGACGCTTTCTTATAATGAAAATGAGATTCAGGCAGTCTTTAAGGGTGAACGGGAAGATGAGGTTATGCTGCTTCATGAACTGATGGCAGCAGATATTCCGGTTTATTCCTTCGGCAGAGACAGAAGCAGTCTTGAGACGTTATTTATGCAGATTACGGACCGGGAGGTGAAAGAACATGCGCATGAATCCGGTCTATAAAAATGAACTGAAGATGTCGGCCAGATCAATGCAGCTTCCGGTGCTGGCTGTGATTTTTAACAGTATTCTGTCGGTTGTTGCTTTGATTGCTTTATATGGCATTCGACAGAACTATATTAACAGCGGCGGAAATCCGTATCATTCAATGATGATACTTTATGTTGTTGTCCTGACTATAGAAGTGGTTTTACTCTGTCTTTTTGTACCATCGGCAGCCGGTGGCAGCATTGCCGGTGAGCGGGAACGTCAGACGCTGGACATTCTGCTGTCATCAAGGATGACGGTAAGGGAGATTGTTACGGGCAAACTGCTGTCTTGTATCAGTATGGCAGTGCTGCTTGTTGTGACAAGCATTCCAATTTTAGCGGTGACATCTATGTATGGCGGCATGCAGCTGGGATTACTTTATCAGTCAGCAGCCTATGTGGGATTTTTTATTCTGTTTGCCGGAAGTATCGGTGTTTTTTGTTCCTGCCGTTTCAAAAAGACAACTTATGCTTCTATATCGGCTTATGGTTTGCTGATTGTTTTGACAATAGGAACCGGTTTGCTGGTTCTTCTCCTTAATATGGTTTTTGGCGGCGGATTTGGGCAGTTTTCGGTGACAGCCTCTGTGTCGGATATTTCCTGTGCATACAGCAGCGAGGTAGATATGGGTACGGAGGTGTCTACAGTGCATGCAGTTGCCGGAATTATCTACCTCTGGCTGTTGAATCCGGCCATTACCTATGGTATGCTTATTTCTCATCAGATAGGAGAAATCGGCATAGTGGAGGAATTATTGCATCGAATGGGAGCGGCACAGGTGGTAGTTGAACACTGGCTTGCTGTCAGCGTATCTGTTCAGGCTGTTTTCATCATCATTATGACAGCTTTGTCGACAAAATACCTGGATCCTCAGAATGAACGCTTTAAAGCGGGCAATAAAATATTAAAAAAGCATAAATCTCAATAAAATCAGTTGCATTACCTTTACGAATCGTGTATAACAGATGAAAGGTATCTTTGGATATTCATTTGAGATAAAAGGAGTTTGGTAAAGTGACACAGGAAAGCTGGTTTCAGAGATTATGGCGTCTGATTACGCCGGAGCTGATATATCTTGCGATATGTTATATAGTTGATCTTGCGGCAGCTGCTTATTTGAGATTTTCAATGGGCGGAGAGTATTCATCAGGGGATTTTGAGAAATTTACGGTAGTTTTGTCTGATAAACTGATTCAGTATGCGGTATTGCTGCAGACTGTGGCAGCGTTTTTCAGTATATTGATCCTGCTTTGGATGTATTTTAAAGACTACAGAAAAAGACGCTTTGTCTTTGAAAGGAAGAGCACTGCATGGCCATGGTGGGGACTCTTGATCCCGATTGGTATACTCGTTTCTCTGGCAGGCAATCTTCTGATCAATTTGACGAATCTGACAGAGGTATCTGAGAACTTCGAACAGTCCCAGAAGCTGCTGTTTTCAGGTCCTTTTGTAATACAGATTATTGGCATCGGCATGATCATTCCTATATGTGAGGAACTTATTTACCGCGGTCTGATCTTTATGCGGATGCGTCAGTATTGCAATGTGAATCTGGCCATTGGCCTGTCGGCACTTCTGTTTGCTGCCTTTCACGGCAATGTCGTTCAGGGAATTTATGGCTTTGCAACCGGTGTCTTATTTGCGTATGTGTATGAGAAATACGGTTCATTAAAGGCACCAGTGCTGGTTCATGTCTCAGCTAATCTCATGTCGCTGGGACTCTCGTATGTGAACCCTTCCTTTGCGGACAGAGGGAGAGTGTTTATAGTAGGAATTGCAGCAGCAGCGGTATGTCTTTTACTGTTATGGGCAGTGGACGGACATGTTGCAGCCAGGAGAATCTATCTGAATAATGCAGATGCAGCTGCCGGAGCGCAGGAAGATTAAGCAGGCGTATTGAAAACGGGAAATTTCAACAGGAAATTTCCCGTTTTTTTGAGGTATAAGTGCCTTTTGTCCATCTATCAGGGTCGTGATTCGTCAATGAATGATGATTGCCGTATATTTTTGAGTATGCTATACTTTTAATGTCAGGGAATGACTGAACATTTGAAAATGGCATTGACTTTTCAGACAAGATAGTGTAATATAAACATTAGTTCGAAGAACGAATGTTCACAAAACGCATGAAAGATGTGTGATCATATATAATGAATCAGAGTCATTAAGGCCGGTTGGCTGTCAGAGAATAAAGGAGATTTTGGGATGGATAACAGTGAAAAGTTGAAAGCTTTGGATGCAGCGATTTCAAAGATTGAGAAGGATTTTGGCAAGGGTGCGATCATGAAGCTCGGGGACAAGAGCAAGAACATGGATGTGGAGACGGTTCCCACCGGTTCTTTGAGTCTGGATCTTGCGCTGGGGCTTGGCGGCCTTCCGAAGGGACGTGTTGTAGAGATCTACGGACCGGAATCTTCCGGTAAGACCACAGTGACATTACATATGGTTGCAGAAGTGCAGAAGCGAGGCGGTATTGCAGGATTTATCGATGCTGAACATGCCTTGGATCCCTCTTATGCCCGCAGGATTGGTGTAGATATTGACAATCTTTATATTTCACAGCCGGATAATGGCGAGCAGGCACTGGAGATCACTGAGATGATGGTTCGTTCCGGTGCTGTGGATATTATCGTTGTGGACTCTGTTGCGGCACTGGTTCCGAAGGCGGAGATTGATGGCGATATGGGCGATTCTCATGTGGGTCTTCAGGCAAGATTAATGTCCCAGGCGCTCAGAAAGTTGACAGCGATCATCAGTAAGTCCAATTGTATTGTTATTTTTATTAATCAGCTGCGTGAGAAGGTCGGCGTTATGTTTGGCAGTCCTGAGACGACAACCGGCGGCCGTGCACTGAAATTCTATTCATCGATCCGAATGGATATCCGTCGTATTGAAGCGATTAAGCAAGGCGGAGAGATCGTCGGTAACCGTACACGTGTGAAGGTTGTGAAGAATAAAGTGGCACCGCCGTTTAAGGAAGCGGAATTTGATATTATGTTTGGTAAGGGCATATCAAGAGAAGGTGATATTCTTGATCTGGCAGCCAATACAGGGATTGTCAACAAGAGCGGCGCGTGGTATTCTTATAATGATGCCAAGATTGGCCAGGGTCGTGAGAATACGAAGAACTATTTCCGTGAGAATCCAGAGATTATGGAAGAAATCGAACATAAGGTTCGTGCGCACTTTGGTCTGGAGGCAGAAGGAAACGATGAAAATGTAGGCGGTCAGAGATCAGACAGTGTGAAAAAGGGTTCTGATGTGACTGCTTCTGAGACAGTGACGGAGAATGAATAAGAATAATGACAGTTACAGCGATTGAGTCTGTGACACGACATAAGATGCGGGTTTCCTTGGATGGGGAACCTGCATTTGTGTTCACGGACAAGGAGATAAGAGAGTGGAATCTGGAAGAAGAAATGGTGCTGGATGACTCGGAGGAACAGGCCCTTTTACAGTATGTCAGCCGTGAAGCGGCACGCACAGCGATGAATCTTCTTGTGAAGCGGGATTATGCTGAGGTAGAGCTTTATCGAAAGTTGAGAGATAAGGGATACAGTGAGTTTTTTGCAGGGAAAGGCATTGAGTACGTATCGGCCTATCATTATCTTGATGATGCACGTTATGCAAGACAGATGATCGGGAGTCGGAAGGACACGATGAGCCGGAAGATGATGGTGAGTAGGATGCGGCAGAAAGGACTTTCAGATGAAGTGATCCAGGAGGCGATGGAAGAGGCAGATTGGACAGATGAAATGGGGATTGCAAGAGAGATCCGAAGACGTTTTTCTTCAGCAGAGCAGATAGAATCGCTGACAGATAAGGACAGACAGAAGCTGATCCAGTCACTGATGCGCAAGGGATATGGGTACAGTGACATTCAACATGTGATCCGGCATTTAGATGAATTGGAGGAAGGTACAACATGGAATTGAGTATTCTTTTGGCAGAGCAGATTTTTTCGCTTCTGTTAATGGTATTGACAGGCTATGTGGTACGCAAGCTGAATGTTGTGCCGAAAAGCGGCAGAAAGGTTTTGGCTTCCATTGTTCTCTATGTGTCAGCGCCGTGTATCGTATTTGATTCTTTTCAGATTGAATATTCTTCAGAGAAACTTTTTGGCCTTGTGGTTGGATTTGCAGCAGCTTGCATTGCACTGGCGGTTTTTATATGGGCAGCTTCTGTGTGCAAGAAGATTTTTCATTTGTCAGCTTCAGAACAGACATCGGTTACTTATGCGAATACAGGCAATATGATCATTCCGTTGGTGAATAATATACTCGGTTCGGAATATGTGCTGTATACGAGCCCTTACAATTGTACCCAGACAGCTCTTCTCTGGATCCATGCCTATAATCTGATCACCGGGAATAAGAATGTTCAATTGAAGAAGATTTTGCTGAATCCCAATATCATAGCAATGGTAGCAGGCCTGATCTTCTTTTTACTGGGTATCCAGCTTCCGGGACCGCTGCACCATACAGTGACTCAGCTGGGCAGCCTGATCGGACCTTTAAGTATGCTGAATGTAGGGTTTATTATGGCCGAAGAGAATCTGCTGGATGTATTTAAAGGAAGGAAGATATGGCTGGTGACGATTCTGCGTCTGATCATTCTGCCGATGATCATGATCTTTTGCGTGCGCCTGACGGGGATAACATCCAGATTTCCCCAGACGAAAAGTGTATTGCTGATCTCACTGTTGGCAGCAGCAGCACCGACAGCTTCATCTATTGCACAGTTTGCAGAGATTGCGGACAATGATGCTGTTCCGGCAGGAAAGATCAATATACTGTCAACTTTGTGCTGTATCATTACAATGCCGGTGGTGATCATGATTTATCAAGTGCTGTGTTAATGTTTTAACCAAAGATAAATAGTCACAAAATTTTGACAATTCAAGGGGTTTTATGCATAGGATACTTGACATAAGTTCAAAAAAAGTATAAAATTTAAGTGTTGTATTCTAATACAATGAAATTAAATAAGGAGGTGCTCCTGTGCCAGTAATAGCTATTATTGTGCTTGTTCTTGGCATTCTCCTCATTTTAGCTGGACTTTATCTGATCAAAAGCAATAAAGATAAAGCTGAGAAGATTGGCAATGCAGAAGAAAAGGCCCGTAACATTATTGATGAGGCTTTGAAAGCTGCAGAGACCAAGAAAAGAGAAGGTTTGTTGGAACTTAAGGAAGAAACTTTAAGAAACAAGAACGAACTGGAGAGAGAGAGTAAGGAACGTCGCTCTGAACTGCAGAAGTTTGAGAAGCGTGTTCTTGCTAAGGAAGAAGCACTTGACAGAAAGGCAGATTCACTTGAGAAGAGGGAGAGCCAGCTGACTTCAAGAGAAGACAAGCTGAACAAACGTCAGGCTGAAGTGGATGCTCTGAGCGAAAAGAGAGTACAGGAACTTGAACGAATCTCAGGTTTGACCTCCGAACAGGCAAAAGATTATCTTCTGAAGACTGTGGAAGATGAAGTGAAACATGAAACAGCAATGTTAGTGAAGGAACTTGAAACCAGGGCAAAGGAAGAGGCAGGAAAGAAAGCCAAAGAGTACGTGGTTACCGCAATCCAGAAATGTGCAGCTGACCATGTTGCTGAGACAACGATTTCCGTTGTTCCGCTTCCGAATGACGAGATGAAGGGACGTATTATCGGTCGTGAAGGCCGTAATATCCGTACACTTGAGACGATGACAGGTGTTGATCTGATTATTGATGATACACCGGAAGCCGTTATTCTTTCCAGTTTTGACCCGATTCGTCGTGAAGTTGCCCGAATTGCCCTTGAGAAATTAATTGTCGATGGACGTATCCATCCGGCCAGAATCGAAGAAATGGTAGAGAAGGCGCAGAAGGAAGTCGAGACAATGATTCGCGAGGAAGGTGAAGCAGCAACACTGGAAGTTGGTGTACATGGCATTCATCCGGAACTTGTACGTCTCCTGGGTAAGATGAAGTTCAGAACAAGCTATGGTCAGAATGCGCTGAAGCATTCTATCGAAGTAGCTCAGTTATCAGGTTTACTGGCAGCTGAGATCGGCGTTGATGTTCGTATGGCGAAACGTGCGGGATTATTGCATGATATTGGCAAGTCTGTTGACCATGAGATGGAAGGATCTCATATCCAGATTGGCGTTGATTTATGTAAGAAGTACAAAGAGTCACCGATTGTTATTAATGCTGTTGAATCACATCATGGTGATGTTGAACCGACATCGTTGATTGCATGTATTGTACAGGCCGCAGATACTATTTCTGCTGCAAGACCTGGTGCAAGACGTGAAACACTTGAAACCTACACAAACAGATTGAATCAATTAGAAGATATTACCAACAGCTTTAAGGGTGTTGAGAAATCTTTTGCAATTCAGGCAGGTAGAGAGATTCGTGTAATGGTAGTTCCAGAGCAGGTAAGTGATGCAGATATGATCTTACTTGCAAGAGATATTGCGAAGCAGATTGAAGCGGAGCTTGAATATCCGGGCCAGATTAAAGTAAATGTAATCAGAGAGTCAAGAGTAATGGAATATGCGAAATAACTTGCATTGAGTGAGTGTATATCCGACAAACGATTTGTTTATAAACTTTGATAGGGAATAATAGAGGCAGAATAGATCAGTGATCAGGATTCTGCCTCTTTTTATGTGATAATCTTATGTATACTTGGGAAAATGTTAGTACTTTGCAGAAAAAGTGAAATGTGATATAGTGGTAGTATATGTTGAAAAGAAGAAAGGGTGTAAATATAATGAGTGAAACATGTAATGAATCAAGCTGCAGTTCATGTTCCGTAGAGGGATGTTCATCAAGAAAAGCAGCAGATATGAAGGAACCAGCCAATCAGTACAGTCATATTAAGCATGTGATCGGTGTTGTTAGCGGTAAAGGTGGTGTCGGCAAGTCACTGGTTACATCAGAACTGGCAGTGAAACTGCACAGACAGGGATATAAAGTCGGTGTTTTGGATGCGGATATTACAGGACCATCTATCCCGAAGGTATTTGGTATTCATGAGAAGGCTGTGGGCAATGATAAAGGTGTATTTCCTGCACAGACACCGGAAGGCATCAAGATTATTTCTGTCAATCTGATGTTGGACAATGAAGAAGATCCTGTTATTTGGAGAGGCCCTGTTATTGCAGGCGTGGTGAAACAGTTCTGGAATGAAGTTATCTGGGGAGATCTGGATTATCTTCTTGTTGATATGCCTCCGGGCACCGGGGATGTTCCTCTGACAGTTTTCCAGTCTCTGCCGGTGGATGGCGTTATCATTGTTACGTCTCCTCAGGAACTGGTAGAAATGATTGTCAAGAAAGCTTATAATATGGCGAAGATGATGAATGTACCGGTACTTGGTCTTGTTCAGAATATGAGTTACTTGCTTTGCCCAGATTGCGGCAGAATGATTTATATTTACGGTGAAGGCAAGGGAGAACAGACAGCTAAGGAACTTTCTATTCCATCCTATGCAAGTCTTCCAATCGATCCGTCCATTGCAGCTTTATGTGATGCCGGCAAGATTGAGGAATTCGATCATCCTTATCTGGATGCAATGGTGAAATACCTGTCATCTTTAAACTAATTCACACTAAAGGGAGAGAACATGTTTACTATCAGAGAATATGCCATGCCTGAGACACTGGACGAGGCCTATACAATACTGAAATCCAGAAAAGGCAATCAGATCCTTGGCGGATGTGCATGGTTACGATTAGGGAAAAAAAGAATTAATATCGCAGTTGATCTGACAAAATGTGGTCTTGATTACATTAGAGAAGATGACGAACAGATAGAGATCGGGGCCATGACTTCTTATCGTAGTGTGGAAACCTGTGATATTCTGAAGAAATATTTTAACGGTGTGATCGCCGACTCAGTTTCTTCTATTATCGGTACACAGTTTAGAAATACGGTGACAGTGGGCGGTTCTGTCTACGGCCGTTTTGGTTTTTCGGATTTTCTGACACCGCTTTTGGCGTTGGATACATCTGTCGTACTCTACAAGAGAGGAAGCATTTCGCTGGAGACATTTATGACGATGCCTTATGAAAAGGAGATCATTGAGAAGATCGTGATCAAGAAAGACGGACGGAAGTCCTCTTATCAGATGTTTCGCAATTCCAGAGGGGATTTTCCTATTCTGAATCTTGCAGCCAGCAGGACAGAAGCAGGACAGTGGATTGTGACTGTGGGAGCCAGAGGACCGAAAGCCATCAGGGCGGAGAAGACAGCGGCTTTTCTGAGTGACAAATTGTCACAGAATGCATTGAAAGCGGAAGATGTTGAAGCTGTTATTCAAGAAGCAGGAGAAATCCTCGTCAGTGAAGTGACGTTTACAAGTAATATGCGGGCAAGCGCAGAGTACAGACGTATTCTTGGCAAAGTGCTCTTAGGTAAGGCAGTCAGGGAGGTGATGGCATGCTAGTTCATATTTTTATCAATGGAGAAAAGAGAAAAGTGCATTGCCAGCCTGATGCCATGCTTTTGGAAGTACTCAGAGATGCTGGCTGCAAGAGTGTCAAATGCGGCTGTGATACGACCAACTGCGGTCTTTGTACCGTATGGCTGGACGGCAAACCGGTGCTGTCCTGTTCTGTTCCGGCAGCCAGAGTGAATGAACGACATGTGACGACACTGGAAGGTATTCAGGATGAAGCGGAAGCTTTCGGTAAGTATCTGGTGGGCGAAGGCGCAGAACAGTGCGGTTTCTGCAGTCCGGGACTCATTATGAATGTTGTTGCCATGAAGAAAGAACTGGATCATCCGACAGATGATGAGATTCGTCACTATTTGGAGGGCAATCTCTGCAGATGTACCGGATATATGGGACAGATGCGTGCCATCAGACAGTATGTGGATGAGGAGGTAGAAGCATGAGATATGTCAGCCAGCCTGTAAAGAAACTGGATGGTATGCCGATCATCAAAGGCAAGCCTCTTTATACCAATGACCTGGCTCCGAATGAGTGTCTGATAGTTCTGGCCCTCAGGAGCCCTTATGCTTACGCAAGGATCAAATCCATCGATACAAGCAAAGCAATGCTGGTTAAGGGTGTTGAATGTGTTCTGACGTACAAGGATGTCCCACATGTGAGATTTACCAATGCCGGACAGACTTATCCGGAATGCTCGGCTTATGACCGCCTGATCCTAGATGAATATGTCCGTTATGTGGGTGACGAAGTGGCATTAGTGGCTGCCAACAATGAGAAAGCAGCCCAACAGGCACTGAAGATGATCAAGGTTGAATATGAAGTCCTTGAGCCGGTCCTGGATTATAAAAAAGCTGTGGATAATCCAACGATTGTGCATAATTATGATGATTATTTCATGCATATTCCAAGCTTCAATGCGGACAATAAGCGTAATATTGTTGTTGATGGCGTGGAAGAGCACGGGGATGTGGAGAAGGAATTTGCTGAGAGCGAAGTCATCGCGGAGGGCGAATATGAAGTTCAGGCTCAGGAACAGTGTATGATGGAGTCTTTCAGAACTTATACTTATCTGGATCATATGAATCGTCTTGTTGTGGTATCTTCAACGCAGGTGCCTTTCCATGTCAGAAGATCCCTTGCCAGAGCACTTCAGATTCCACAGTCCAGAATCCGTGTTGTGAAGCCTCGAATCGGCGGTGGTTTTGGAGCCAAACAGACCATTGTTTCCGAATATTACCCGGCGATTGTGACTTTGAAGACCGGCAAGGCAGCGAAGATGATCTATTCCAGAAAAGAGACATTTTCCTGTTCCAACAGCCGTCATCAGATGTGCATCAAAGTCCGTGTCGGCGCAGATAAAGAGGGCAATATCCATGTGATTGAGTTGGATACATTGTCTAACCAGGGTGCTTACGGCGAACATGGTACAACGACCATTGGTCTGTCCGGTCATAAAGCAATCCCTCTGTACAATCAGGCGAGAGCCCATCGATTCAAATACCGCGGTGTTTACACGAACATGATGCCTGCGGCTGCATTCAGGGGCTATGGTGCGACACAGGGGCAGTTTGCACTGGAATCCACTGTGAATAAACTGGCACATATGCTGAATATGGATCCATTGCTGCTTCGAGAGAAGAATATGCTGCGTATGGGCGAAATCATGCCGGCTTATTACAATGAACCCCTTAACAGCAGTGCATTGGATCGTTGTATCCAGCGTGGTCGGGACATGATCGGATGGGACGAGAAATATCCATGCAAAGAGATTAGTCCGACAAAAGTCAGAGCTGTCGGTATGTCTATTTCCATGCAGGGTTCGGGTATTTCAAATGTAGATACAGCCGGTGCTGAGATCAAGCTCAATGATGATGGCTTCTATACACTGAAGATTGGTGCAACGGATATGGGAACCGGATGTGATACATCTATGACCCAGATTGCGGCTGAAACGCTGCTGGCTGACATTGATCAGTTTATTGTTGCAGGTGTAGATACAGATATTTCACCTTTTGACCCAGGATCTTATGCCTCCAGCACAACCTATGTGACAGGTATGGCTGTTTATAATGCAGCCTGTGACCTGAAGAACAAGATTATCACTGCCGGAGCGAAGATGATGTATCCGGAACGTTTTCTTGATGAGACAGACAAGGTGAATCCGAAAAAATTTTACTTTGACGGCAGCAGAGTGATGGAAGTGTCAACGGGCAAGACAATAGCCCTTCATGATATAGCCGTGCATTGTGCCGGCACAAGCGATGGTAATTATTTAAACGGCACAGGTTTTTATTCAAGTCCAGTGTCACCGCCGCCTTTGATGGCTGGTTTTGTTGAGATTGAACTGGACAAAGAAACAGGTAAGTTTGACATTGTAGATTATGTGGGTGTTGTTGACTGCGGTACGATCATCAACAGCAATATTGTCCGCGGACAGACAGAGGGCGGTATCTGTCAGGGTATCGGTCTGGCCATGTATGAGGACGTTCAGTATGATGCCAAAGGTCGTATGATGACAGATTCCTTTATGCAGTATAAGATCCCGAATCGTGTGGATGTGAAGAAGATCCGTGTTGAATTTGAATCCAGTTATGAACCAACAGGACCTTACGGAGCAAAGTCCATCGGTGAAATTGTTATCAATACACCGGGACCGGCCATTGCAGAAGCTGTTTATAATGCCTGCGGTGTACGTGTCACATCATTGCCGATCACACCTGAAAAGGTCAAGATGGGTATGATGAAGAACGAACTGGAGAAACGGAAATAATGAAAGAGTATCGGATTCATGTTGAAGAATTGCTGGATCCGCTGTATAGGCATGGCTGCAGGGTGTTTTCAGTCGTCGGTTCCGGCGGCAAAACAACATTGATCCGTCAGGCGGCCATGCATTATGCCAGATTATATCAAGTGGGAGTTGCTGCTTCAACAAAAATGTGTCTTCCGGATGGGCAGTGGGAATATCAAGGCTGTTCTCCGGCTGTTGTGTCGTCTGACGGGCAGGGAGATGCGAAGAGGCAGGCGGCTCCTATTTGTTTTTATACGGAACGTATTCTTCCGTCAGGCAAAATCTGGGATCTGGGCGAGCAGATGTTAGGGCAGGCACTGGAAGAAAGTGATCTGCTTTTGATAGAAGCAGACGGATCCAACCGAAAGCCCTTAAAGGGCTGGAGAGAAGATGAACCGGTCATTATTCCGGCAACAGAAGCCACCATTGGTATTTTGCCGATGCATTGTCTGGGAGAGATCCTTGATGTGACAAAGGTGCATCGCATGGAGAAATTTACTGCAATAACAGGGTTAGAACCCGGTGATGTGATGACAGAGAAAGCCTACTTGCAGCTGATTATAGCGGAAAATGGCCTTTTTGGGCATAGTCTTGGCAGCAGATGGCTGGTACTTAATCGAGTAAATGATCCGCAGCTTTATCAGTCTGCAAAGAAGATTGCCGAAGCTGCTGTGACATCAGGTGTCATAGACGGATGGATTGCGGGGTGTCTGGAGAATGAATAATCCGACAGCGGGGATAACGGCTGTAATATTGGCATCCGGTTTTTCAAAAAGAATGGGGTGCAATAAGTTATTGCTGCCTGTGGAAGGCAAAGCGATGATCGCACATGTTTTTGATGCGGTCAGACAGGTGGGATTTGAGCAGACTGTTGTTGTGACGGGATTTGACAGCATTGCACAGCTGGCAGTTGGAAATGGCTTTCAGGCGGTGGATAATGACAGCCCTGAGATAGGACAAAGCCATTCGGTTGTGTTGGGGGTACAGAAAACGTCACAATCGGCAGGATGGATGTTTTTTAATGGCGATATGCCCTGGCTGAAATCGGATACCATTGGAAAATTGCTGGAATATGCGGATGCAGCACATATTGTGGTGCCAAGGTATGGCAGCCGTCCGGGGCAGCCGGTTTATTTCCCGGCTGCTTTTAAAGCAGAATTACTGGCTTTGACAGGAGACCATGGCGGACGGACCATCATACGCAATCATCCGGATCGAGTCTGTTATGTGCCCATTGACAATATCAGACAGGGCGTGGATGTTGATACGCCTGAGGGTTATGAGAAGGTAAAAGGGGGAGATTGGGTTGAATAAGACGATTATTATCAGAGGCGGCGGAGACCTGGCAACAGGAACCATCAGCTGTCTGCATCAGTGCGGGTATCAGGTACTGGTTCTTGAAATCGCAAAACCGACGGCTATTCGGAGAAGTGTTGCTTTTTCTGAGGCTATGTATGATGGGGAGACAGAGGTTGAGGGGATCAAAGCCAGAAAAATTACGCAGTTTTCAGAGGCAGAGGCCTGTTGGCAGGATGGGATTATCCCGATTATCTGTGATGAAAAAGCAGAAGCAGTCAAAGCAGTACCACATTTTGCTTTTGTGGATGCGGCTATTGCTAAGAGAAATCTCGGAACCACCATCGATATGGCGGATTATGTCATTGGACTGGGGCCGGGATTTACTGCCGGCGTGGATGTTGATGTGGTCATTGAGACAAAGAGAGGACATCGTCTCGGACGTATTATCCGGGAGGGTCAGGCCATTGCCAATACAGGTATCCCGGGTATTATCGGCGGTTATGGCAAAGAGCGTGTCATTCATTCCGAGAATGCAGGTGTTTTCCATGGTATTGCCCATATCGGAGATCTGGTGAAAAAGGGCGATCTCATCGCGAAGGTTGATGATGCACCGGTGTATGCGACACTGGATGGTGTACTCAGAGGTATTCTAAGAGATGGCTTACCGGTACCGGAGCATTTTAAGATTGCGGATATTGATCCACGTTTATCAGAAAGAGAGAATTGCTTTACTATTTCAGATAAAGCAAGCGCCATTGCAGGCGGTGTTCTGCGGGCCATTTGTATCTATGAAAATGGGCTTCGCAGCGGAGAAGGGAGAAAATAATTATGAAATGCATACCTGTTCAAGAGGCAGTGGGGTCTATTTTGTGTCATGATATTACCCAGATTCTGCCTGGAGAATTTAAGGGACGTCGTTTTAAGAAGGGACATATTATTCAGGAAGAGGATATTCCGGTGCTTTTGTCCCTTGGTAAGGATAATATTTATGTCTGGGAAAATCTGCCGGGGATGGTCCATGAAAATGATGCGGCTACTTTTTTGAAAGATATTACCATGGGAGACGGTCTGACTTTTGGAGAAATCAAGGAAGGCAAGATTACTTTTACAGCAGCCCATGACGGCCTTCTGAAGGTGGATGCAGAACGGTTATTCCAGCTTAATATGCTGGGAGAGATTTCATTTGCCAGTCTTCACAATAATCTGCCAGTGAAAAAGGGTGAAGCTGTTGCCGGAACCCGTGTCATTCCGCTGGTCATTGATCAGAAGAAACTGGATGAGGCCAAAAAACTTCTGGATGGCCATAAGATTATTGAAGTGAAGCCAATGAAGTCTTTTAATATCGGTATTGTGACAACGGGCAGTGAAGTTTATTATCATCGTATTAAAGATAAATTCGGCCCAATCCTCAGAGGCAAAATGGAAGGCTATCATTGTACGGTTGCCGGTCAGACTTTTGTGCCGGATAATAAAGAGATGATTGAACAGGCTATCAAAGACTGGTTGGATAAGGGTGCTGATATGGTCTTTTGTACAGGCGGTATGTCTGTGGATCCTGATGATCTGACACCATCGGCCATTCGAGATACGGGATGTGAAATCATTACTTATGGTACGCCGGTGCTTCCGGGAGCTATGTTCCTTTTGTCCTATTATACAGACGGCAGACCGGTACTGGGGCTTCCAGGATGCGTCATGCATTCCAAAGTAACTGTATTTGATCTGATCTTTCCGAGAATCCTGGCGGGAGAGAAGATCACAATGGCAGATATTGCGGCCTTTGGACATGGCGGTCTGTGCAGCAACTGTGCGGAATGTCATTATCCAAACTGCCATTTTGGCAAATAAGGGGCGAAACGTCCAGGACTTTTGAAGAACATAAAAACAGCCATTCAAAGCATGCACGCTCGCGTTGCCCAACATTGGCAGCGGTACATAAGGCGTCAAAATACGACGCCTAAGTACCGGCCATGTTGTAAGCACATGCTTTTGAATGGCTGTTTTTATGTTCTATCAGAAGAATTATTGACGTTTTACAGTTAGATTAGCAGGAAAATGGCATGCTCGGATGATGACAGTTCGCAATAAATAATTTGCGAACGAATCTTGAATTCTAATAAAATGACGCCTGAACAAAGACAATTGCTGTTCTATGTTCAGGCGTTTGTACACTATAAGTAAATATAAAACTTTCAGAGAATGTTATAAGTCGGCTTCTGTGAATTCGATGAGTCCGCGTCCGAGTTTGGATACTCTGGCGAGGGAGCGTACTTCGTAGCCCTTGTCTTCAAGACGCTTACGACCGCGCTGGAAAGCCTTCTCGATGAGGATGGCAATTCCTGCGATGCGGGCACCACCCATTTCAACAAGGCGTGTTGCGCCGGTGGCAGCTTCGCCATTAGCCAGGAAGTCATCGATAACAAGAACAACATCATCCGGCTGAATATAATTCTGAGATAATGTCAGTTCATAGCTGGTTCCCTTTGTGAAGGAAGTGATGTTGGTCTGGAATACATCGCCTGTCAGTATCTTGGATGTCTGCTTCTTCAGGATCACCATTGGTACACCAAGTTCCATGGCTGTGTAAACAGCCGGTGCAATACCGGAACTCTCAATCGTAAATACTTTGGTAACGCCTTTATCCTTGTAATAAGAAGCAAGTGTCTTGCCAATTTCACTCATCAAAACAGGATCAACCTGATGATTGATGAAGCCATCTACTTTAAGAACGGTTTCGCTGAGAGCCTTACCCTCGGATCGTATCTTTTCCTCTAATAGTTTCATTATTTTATACCTCACAACTCTTTTATGACATTATAGCACATAAAATTCGTCAATTAAAGTCAATTTGTCACTAAAAAAAAGATATTTTCTCTCTATTTCATCCACAGATTGATCATAAATTTTTATTTCAGTAAATCTGTTTGTTTGCCAAAGCGACTGGCGGATATGAAAAGAGCCGAAAGAAAAATCAATAGTGCGCAAGGGATAAAGGGAAAAAGCTGTAAGGCGGTACCTGCAGTGCCCTCTGTGGTGAATGCATGCAGAGAAAGAGAAACAAGATAGCCGCTGTAACAGTAGGGGTAAAGAAACCATACCGGGGAGGCACCTGCCAGAAGGCCGGGGATCACAAGCAGAAGATTCAGCCCCACGGAGAATAAGGTTTTTTCGAACAAAACTGTCAGCATCCACATAACAGCCAGGCTTGGGAGCATGGTTAGAAATAATCCGACGCACCATTTCAGAAGGTAGGAAATCGGCAGGGCTTCTGTGATGTCAAAGGTCGATACGGCAATATAGCCTGCAATGACAAAAACGGCCAGGAATACAAAGATTTCCATGAACAAATAGAAAATCAATATGCAGAATTTGGCCAGTGACAGAGCCTGGCGGCTGACAGGAAGTGACATCATTTTGAGCAGCCCGTTGTGATTGGTTTCCTGACTCGCAATCATGACGCAGACAACGATCATGCTGAAAGGCAGCAGGTAGTAGGCGTAGAGCAAAGCGCTCTGAATAAACATGGTAGGCCATGCGTTGGTGTATTCCGGAGTGAAATACGCACTAAGATTTGCAATACCGGAGCTGACTACCAGGATCGGGGCAATAAAAATCAATGGGATTATTTTGGAACGTCTGTATTTCATCAGTTCTATTTTAAGCAATTCAGAAAAACGCATTTTACAACCTCCTATTCATAATGGGTATGGGCGGACATCCATAAGCCTGCCAATAGAAACAGCAGTGTTTCAATGATGGCGATCACCATCACAGATACATCCGGTTCGGCAGACATAGAAACAGCGGGTTTTAATATCACCACGAAAGGGTCTGTAAGAAACAGGCTGATTTTTGATGTTCCAAGGGCCATGCCGCTTAAGAATCCTGCAACACCTATACCAAGCGGTACCCACATATTTTCAAAGCGGGAGGCGATGAAGAGCATGAAGGATAAGGCAGGCATTGCGGTGATTAAGGAATAAAGGGCAAAGATAATCAGGGTGCACAGCTCAAATGTGCCTTCTGGCAAAGATATAATGCCGATTTGAGTCAGCGCCAGATTTTGAAGTGCTGCGGCAACGGAAAGCAGGATGGTCAGAATCAAAAATTTGCACAGGTACATGTCAGGAACATGTATAGGTAGCACATACATTTTTTTTACGGCGTTTCCTTTGAATTCTATGTTGTAGATCATACAGGCGGCAACGATGATGCCAAACAGATTCAGCGTCATGATCATACCGTAAAGCTGTGTCAGCAAAATGGTCATAGGTGCCAGGGGTAGACTTAACAGGGTATCTTTTCGGACAATGAAATTGAGTAAAGCATATGCACCGCCTAAAAGACCCAGGGCGGGCATAAGAAAAATGATACCGGTTCTTTTTTCTTTCTTAAGTTCGATGATCAGTGTTTTCATAGCTTTGCCCTCTGCTTTCTGCTTAGATTGTCCTGCTCGATCATGGACAAGAACATGTCTTCAAGATGATCTGCCGAGAAGCCGCGCTGCAGGGCATAATGTCGAAGTTCGTCCAATTCGCCTTCGAATAACAGCCGTCCGTGGTTGAGAATACCGATATCATCTGCTATTAATTCAATTTCCGACAACATATGGGAGGAAATAAGAACAGTACAGTCATAAAGTGCCGGCAGAGATTTTATCAGATTGCGGATTTCATGAATGCCGGAAGGGTCAAGGCCGTTGGTGGGTTCATCCAGAATCAGAATGGGCGGACGGCCAAGAAGTGCTTCTGCAAGGCCTAATCGCTGCTTCATGCCAAGGGAATATTTTTTTGCAAGGCGGTTTTCAAACTCTGTCAGTCCCACAAGGGCCAATGCGTCATCCACCGCATGTTTCGGTAAATCCAGAATACGGCGGATAATGTCAAGATTTTCTCGGCCGGTCAGATTGGCATAGAAGGAGGGCGCTTCGATCAATGAACCGATTCCTTTTAAAATTTCAAGACGGTCATCGGGAAAATGTTTGCCGTTGATGGTGAAACTGCCCTTTGTGGGGGCGGTCAGCCCAAGCAGCATTTTCATGGTGGTGGATTTACCGGCGCCGTTGGGACCGAGAAAACCATAGATTCTTCCCTTTTGGATGTGCAGGGAGACATCGTTGACAGCTGTAAAGGATTTGTACTTTTTGGTTAAATGGCAGGTTGTGATCATATTGTTCATATCTGTGACTCCTTTCTTTTTTTTAGCATACCGGATCTGCCTTGCATCAGCATTGCCGCAGCCTTACATTTGCCTTACATTTTGGCGGCAAGCAAAAAATCCCGGAATTCTATGATAGAATAAGAAAAAAAGGAGAAGGGAGAATAGGAATATGAGTGATAATTACCTTTTGCATAAACGAATTCTGGTGGTTGATGATGAGCAGGCACTTTTGGATATGATTTGTTCTATTCTGCAAGCGTATGGATTTCAAAATACAACAACTGCGAAAAGTGTCAGGGAAGCATTGATGGAGGCAAAAAAGTGTCCGCCGGAACTGGCGATATTGGATGTGATGCTTCCTGATGGGAATGGGTTTGATCTGATGACACAGTTAAAGAAAAAAGGAGATTATCCGGTTTTATTTTTGACAGCCAGGGGAGAAGATGAGGACAAGTTTCGAGGTTTCGGTCTGGGAGCCGATGATTATATGGTCAAACCGTTTTTGCCAAAAGAATTGCTATTTCGTATCATGGCCATTTTGAGAAGATGTTATAAAGATGAAAATCCTCTGGTGCAGTTGCAAAACAGTCAGATTGATTTTGCCCGGGCGGAAGTGATTAAAAGTGGTATGCATATTCCTTTGACTGCAAAGGAACATAGGCTGCTGTGGGCATTGTACCGCAATGCAGGCTGCATTGTTACAATTGATGCTTTGTGTGAGGCTGTATGGGGTGATAATCCTTTTGGCTATGAAAATTCTTTAATGGCACATATACGCCGTATCAGAGAAAAAATAGAACAAAATCCGTCACAGCCTGTTTCGCTGGTGACCATTAAAGGATTGGGCTATAAACTCAATGTGGAGGGCAGATAACATGAAAAGTGCTGCGAAACTGATACGGCGTTTTGTGAGCATTCTGCTTTTGAGTGCAGTACTGCTTGTTATCATTAATGTGGCTGTCTATGCGGTATTGGTGTCAGAAAAAGCGCCCACGGAAACAACCTCTCCGTATGATATCGCAGAAAAAGCCGGGGAGGCATTGCGGGTCTTGCCGGATGGCACATACTGTCTTTCGGAAGAGGTATCTTCTGAATTAGAAGAAAAAAATATATGGGCGATTTTTATCGGCAATGATACCTTGCAGACCGAATGGAAAAGTCATAATGTACCCGAGATGATTCCGAATCATTACAGTTTATCTGACATTGCAGCTTTAAGTGTTGGCTATCTCAAGGGGTATCCCACCTATGTGGGGAACAATGAAAACGGGATTGTGGTATTGGGATTCTCAAAGGACAGCTTTTGGAAGCACATGAGAGCCAGTTGGGATTACAGTCTGATTCGTGATTTGCCGTATATATTTTTGAAAATACTTCTGATTAATCTGGTACTGATACTTGCCATTTATATGTTGGTGAATGGTAAGCTTTTGAAGTCGGTCCAACCTATGATCAAAGGTATTCAGAATTTATCAGCTGGTGAGCCTGTGCATATTCCGGAGACAGGGGTGCTTTCAGAAATCTGCACGAATATTAATCGTGCTTCGGATATTTTGCAGAAGCAGCAGGAGCAGCTGAGAAAAAAAGAAAGGGCAAGGGCCAACTGGATCGCCGGTGTTTCCCATGACATCCGGACGCCGTTGTCTGTGGTGATGGGGTATGCCGGACAGCTGGAAAATTCACATCATCTTTCAGAGGATGAACGTAAAAAAGCTGCTGCGATTGTGAAGCAGAGCGCACGGATAAAAAATCTCATCAATGATCTGAATCTTGCCTCAAAACTGGAATATCATATGCAGCCGTTAATGAAAAAGCGGGAGAACGCCGTTGCCATCGTCCGTCAGGTGGTGGTGGATTTTATGAATATGGCCGTGGATGACAGATTTCTTATTGAATGGAAAACGGATGCTGCATTGCAGGTATGTGAAATAGAGGCGGACAGGGAATTGCTGAAACGTGCCGTTGTCAATTTGCTGCAAAACAGCATGGTCCATAATGAGAACGGGTGTCAAATCGATGTGTCTGTTGAGGCAAAAGACGGCAGCTGCATGATTTGCGTGGATGATAACGGAGAGGGTGTTTCTGATGAACAGATTGAAAAGCTTAACCATGTGCCTCATTACATGGTCTGTGACACGAATGTGGATGGACAACAGCACGGATTGGGACTTTTGATCGTTAGGCAGATCATAGAGGGACATGGCGGAGCAATGACAATCTCCCGCGGAACCTACGGAGGCTTTCATGTGACACTGATAATTCCATGTGAAAAAATCACACATTTATCATAAATCTCTGGTATACTATAAATACAATATGAAAATGGAGAAGAATACCCAAGCGGAATGTGAGGTAGAGTATATATGGAAAGTTTGAAGATTTTAGTGGTAGATGATGAGAGCAGAATGAGGAAGCTTGTGAAGGACTTTTTGACGAAGAAAGGATTTACTGTTATTGAGGCCGGAGACGGCGAGGAAGCGGTGGACAAGTTCTTTGAAGTGAAGGATATTGCACTGATCATTCTGGATGTGATGATGCCAAAGATGGATGGCTGGCAGGTATGCCGTGAGATCAGACAGTACTCCAAGGTTCCGATTATTATGCTGACAGCCAAAAGTGATGAGAAGGATGAGCTGCAGGGCTTTGATCTCGGCGTGGATGAGTATATTACGAAACCCTTCAGTCCGAAGATCCTTGTGGCGAGAGTCGAGGCCATCCTTCGGAGAAGCAATGTGCTGGCGGCAGATGATACCATGGAAGCCGGCGGTATTGAACTAAATAAGGCTGCCCATGAAGTACTGATTGATGGCAAGTCTGTAGAACTCAGCTATAAGGAATTTGAATTGTTGGCTTATTTCATGTCCAATCAGGGGGTGGCCTTGTCCAGAGAACGTATTCTGAACAATGTATGGAATTATGATTATTTTGGTGATGCCAGAACCATTGATACCCATGTGAAGAAGCTCAGAAGCAAGCTGGGAGCTAAGGGCGAGTATATTAAGACAATCTGGGGTATGGGCTATAAATTCGAAGTCGATCAGTAAGAGGCGGTAGTATGTTTCGAAAAAAATCATTAAAGGTCAAATTATCGTTGATCCTCATTGGAATAGTATTGCTGATATCTGTTTCGTCTGTGCTGCTCAGTAATATTTTTCTGAAGAGGTTTTATCTGGCCAAGAAGAATCAGACGCTGATTTCTACATTTGAGAAGATTGACGATATGTATGCGGCGGAGCTGCAGGGGAAGACGACAGAATCCGGGGAAAGCAGCAGTACAGATGAGAGTTTGGAAAGCTATGCTATACCAGACAGCGGTATTTCCGATGAACTTTATCTGCAGTTGGACAAACTGAGCCAGACAAGAAATCTGTCGGTTATTATTTACAGGGATATGAGCAGCCCGATTTTTGATTATATGCTCAAGAGCAATACGAAACTGCTTTTATATTCATCTCTGGGTATGAATCAGAACAGCAAGGTTGAGAGCAGTAATATTTACAGCGATTATATCAATGCGGACAAGTCCGGTGATGCAGCCTCGGTTAAGACGGATAGCTATGAGATTGAGAAAGTCAATGTCAAGCGTCTGGGTGCATCGTATATCTATCTTGCCGGTACATTTAAGAATGGAGATCATATTTTGATCCGTGCCTCTTTCTCAAGCATTACAGAAAGTGCAGCACTGTCGAACCAGTTTTTTCTATATATTTCCCTGGTTGCCGCGCTTATCGGGTTTGTGGTGATGTATTTTGTCAGCAATCGCTTTCTGGGCCCGATCACTGTGCTGACGAATATTGCAAAGCGAATGTCTGAACTGGATTTCACGGCCAAATACGAAGTGAAGACAGAGGATGAAGTCGGTGTTCTCGGAAATAGCATGAATATGTTGTCTGAGACGCTGGAACAGGCGTTGGCAGAATTGAAAGAGGCCAATACGGAGCTGAAGAAGGATCTTGAGAAGAAGGAACAGATCGATGCTATGCGTAAAGAGTTCCTGTCCAATGTATCCCATGAGCTGAAGACGCCGATCGCTTTGATCCAGGGATATGCAGAGGGCCTGATGGACAACATCAATGACGATGAGGAGAGTAAAGAGTTTTACTGTGAAGTCATTGTGGATGAAGCCCGCAAGATGAATCAGATGGTGAAAAAGATCATGGATCTGAATCAGCTGGAGTTTGGCTACAATACAGTGACTATGGAACATTTTGATATCATTGCCATGATCCGTGCAGTGATCGCCAAGTCAGATATTTTATTGAAGCAAAAAGAGATCAATCTTGCCTTTGATGAGGATGCGCCAATCTACGTATGGAGTGATGCGTATATGTCAGAAGAGGCATTTACGAATTATCTGACCAATGCCATCAACCATGCAGATGGGGAGAAACGCATTGATATTCAGCTTGAGAAGAAGGAAAAGACGGTTAAGATTACGGTTCACAATACCGGTGAGCAGATACCGGAGGAAGATCTGTCAAAACTCTGGGATAAATTCTACAAGGTGGATAAAGCGAGAACAAGGGAGTACGGCGGCAGCGGTGTCGGCCTTTCCATTGTCAAGGCATCCATGGAGCAGCTGGGACAGCCATACGGCGTTTACAACTGTGAGGACGGCGTTTCCTTCTGGTTTGAACTGGATTGCCAGGATGCGGCGGAGATGATCCAGGAACAGGCATAAGGGAGTTTTGGCGGAATGATGGATGTCAGAATCTTTATAAAGATCATAGAATTCTGATAATGATAAAGAGGCTTTTGCATCAATTGATCCAGAAGCCTCTTTGCTGTTTGTATGTAGAAATCGATTCGCAATAACGTGTTGGGTTATGCTGCCATTATTCATACAATTTGATATGACCTGAAAAGTTGCCGTTAATAGTATAGTAGCAGGCGTCATCTTCAGGTTTTGCATAAATATTTAAATCCTTGATGTCTTTGATCTTGTTGCCTTCTGCAACCCAGATCTCTTTGATCTTGACGATCAAAGCCTTTTCTTCAACCTGTCTGCCATAAGATTCTACGTAAAATGCCGTTTTCATATAAATAGCCTCCTTACTTTACCTTATGAATAAAAACATACATATTTATCATATTACAAAACGTCTTAAAAAGCAAATGTAAATGTAACATAAATTTCCTGTGGATTTGAAGAAATACAGACAAATATAACTAAATTGCAGATAATTTGATAAAATATCTGGCACAGATGGTGATGATGTGGTAAAATCGAAGAAACATTAACTGTTGCGTGCTAACGTAAGAAAGTATAGCAGCCTGAAAAAGGATTTTGTTTGCTATACCTTTGGAAGCGAGTTTTGAAATAAATGGAGGATAACCTATGATAGCGATCATCGACTATGATGCGGGCAATATGAAGAGTGTGGAGAAGGCTTTTCAGTATTTAAATGAAGATGCAGTCATTACAAGAGACAGGAAAGCGATTTTGGGGGCTGACCGGGTGGTACTTCCGGGCGTAGGTGCCTTCGGTGATGCTATGGAGCGGCTTCACAGCTATGACCTTGTGGAGACCATTCAGGATGCTGTGAAGTCAGGAAAGCCGTTTCTCGGTATCTGTCTCGGATTGCAGCTGTTGTTTGACAGCAGTGAAGAGACGCCGGGGGTAAAGGGCCTGGGTCTGCTTCCGGGGGAAATCCTTCGTATACCGGCGGCAGAAGGGCTGAAGATTCCGCATATGGGCTGGAATTCTATTGATATTAAGGAAGACAGCAGGCTTTTTGAAGGAATAGACCGTCAGTCGTATATGTATTTTGTACATTCTTATTATCTGAAAGCAAGGAATCCTGAAGATGTGGCGGCAACAACCTGGTACAGTACGGATATCCATGCTGCTGTGGAACATGATAATATTTTTGCCTGTCAGTTCCATCCGGAGAAGAGCAGTGAACTGGGTCTTAGAATTTTGAAGAATTTTGCTGATTTACGGCTGTAGGACGGAGGAAAGATATGTTTACAAAGAGAATTATTCCATGTCTGGATGTCAATAACGGACGTGTTGTCAAAGGTGTGAATTTTGTGAATCTGAAGGATGCCGGTGATCCGGTGGAGATTGCGGCAGCTTATGATCAGGCCGGTGCGGATGAAGTTGTCTTTCTGGATATCACAGCTTCCAGTGATGGAAGAAATACAGTGGTGGATCTTGTGCGCAGAGTGGCAGAAAAGGTGTTTATTCCTTTTACTGTCGGCGGCGGTATCCGTACAGTAGATGATTTTCGCGAAGTTTTGCGGGAAGGTGCAGATAAGGTTTCTGTTAATTCAGCGGCCATTGACCGTCCGGAACTGATCCATGAGGCGGCGGAGAAGTTCGGCAGCCAGTGTGTGGTAGTGGCCATTGATGCCAAGAAAAGAGCCAACGGCGAAGGCTGGACAATTTATAAACATGGCGGTAGAATAGATACAGGTATTGATGCTGTTGAATGGGCGAAGAGAGTCTGTGATCTCGGTGCAGGTGAAATCCTTCTCACCAGTATGGACTGCGATGGCACAAAGGCCGGATATGATATTGAACTGACAAGGACTGTAGCAGAAGCGGTTTCAGTTCCTGTCATTGCTTCCGGTGGTGCAGGTACAATGGCGCATTTTTATGATGCGTTGACGGAGGGAAAGGCAGATGCTGCACTGGCGGCTTCACTGTTTCATTACAAAGAGCTTGAAATCCGGGATTTGAAAGAATATCTTGCCTCCCGTTCAGTCAGTGTCCGATTATAAACAGTTACTATTATTTTATGAATGGGGGAACTTTGCATGGGAGCAATCGCCAATGACTGGCTGGAACCGTTGAAACCGGAATTTGCCAAGCCTTATTATGCGCAATTATATAAGAAAGTGAAAGAGGAATATACGACACATCAGATTTTCCCGCCCTCGGATATGATTTTTCATGCTTTTGAGGTGACACCTTTAGAGGATGTCAAGGTGGTTATTCTGGGGCAGGATCCTTATCACGGGGATGGACAGGCGCATGGACTGTGTTTTTCTGTTCAGCCTCAGGTGGCGATCCCGCCGTCACTGGAAAACATCTACAAGGAACTGCAGGATGATCTCGGATGCTATATTCCAAATAACGGCTATCTTGAGAAATGGGCGAAACAGGGTGTGCTGCTCTTGAATACAGTTTTGACCGTTCGTGCTCATCAGGCAAATTCCCATAGAGGAATCGGCTGGGAACAGTTCACAGATGCAGCTATTAAGATATTGAATCAGCAGGACAGACCGATCGTGTTTATTCTCTGGGGGCGTCCGGCACAGCAGAAGAAAGCCATGCTGAACAATCCGCATCATCTGATACTGGAAGCACCGCATCCAAGCCCTCTTTCGGCTTACAGAGGATTTTTCGGCAGCAAACCATTCAGTCAGACAAACAGGTTTCTGGAGGAGCATGGTGTAGCACCTATTGATTGGCAAATTGAAAATATATAACTGTTCAGAGCCAAGCACAATTTCATATAACTGACAAAATGCGAAGCATTTTGGAAGTTGGCTTTGAACAGTTGTTTTATAGAAAAACAGCAGTTGTTTTTTGACAATTCACGTTATACAATTCATTCGCTAAATGTTTATTGGATGAATTGTATAATGTTGTAAATGTGAATTGATTCAAGAGACAGGCTGTTTTTCTTTTATATAAAAATAGTTGTCGAATTATGAAACTGTATAATGAAACTGTATAATAGTACGTGTAAGAAGTCGTCGATTTTAGTATGGCAATGAGCTATAAAAGAACAACAGCGCTTTCCTGTGGTGCAAGTATAATATCCTGACCAATTTCTGTGTGGTTCATGTTAGATAAAAGGAGCTTCTTTGGTTCGGCTGACAGATGAAGCGCTTCTTTCTTTTCACCGAAGTTTCCAAGAACAAGAATACGTTTGTCGTCTTTTTCGCGGCAGTAAGCCATCAGCATCTCTTTTTCCAGAAATACAGGAATAGTTTTTCCGTAGGTAAAAATATCTTTGTATGTATCGGATTTACGCAGTGCAATCAGTTTTTTATAGTAGTTTAAAACAGAGTCGGTGTCTTTCTCCTGGGTTGCCACATTGACATCCGGGTAGTTGTCATTTAAGCGGAGCCATGGTATTCCTGTTGTAAACCCTGCATTGGAAGAAGTGTTCCACTGCATTGGGGTTCTGGCGTTATCACGGCTGAGTCTGCCGATTTTATCTAAGGCATCTTTTTCTGATAAACCGGCTTTCAGAGCCAGATGATATTGATCAACGGTATTGAGATCGTCAAATTCATCAACACTTTGCCAATTTGTGTTGGTCATGCCGATTTCCTGCCCCTGGAAAATAAACGGCAGACCGCGAAGCAGCAGACTCATAGTGCCGAGCATTTTGGTGCCGCAGGAATTACGGGCATAAACCGGAAGATATCGAGAAACACCCCGGGGCTCGTCATGATTCTCGATAATATTGGATTCGAAACCACAGCCATAAGCTTGATCCTGGGCATGAAAAATAGCTTTTTTCCATGCAGGGAAAGCAACGTCAGGGGCATCATACCAACCGTGTTCACCGGCGGAGAGAAGTTCCGTACTGAAGTCGAAAATAGTTGAAAAATAACCATTTTCTCCGATAAAATCAGACAGATCATCATCGGTAATATTAAAAACTTCACCCACAGTAAAAGCACCATGCTTATCAAAGGTTTCACGTTTTAATTCGCCGAGCATTTCAGAGACCCCGTCTTTTGTACCAAGGGTTTTGGTACAGAAAGCAAGACCGTCCAGGCCGTCCGGCTCAAGCATTGGAAAATCAAGATTCTTTTTGATATTGATAATAGCATCAATTCGAAAGCCGGCCAGTCCTTTGTCCAGCCACCAGTTGACCATTTTGTAAATCTCCTGTCGAACCTTTGGATTCTCCCAGTTGAGGTCAGGCTGTTCTTTGGCAAACATATGAAGGTAATATTTGTTAGTGCCCGGAATCGGTTCCCAGATATTGCCACCGAAATAAGAGCGGGCATTGTTGATGGGCTGTCCGTCTTTGCTCTCACGGATATAAAAATAATCGCCGTATTCACCCTCCGGGTCAGTCATGGCTTTTTTAAACCATTCGTGTTCACTGGAACAGTGATTGACAACCAGATCCATCAGCACATACATATTTCTTTTCTTCGTTTCTGCGATCAGTTCATCAAATTCCTCCATAGTACCGAACTGCTCACCAATGGCATAATAATCAGAAATATCATATCCTTGATCAACAAGGGGAGAGCGGTAGATAGGGGAAAGCCACAGAATATCTATACCAAGTTCTTTCAGATAATCCAGTTTCGAAATAATGCCACGCAGATCGCCAATGCCATCACCGTTGCTGTCCATAAAGCTCTTTGGGTAAATCTGATAAGCCACCTTGTCGTGCCACCATTGCTTCTTCATATCAAAACCTCCTAAAGGAAAATAAAATCAAAATTGCGTAAATATTCTATCATGAAATCCGTTACATTGGAAGAAAACTTGATCAAACAAATATATTGCTGTAAATGGAAAAATCCCAAGCCTTCAAATTGATACTCAGAGTGGAATAAAATTGCCATAAAAATATCGTGATAGGAGTGACCTATTATGAATATAGAAAAAATACAACACGTCAAAATAATTACGAGATGCATAACTTTCTGAAAACGTTTGGCGATGAGCCTGTTTGCAGATAGTTATACAATCTGTAATGACTGGACGTGTTGTATTTTATCTTTTATGCGTCAAGTTTCTTATGTAAGTTTTTGTTGGCTGTTGCCAGCATCAGTTTGATTCGGTTGACCTGGTTGACTTCACTGGCACCCGGGTCATAATCAATGGCTACGATATTGGCTTCAGGATGCTGATGGCGCAGTTCCTTGATAACACCTTTGCCAACGATATGGTTTGGCAGGCAGCCGAATGGCTGTGTACAAACGATGTTCGGTGCACCGTTGTGGATCAGTTCCATCATTTCACCTGTCAGGAACCATCCTTCACCGGTCTGATTGCCGATGGAAACAATTGGTTCTGCGTATTTCGCCAGATCACGAATGTTGGCAGGCGGGTCAAAGCGTTTGCTGGCTTTTAATTCATCGCTGGCGGTCTTGCGGATGGCTTCAAGGAAAGCGATACCGGCATTGCCGAGAATCTGTCCCTTCTTGGATTTGCCAAGCTTCTCATACTTAAAATTCGAGTTGTAGAATGAGTAGAGAAGGAAGTCCAGAAGATCAGGCATGACAGCTTCAGCACCCTCGGATTCGAGAAGATCCACAAGATAGTTGTTGGCAGACGGTGAGAACTTAACAAGGATCTCACCTACAATACCGACTCTTGGCTTCTTGATGGTTTCATCCAGCGGAAGATTATCAAAGTCATGGATAATACCTTTGACGTTCTGTTTGAAACTGTTTTTGCCTTTGCCGATCATGGAATCCAGACAGATATTCTTCCATTTCTCATGGAGCGCATTGGCAGAACCTGGAACCTTTTCATAAGGACGTGTCGCATAAAGTATGCGCATGAAAAGATCACCGTAGACAATCGCCTGGAGGGCATTCTTTAACATTGGCAGTGTGTATTTGAATCCAGGATTCTTCTCGATACCCTGCGCACTGATGGAGACAACCGGAATCTGTGACATACCGGCATTGCCAAGGGCACGGCGGATAAACCCAACATAGTTGGTTGCACGGCAGCCGCCACCGGTCTGGGTCATGGCGATAGCTACATGATTTAAGTCATATTTGCCGGAGAGCAGTGCCTTCATAATCTGGCCGACAACGCAGATGGATGGGTAGCAGGCATCATTGTTGACGTATTTCAAACCGGTATTGATGGCTTCTTTATCGCAGTCAGGCAGCAGTTCGCAGTTCAGACCTTCATGGCGAAGAGCCGGGATCAGCAGATCGAAATGAATCGGTGACATATTCGGAACAAGAATGGTGTAGTTGTCTGCACGCATTTCTTTTGTGAACAGCTGACGATGATGGGCACTGCTTTCAATATGACCGTGGATACCATGCTGCTCACGCAGACGGATAGCTGCAATCAGAGAACGGATACGGATACGGGCAGCACCGAGGTTGCTGACTTCATCAATCTTCAGACATGTATACAGGCGTCCGGAACCGTTTAAGATATCCTTCACCTGATCTGTTGTAACTGCATCCAGACCGCAGCCGAAGGAGTTCAGCTGAATCAGTTCCAGATCTTCGTGTTCTTTGACATATTCAGCGGCACAATAGAGTCTGGAATGATACATCCACTGATCGGAAACGATGAGCGGACGGTCCGGTTTGGCCAGATGGGAGATGGAATCCTCTGTCAGCACTGCAAAGCCATAAGAAGTGATCAGCTCAGGAATACCATGGTTGATCTCTTTATCAATATGGTAAGGACGTCCGGCAAGGACAATACCTTTCATATGGTGCTGCTTCATGTAAGCCAGGGTCATCTCACCATGGCGCTGAACAGAAGTGTGGACAAGTTCAAGCTCTTTCCAGGACTTCTGGACGGCTTCTTTGATCTCACGAGGGTCAATACTGAAGCGTGCAGCAAACTCTTCAACAAGACGTTCTTCCAGATGACGTTCACTTTCAAAAGTCATGAAAGGATTCATAAACAGAATGGAAGGATCAGCCAGTTCTTCAACGTTATTCTTGATATTCTCAGCATAAGAAGTAACAATCGGGCAGTTGTAGTTGTTGGTGGCACCTTCTGTTTCCTTGCGCTCATAAGGAATACATGGATAGAAGATGAATTTCACATCATGCTGCAGCAGCCACATAATATGACCATGAACAAGCTTGGCCGGATAGCAGGCGGATTCACTCGGAATGGATTCAATACCAAGATTGTAAATTTCATGGGTAGATTCCGGTGAAAGCACAACAGAAAATCCGAGCTCAGTAAAGAAAGTATGCCAGAACGGATAGTTCTCATACATATTCAGAACTCTCGGAATACCGACGATGCCTCGTGGGGCAGTGGCCTTGTCTAATGGTTTGTAGTTAAAAATACGATTGTATTTGTATTCAAAAAGGTTCGGCACGTCGCTGTTTGTCTTAGCACGACCGAGGCCGACTTCACATCTGTTGCCGGAGATATAGCGTCTGTTGCCGGTGAATTTGTTCACTGTCAGACGGCAATGATTGGTGCATCCGCCGCAGCGAGTCATACTCGTTGTGTATTTCAGGTTGATGATGTCATCAAGAGAGAGCATTGTTGTTGCTTCGCCTGTATAACGGTCACGGGCAATCAGGGCAGCACCAAAAGCACCCATGATGCCGGCGATGTTCGGACGAACAGCCTTGCAGCCGGAAATCAGTTCAAAGCTTCTCAGTACGGCATCATTGTAGAAGGTACCGCCCTGTACAACGACTTTTTTACCCAGATCCTTCGGGTCTGTCAGTTTGATAACCTTCAGCAGCGCATTCTTGATAACGGAATAAGCCAGTCCGGCGGAGATATCGCCGACTTCGGCCCCTTCCTTCTGAGCCTGTTTGACATTGGAATTCATGAAAACAGTACATCTGGAACCAAGGTCAATCGGATGTTTGGCAAAAATGGCAATCTTTGCAAAGTCTTCCACAGAATAATTCAGAGAATGGGCGAATGTTTCGATGAAAGAGCCGCATCCTGAGGAACATGCTTCGTTCAGAAGCACATTATCAACGGTTTTATTGCGAATCTTGATACACTTCATATCCTGTCCGCCGATGTCGAGGATACAATCCACGTCCGGTTCAAAGAAAGCGGCAGCATAGTAATGAGCCACTGTCTCAACTTCGCCTTCATCCAGCATAAATGCAGACTTCATCAGTGCTTCGCCGTAACCTGTTGAGCATGAACGAACGATTTCGACATCTGCAGGGAGAATATTCTTAATCTCCTGGATGGAACGGATTGCTGTCTTTAATGGGCTGCCATTGTTGTTGCTGTAGAAGGAATAGAGCAGGGTGCCGTCTTCGCCGACAACAGCAACCTTTGTTGTTGTGGAACCGGCATCGATGCCAAGGAAACATTTGCCGTGGTAATCAGCAAGATTGCCTTCTGTTACAGTATGTACGGAATGCCATTTCTTAAAGGCATCGTATTCTTCCTGATTCTTAAAGAGCGGATCCATACGGGCGGTCTCTGCCTGAATCTTGATATCGGAAGAGAGCAGACGAATCAGCTCGTCAATGGAAGTGGTCACATCAGCCTTGTAGTTCATAGCGGCACCCATAGCTGCAAACAAATGGGAATTGGCTGGTGCAATGACTTCTTCGTCTGTCAGGTGAAGCGTGCGGATAAAAGCTGCCTTCAGCTCTGAAAGGAAGTGGAGCGGACCGCCAAGAAATGCCACATGACCGCGGATCGGTTTACCGCAGGCCAGACCGCTGATGGTCTGATTGACAACGGCCTGGAAAATGGAAGCAGATAAGTCTTCCTTGGAAGCACCGTCATTGATCAGAGGCTGGATATCTGTCTTGGCAAAAACGCCGCACCTGGCGGCAATCTGATAAATTGCTTTGTAATTCTTCGCATATTCATTTAATCCAGGGGCATCTGTCTCAAGAAGACTGGCCATCTGGTCGATAAAAGAACCTGTACCGCCGGCACAGATACCGTTCATACGCTGTTCCACATTGCCGTTTTCAAAATAAATGATCTTTGCATCTTCACCGCCAAGCTCAATGGCAACATCTGTCTTCGGCGCAAAATAGCCAAGGGCACTGGAAACGGAGATAACTTCCTGAACAAAAGGAACATGAATATATTTGGAGATGGACATACCGCCGGAACCGGTGATCATCGGATGAAGATCGCGGTCTCCAAGTTCCGCACGGGCTTTTGTCATCAGATCGAGCAGTGTCTCTCTGATATTGGCAAAATGTCTTTCGTAATCGGAAAAAAGGACGTTGTTGTCTGAATCCAAAATGGCTACCTTGACGGTAGTGGAGCCGACATCAATACCTAAAAATAAAGTTGCATCCATAAATAAAAGCTGATTCCGAAAGGGGAATCACTACCCTCCTTATGTAAATATATGAATAGACAAAATAGTCTATATAAAATAGGAAACTATGAATTGCGTGATAGCAAGTCCATCTTATTATACGACATGATGTTGTAAAAAACAACCGTCAACTTTTTTGAAAACCATTAAAAAAAGGTAAACATTTCTATAAAAAAGAAGAAAATTCTCTTTGCACATTTTAAAAATGAGCCGCATAGATTATAATAAAAAGGCAGGAATGAATGACCATGAATTATTATGTCAGCGGTGAGAATGTTAATGGACGCCCCTGCAGAGGCGTTGTTCATGTGGTTAAAAAGGGAGATACCCTATACAAAATAAGTCGTGTTTATGATGTGAAAGTTGCGGATCTGATCTGGATGAATCCGGGGGTGCGTATCTATAATCTTCAGGTGGGTGACAAAATCTGTGTCCCGGTGAGCAGTTGGGAGATGCCGGATGCAGATCATGACAATGCTGAGACATTGCCGTATATTGTCCGGGCAGGAGAGACACTGGATGCAATCCTTCAGACCTTCAGATTGACTTATGAAGAACTTCAGAAGCTCAATGAGGACATTTCTCCGGCCTATGCCGAAGGAACAGTATTGAATATTCCTTCGAATCGGATTCTTCGTCGGAGACAGGAAGCACAGTAGTAGTGGCAGCAGCGGATGCATATTGTCCATCCGCTGCTGTGCAGTTGTATATTTTACACCGTATTGATTGACAAAAATTCATGGAAAATCTATAATTACAGCATAGCTTATAAGAATAAACGTAAAGGAGAGAATCTATTGGAGAAATTTTTAAATAAAATGGAGAGAAAATTCGGCCGCTATGCGATTCCCGGTCTGATGAAATACATCTGCGTTTTATACATTATCGGTTTATTTATCAACATTGCATCACCACAGGTTTACTATTATTATCTGAGCTTGAATCCCTATCGGATCCTGCACGGTGAAGTATGGCGACTTGTGACATTTCTGATCCAGTCACCGAATTCGAATGTGATCTTTTTTATTTTTACTTTGTATCTTTATTATATGCTTGGACAGACACTGGAGCGCGTTTGGGGGGCGTTTAGATTTAACCTGTATTATTTTGCAGGTGTTTTATTTACCATTATCGGTTCTTTTGCCGCCTATTTCATAACTGGACAGGTTTATCTCATGGATACCTATTATATTAATATGTCTCTGTTCCTGGCCTTTGCGTTTGTTTTTCCAGATATGGAGATGCTTTTGATGTTTTTGATCCCGATCAAGATCAAGTGGTTGGCTTATCTGGACATTGCATTGTTTGTGTATGAGATGGTCGTCGGCAACATCGGGACGAAGATTTCTATTGCCATGGCACTTCTCAATTTTGTAATCTTTTTCTTTGGCTTCATGAGAAAGAGAGTTTCACCGGCCCAGATGCATAGACGGGCGGCTTACAAGAAGGCGGTGAAGAAGATGCCGAGCAGACATCGCTGCGCGGTATGCGGAAGAACGGAGGAGACGAATCCGGAGCTGGAATTCCGCTTCTGTTCCAAGTGCAACGGCAACTATGAATATTGTCAGGACCACCTTTTTACCCATACCCATGTTCAGTAGAGGGGGATGCCCTTCAGCTATAAAAGATAAGCGGTTGTGTTTAATTATGATAAAAGTGGAAAGACTATCAATGATTAGCAGGAGTTAATGATGCGCTGGTATAACAAAATGTATTTGGGAAAATCCATTCAGGGAAAGAAAATGTATTATCAGTATGCGATTCAGCATACAAAACGGCTGACAGGCACCTATTGTCTGATGCCGGCTGCCTGTAAGGATGATCTGATAGATATATGTGGCAGCGACCTGCTTCGTGTATCGAAGCAGTATCCGAAGGATCAGCTGGTTATCGGACTTGCCGGCAGTTACAGGGAGGCCTGTCTGCTGGCGGGAGAGATTGTGCTTGATGTTCTGAAGAAGACAGGAAGCACAGATATCAGGGCATATTTAAGAGATTCCGGAGAGAATATCTGATCGAGTTCGACTGGAAGAAACAACTGAAGCGGTCGGTTGGATAATAAAGTAAATAAAGAATCTCAGTATGAAAAAGGGGTGTAGAAGTGCTGTTATTACATATACTGCTTTTCCTTCTGAAACTGATCGGCATTGTACTGCTTGTCATTCTTGGTCTGATTGTGCTGATATTGGCCATCATCCTTTTGACACCGATTCGATATCGAATCGGTGCTTCGAAGTATCAGACAATACAGGCGGAAGGAAAGGTTACGTGGCTCTTTCGTCTGATTGAGATGGTCTTTAAGCTGGATACAGGTGCTGAAGAAGGAAAGCGTCTTCATCTGAGTTTCAGGATTGCGTGGCTGAAGCTGTATGACAATCAGAAACCAAAGGAAAAACGTATAAAACAGAAAAAAACAAGAAAAACTAAATCAAAGCCGGAATCTAAGCAGTCGGAAAAGGTAATTCAGGCAAAGCCTGAACAGCCGGAGGCAAAGGTACAGCCAATAAAAACTGAACAGGCGGCTGAAATGAAGAATGAAATGCCGAAAGCGGTGCATCCGGAGAGGATATCTTCGGAGAACCCGGGAAATGAATCAGCAGCGAAGCATGAAGAGAAGCTGATTGAAGGACCGAAGGAATCTGCGGTGGAGAAAATCCTTCGTCTGGCTAAGAACGCAGCCAATAAGATCCTGTCGTTGATCCGGGGCGTTTTCTCTCTGATCTGCAGCATTTTGGGCATTCCGTCAAAAATCATGGATGGACTTGAAAAGCTTGAGAATTTCTTTACAAAACTCCGTGAGAAGAAAGAAGCGTTTCTTGCATTTTATAATGAGACACATAACCATCAATGGTTTACTGCTTTCTGGCGTCGGCTGAAGAAACTACTACTTAGAATATTACCGAGGGCAGACAGATTGTATCTGCATTTTGGCTTTGAAGATCCGGCGACAACCGGTCAGGTTCTTGGCGGTTTAAGTATTCTTTATCCGATCTGCGGCGAGAAGATGGAGTTGTGCCCGGAGTTTAATGAAGAAATACTGGAAGGTGAAGTAAAATGTCATGGTCGGATCCGGCCGGTCAGTTTAGTTATATTTGCGGTTAAAAGCTTTTTAAACAAACAATTTTTTTCAATGGTGAAGCAATTTAAAGTCCTGTTAAAGGGCGAATAAGAGGATGGAGGAATTGGATATGTCAGATCACACATTTAATGAAACAGTTGAATCTCTCTTTAAAGGAATGGACAATTTTTTGACAACAAAAACTGTTGTTGGTGAGGCCATTCATGTCAACGATACATTGATTCTGCCTCTGGTGGATGTTTCATTTGGCGTCGGTGCAGGTGCATGGAGCCAGGAACATAAAAACAGTGCAGGCGGCGGTATGGGCGGCAAGATGACGCCAAGTGCGGTGCTTGTCATCAAAGACGGTTCTGTTCGCATGGTACCGGTCAACAACAATGATCCTGTCAGCAAGATTATTGATATGGCACCGGATGTGATTCATCGTTTTATGAACAAGTCAGAAGATGATGCAGCTGTGGAATCAGCGGTTGAACACATTTCAGAAGAAGAGTAACGAGTAAGGCCGACAGAGCGTGCTTTATCTTGTTTGACAGAAGAACAGAATCGGTTAAAAAGCATAGAATAAAACAGGAGTATTCTGTAATGGGGAGTGCCATGAAAAAGATGTGTGGTTTTGTCCTGTTCTGGATAGCTGCAGGCATGACCATTATGATGTTTGTCAATTCCTGTGTATTAGGCATCTGCCTGATTATATTTTGTCTTATTTTGGCTTATAATCTGTTCTGTTCAAAATAAAAACGGAAGGCGACAAGAAAAATGAGTCAGTTAATGCAATTACAGATTGAAAATGAAAGGACTTTTTTAACATATAAATATAAAAAAGTGCAGGATATTGATGATGTGATCCTGCAGCTGCTGAATGAGGCTGATATTGAGGGCTTTGCGGAAAGCCATATGAATAAAGCAAAATCTACCGTGAATTATGATGTGACCGGATACAGGAAATGGTCAGAATTCTCATCGGACGAATTGACGCCGGAGGTGATGGCCTCTGCAATGGAGAATCTTTATCATCTTCTTGCTTATCTGGAGGATTCGTTTATTGATATTGAATATGTACTGCTGGATAAGGAATACATTTATGTCAATCCGGGCAATGGCAAATTAGTGATTCTGGTTGTGCCGTGTCAGGCAGTTGTAGATGAAGAATATACATTGACGGATTGCGTCAGACAGATGTTTGAACAGTTTACATATGGTGAAGGAGCGTGTGCAAAGCAGCTGAAATCCTGTCTTCAGCAGGAAATACATGCATTGGAAACACTGAAAGAGCTGGCTGATCTTCTGCGTGCATATGATGCTGAACCGGAAGAACCTGGAGAAACTGTTTCTGATGAACCGGCAGTGCCGGAGGAGACTGTCATTCTGGAGACAATTGAGGAGGAAGCGGATCAGATTAAAACAGAAAGTGCCAATATTGCGGCAGATGCAGAGTACATGCGCAACCAGCTTCGGGAAGATATGCGCCGTGAACTGGAGAAAGAACTGCGGGAGCAGATCCGTGAAGAAACACGCAGGGAGTTGGAAACAGAATTAAGAGAAAGTATCCGGGCAGAACTTGAAGAAGAACAGGCACAGGCAGAAACATCGGATGAGAAGATGCCGTATCTGATTAGAAAGAAGACAGGCGAGATCATCAGTCTGAATAAACAGACATTTATTATCGGCAAGCTGGATACCTGCTGTGATTACGTGATCAGGGGCAATCGGGCCATCAGCCGTCTGCATGCAGTGATCAAGTACAAAGAGGATACAGATGTTTATTTTATCGTGGACTGCAATTCGACGAATCATATTTATCTGAATGGACGACAGATTGAGGCGGAGCAGCCGGAAACACTTGAAGATGGCATGCATATTCATCTGGCGCTGGAAGAGTTTGTTTTTCAACTGAAATAGTGAATCGGAGCTGCGAAACGTCATGTTTGCTGCAGAATCTAAAAATGACCATTTCAAACGGACGCGTGTTTGTATTGGTCATTTTTAGATTATCTGACTATAAAGATGAAAAAAAGCCCTGTTTCGTAAGAAACAGGGCTTTAAGTTTGCATATTAAGCTCTTTCAACTAATCCTGAACGTAAGCAGGAAGTACAAACGTACATCTTAGATGGTGTACCGTTCACGTTCACTTTCACTTTCTTAATGTTGGATTTCCACATTTTATTTGATCTTCTATGTGAATGAGACACCTGAATACCAAAGTGAGCTCCTTTTTCACAGATTGCACATTTTGCCATTGTAAAACACCTCCTCGTGCCAAATTAAACCTTAAATGAGACGCACAAAAACGCCTTACAGGCTTACAACAAATCAATAATAACAGATTCGACCGATAATTGCAAGTACAGATTTTATAAAATATAAAAAAATTATTTTCTTTTCGGGAAAAAGCGGTTATAATAGGTGAGTAGAACATAGAAATAATATTGGAGGTACCATATGAAGGGACGTATTATTACAGATATAGGTCAGGTTTCCGTTGATACAGATGTTATTGCAAAGTATGCAGGTATGGCAGCTGTTGAGTGCTTTGGTGTTGTCGGTATGGCAATGATCAGTGTGAAGGACGGACTGGTTAAGCTTCTCAAACGTGAGAGCATGACAAAGGGTGTCGGTGTTACGGTCAATGAAGATAATCAGATTACAATCGATTTCCATATTATTACAGTATACGGCATAAATATCGCAACGATTGCAGATAATTTAATGAATAATGTAAAATATAAAGTGGAAGCGTTTACAGGCATGAAGGTTGAGAAGATCAACATTTATGTTGAAGGCGTACGAGTGATTGACTAGTATAACAATTAAGGAGGACCCTGTTGTGGGAGTAAAGACGATTGACGCGAATATGTTGAAGAACATGTTCCTTGCAGGTGCGAAACGCATAGAATCAAAGAAAGAATGGATTAATGAACTGAATGTTTTCCCTGTTCCCGATGGAGATACAGGTACGAATATGACGATGACGATCATGTCAGCTGCCCGTGAAGTAAGTGCGCTGACAGATCCTGATATGGAGAGCCTGTCCAAGGCAATTTCCCAGGGAGCGTTAAGAGGCGCCAGAGGCAATTCCGGTGTTATTCTGTCCCAGTTATTCCGTGGTTTTACACGCCCGATCAAAGACGAGAAAGTTATCGATAGTGTGATCGCAGCAGAAGCATTTAAGAAGGCAAGCGAGACTGCTTATAAGGCTGTTATGAAGCCGAAGGAAGGTACAATTCTTACAGTTGCAAGAGGCATGGCAGAGAAAGCAGCGGATATTTTTTATGCAACAGATGATTTGGAAGAAGGTTTTCGTCAGATCATAGAGTATGGTGATTACATGCTGAGTCTGACACCGGAGATGCTGCCGGTATTGAAGCAGGCAGGTGTTGTGGATTCCGGTGGTCAGGGTCTGATGACTGTACTGAAGGGTGCATATGACTGCCTGACAGGTGCTGAGACAGCGGATGATTTTGCAGCAGAGGTAAAACCTTCTGCACCAGCAGGCAATGCGGGCAAGATGGGACTGGATGAGATTGAAACAGCCAATATCCGTTTTGGTTATTGCACGGAATTTATCGTGATGCTTGAGAAGCCTTTCGATGAGAAGGACGAAGACGAATTTAAGGCATTTTTGGCATCCATTGGTGACTCCATTGTATGTGTAGCGGACAGTGATATTGTGAAGGTACACGTACATACCAATGACCCGGGACTTGCCATTCAGAAGGGCTTAAGCTATGGTTCCCTGACAAGCATGAAGATTGATAACATGCGTGAAGAACATCATGAACGCCTGTTCAAGGATGCACAGAAGCTGGCATCTGCCCAAGCTCAGGCGGATATGCAGGTGAAGGCAGAGAAGAAGGAAGAACCGGCCAAGGAGGCGGGGTTTGTAGCCGTTTCCATGGGTGATGGTATGAAGAAAATTTTCCAGGAGCTTGGTGTGGATGAGATTATCGAAGGCGGACAGACCATGAATCCGAGTACAGCGGATATTCTGGATGCTGTTGAGCGTGTGAATGCGAAGACTGTTTTTGTGTTCCCTAATAATAAAAACATTATTCTTGCAGCACAGCAGGCAAAAGAGCTGGTTGAAGGCAAGACAGTCATTGTGATCCCTTCAAAAACAGTTCCTCAGGGTATTACAGCTGTGATTAATTACATCAACGGCAGTTCAGCAGAAGAAAATGAAGCAGCAATGAATGAAGAGATGCAGCGTGTCAAGAGTGGTCAGATTACTTATGCAGTCAGAGATACGGTTATTGATGACAAGACTATCAAAGAAGGCAACATTATGGGCCTTGGTGATGATGGCCTTCTGGCAGTAGGTGAAGATATTGCAGAGACAACGATGGCAACAATTGCAGCGCTGGTCGATGAAGACAGTGAGATTATCAGTATTTATTATGGTGAAGATGTGTCTGAGGAAGAGGCAGAAGAACTGACAGAGAAGCTTGAAGAGGCTTATCCGGATTGCGAAGTCGAACTGAATCAGGGTGGACAGCCAATTTATTATTACGTTGTTTCTGTTGAATAAAATCGATGTTTCATTTGAATAAAAGCGATGCTTCATTAGATTATAATTCACGATGAAACAGCCTGAGTGACTGCTGCAGCGAGAACTGCAGCAGTCATTTGTGCTATATGGATATGAAGGATTGCAAGAGTGCAAGGTATGTGGCAATCTGGTATCAAAGGGGTTAAAATACCTTTTGACGCCAACATCATATGAATGAGAACGGAGAGGATGAGAACAGATGAATCCCGGGGACAGAATTTCAACAATCAAAGGGATCGGTGCAAAAACAGAAAGTCATCTGGCGCGCATCGGCATTTATACAGTGGGGGATATGGCAGAGCATTACCCAAGAGAATATCATGCCTATGACACACCGGTTTCTATAGAGAATACAGAATATGACAATCGCAGACAGAGCGGGTACCGGGTGATTTTTTCTGAAACTCCGAAATTGCTGAAACGCGGCAGAACACCTATTGTATCGGTGATGCTGCATGCAGGCAATGCTTCTGTGCAGGTGGTCTGGTATCACAGCCCTTATGTACGGCAGCAGCTGAAACCGGGATGTACAGTTATTCTCTATGGAAAGATTACAAGTAAAGGAAGCCGCAGAATGCTGGATCATCCGGATATTTATACAGAAGATCAGTATGCGCTGCTGCAAAAAAGTCTTCAACCGGTGTATGGCCTGACGGAAGGACTGACCCAGAATTTCTTTATGAAGACAATGCATAGTATTCTGGACAGCGGTCTGCTGCTGCCGGATCCTCTGCCAGCGGATATTCGCAGACAATATCAGCTTTCAGAATACAATTATGCCTTGAGACAGATTCATTTTCCAGAAAATGAAGAGGCATGTCGGATGGCGAGAAAAAGACTGGTTTTTGATGAATTTCTTGTTTTTGCATTGTCGGTGAAGCAGTTGAAAAAAGAAAATCATCAGATAGAGAATCATTATCAGATTCAGGAATCGGCGGCAGTTTCTCAGCTGATCGCATCATTGCCGTATCATCTGACAAAGGCGCAGCTGAGGGTCTGGCATGAAATCGAAGAAGATATGAAGAGCCCGGTCGTTATGAACCGGCTTGTTCAGGGAGATGTGGGCTCAGGGAAGACGATGATCGCAGCATTGGCGATGTTTGCGGCAGCGAAGGCAGGATTTCAGAGCTGTATGATGGCACCCACGGAAGTGCTTGCCAGACAGCACTATGAGAACCTGCAGGCACTGTATGCACCATTTGGTATAGAAACGGTTCTGCTGACCGGATCTATGACGGCGGCTGCCAAAAGGAAGACGTACAGCCGGATTGAAAATCATGAAGCAGATGTCATCATCGGTACTCAGGCACTCTTTCAGGAAAAGGCTGTATATGATAAGCTGGCATTGATCGTGACAGATGAACAGCACCGCTTTGGTGTCAGACAGCGGGAACAGCTGGCGATGAAGAGCAATGGTGGGGAACCGCATGTGTTGGTTATGAGCGCAACGCCGATCCCGAGAACATTGGCGATCATTCTTTACAGCGATTTGGATATTTCAGTGGTGGATGAGAAGCCGGCGAACAGACTGCCAATCAAAAACTGTGTGGTAGGCACTTCCTACCGGCCGACAGCCTATCGATTTCTTGAGCAGCAGATCAGACAGGGACATCAGGTTTACGTGGTCTGTCCGATGGTTGAAGAGAGCGAGAATATTGAGGCGGAAAATGTCCAGGAATATACTGAAAAATTGAAAAAAGTTTTGCCGGCAGATATAAAAGTGGAATATCTTCACGGTCAGATGAAACCGGAGCAGAAGAATGGTATTATGGAACGTTTTTCCGAAGGTGAGATACAGGTTCTTGTATCCACAACGGTCATTGAAGTAGGGGTGGATGTGCCGAATGCCACGGTGATGATGATCGAGAATGCCGAGCGGTTTGGATTGGCGCAGCTGCATCAGCTGCGTGGGCGTGTCGGAAGAGGGGATGCACAGTCATACTGTATTTTTATTTATGGCCAGGAGAACAAAAAAGTCAAAGACCGGCTGAATATTATGCTTGGTACTAATGATGGTTTTAAGATCGCCTCAGAGGATCTGAAGCTGCGCGGACCCGGAGATATGTTCGGTATCCGGCAGAGCGGCAGTATGATTTTTAAGATCGGTGATGTATTTGCAGATTCAGCCTGCCTGGTGGAGGCTGGTAAAGCAGCGGATCACATCTTATCAGAAGATCCGGAATTGAAAAGCGAAAAGTATGCGTTTCTGGGAAACAGGATCACAGCAAAGTTATCAGAAAACAGAGAGCAGGTTATCTTATAAATAAAGAGTTGCAATGCTAAAAAAAACATGAAATATTTGATAACCGGTTGACAAATGAGTCAAAAAATATACAATATAACTAGCGCAATATTTTCATCAATAAGGGTGCTGGGCTTAATGGACAGCATTCAGGATGAAGGCGTAATGAAAGAACAGGATGTGATGACATGCGAGTGATTGCAGGTAAGGCAAGGCGTATACAATTGAAGAGTATGGAAGGAATGAATACTCGTCCGACAACCGACAGAATCAAAGAGACCTTGTTTAATATGCTGTCGCAGGATATTTACGGATGTCATTTCCTTGATCTGTTCAGCGGAAGCGGAGCCATCGGTATTGAAGCGTTGAGCCGGGGGGCGGCATCTGCGGTTTTTGTGGAACATAACCGGCAGGCTGTGGCATGTATTAAGGAGAATCTGACGAAGACGAAACTGATGTCTCAGGCGGAGATTATGCCTGTTGAATGTCAGACAGCTATTCGACAGCTGGATGATGGGAAGCGACATTTTGACATCGTTTTTATGGATCCGCCTTACAATAAACAGCTTGAGAAAGAGATGTTGATACAGATGCAGCATGCGTCTTTTATCAATGAAGAGACGATGATCATTATAGAAGCATCTCTTGAGACTGAATTTGATTGGCTGGAAACATATGGTTATATCGCTGCAAAAGTAAAAAAATATAAGACGAACCAGCATGTGTTCGTACAGAGGGTATTGGAGAAATAAAATGAGAACAGCAATTTATCCGGGCAGTTTTGATCCGGTCACATATGGACATATTGATATTATTAAGAGATCTGCAAAGATGGTCGATAAACTTATTATCGGCGTTTTAAGCAACAGCTCAAAAACACCGTTGTTTTCTGTTGAAGAACGTGTTAATATGTTAAAGGAAGTGACGAAAGATATACCGAATGTCGAAGTAACATCCTTTGCAGGGCTGCTGATCGATTTTGCGGATGCCTGTAATGCGAAGATTATTGTCAGAGGGCTGAGAGCAGTAACTGATTTTGAATATGAATTGCAGTGGGCACAGGCCAACAGAGCCGTTCGCCCACATCTGGATACTTTGTTTTTGGTAACTAATGTTGAATATTCCTATCTGAGCTCCAGCGCAGTGCGTGAACTGGCGAGATATCATGGTGATGTCAGCCTTTTTGTTCCGCCGTACGTTGAGCAGAAGTTAGATGAAAAGTTAGATTCGAAGGAGAATGAACATGAGCAGAATTGAGCAATTGATTGATGAAATAGAAGAATATGTAGAAGGATGTAAGCCGGCACCTTTTTCACAATCAAAGATTATTGTACAGAAAGAGCAGCTGTATGAATTACTCACAGAACTGCGCCTGAAGACACCGGATGAGATTAAACGTTATCAGAAGATTATTGCACAGAAGGATAAGATTATCAGCGATGCTCAGGCTCAGGCAGAACAGATGATTGAAGAGACAACCAATTATGCCAATGCACTTGTAGAAGAGCATGAGATTATGCTGAAGGCCTATGAGAAGGCTGAACAGACCATCAATGCGGCAAATGCACAGGCAGAAGAGATTGTTGCTGCTGCGAACCAGAATGCAGAAGAAATGCGTATGAGTGCGCTGTCTTATACACAGAGCCTGATCGTCAATATCCAGGATGTTGTACAGCGTTCACTGGATATTGCGAAGACGAATTCAGAGGGACTGATCAACGGACTTTCAGAGAACCTGAATATTCTTGTCAGCAATAATGAAGCGCTTGTTTCACAGCTGAACGATAAACAGCCTGCAGCTGCTGAAGAACTTCCTGCAATTGATGATGAGGAAGATACAGTCGCTGATATGACAGGTCATGATGAGGCTGCTGAGGAAGAGGATGACAAGACTGAGGACCAGAAACAGCCTGTGCCTGAAGAAACGAAGGAAGAAGTCATCGAAGAAGAGGATGAAGAAGAAATCGACGATGATGAATATGATGATGACGATTACGATGACATCGACTAATCCGTATCATCAGACAATCTGATACAGAATCCATACAAGCGCTGCGGTGATCATGCCGACAGCGCTTTTGTCTGCCAGATATTGAACGCAGGACAGCTTTTGTGTGCGAAGAAGTGCAAAAGACTGGAAAGCGATGCATAATCCGCCGAAGGCTGTGCCACCCATGATCAGGCTCGTTTTCAGGCAAAGCTGAAGCGGAAGAAGACGGACAGCGGCAGAACCACTGGTGATCTCAAGAAAAAGAGCGAGAACAGCGCTGAGGGATGCAGGAACAAAAGGAAGACTTCCGATGATTGCCTGCAAAATAGAGAATATCATCATGCAGACGCCGATTTTCAGCATCAGTTCAGAAGCATTCAAAAGAATGGTTCTGAAGGGCAAAGGCGCAGAAGGACGAGTGTTTTTTGCAACGGCCCGGTCCGGTACTGAGGCAGGAGGGTGATGCAGAAAAAAGCAGCGCAGCAGAAACCAGAGAAACGGGCTCGCATAAAAGATCAGGATCAGACAGGAATGCAGCGGATGATCCGTCAATATCTGATCAAGAATATAGCCGCCAAAAAACATGGGGCTGGCATGATTGCAGACCCCGGACAGCAGCTGCGCTTCCTTGCGGGAGATCAGCCCGTTTTCAAGTGCCTGGACAGATACGGCTGTTCCCATTGGAAAACCGCATAAAAATCCTGCAAGGAGGCAGAAACTGCATGCCGGTGATAAGTGCAGGCATTTTTGCATAATGGGCCCTGTCAGACAGCTGATGCCGGACAGTGCATTGACAGACATGATCAGCTGCAGAATCAGTGCAAAGGGAAAAAGAACGGGCAATACCTGATTAAACCACAGTACAAGACCTGCTGAGGCACCGCGGACAGCCTGCGGTGCGTATATGATCAGAACGGCAGGAAGAAGTAATAGCAGAATAGATGTCAGATGTTTTTTCATAGAATCCCCTCCTGGCTATATATATGCAGGAGGGAATAAGGTTATGGCAGGATGATGACAGGTTCTGAGGTGATATCAGGAAGAAATGACTGTGAGCGGCATTTCAGAATCTGGCGATAGAGTCGTGATGCGTGAAGGTCCGCGTTGTAGATGTCCAAACCGATCCCTGTCAGATGGTCATAGGCCTGGGATGTCTGAGTGATCAGCTGCGCTCTGACCGATGGCTGAAAGAATTTCCAGATCGCTCCGGACTGTTTTCTGAAGCCGAGAATACGCAGAAAACCGGCATATTGATGATTTCTCCATGTATCCAGATAATTGCGCCTGTGGTCCAGAATGATATGGAAGAGACACCGGGCAATCCGGGTAGAAGTCAGATTCCTGGCAGAAAGAAGTGTTATAAACTGTTCTGTTGATAAAAACTGATATCTGAAACTGTCAATCCGGTTGGCCAGATCACTGCTGATATCGACGTATTCTGTCAAGTCGGTATGGACGTCAAGGAGTTGTGCGGCCAGAACGTCCGAAAAGTCGTTTGAAGTCAGAATCGGTCGGTGGGTAAGGTAAGACTGCAATAATACTTTGGATGTATCCGGAATGTCCAGTCCGGCAATGCATTCGGATGGGTTCAAAGTGCCATCAGACAGCTGATGTCTGATGGCAGTGGCGGATTGAAAGCCGGCAGTTGTCTCCATACTGTGGTAACCGGCACCGGTGCGCCTGATTGCAATCGGCTTGATCGGGCTGCCCGTTTTGCACAGAGCCTTCATATATTCAATGGCAAGAATATTGTTGGGCAGATTTAGAATATGGCTGCAATGCGTATTCTTCAGCAGGCGTCCAAGGGCGTAACTTCTGGCTGCAGGAAAATTCATGCCAGTCTTCAGTGCGTCCTGCAAAAGTGTCCGGTATTCCGGTGGTTCATCGGACAGCACAGAAACAATGGCATGAAACAGATGAGGGTCAATCGTTTCGGCACCAAAGCAGAGAAAATCAATGCAGCCCAGCTGATTCAGCAGAGAAACAGCGGATTCGGCAAAGATTTCCGCACTGCCCAGGGCACCGTAAACCGGGAGTTCACAGACCATATCTGCACCGGCGGCCAGGGCCATACGGCATCGGGTGTATTTGTCTGTACAGGCCGGGGCACCACGCTGAACAAAGTCACCACTCATCATGACAAGAATCAGATCGGCGCCGGTTTGCCTGCGGATTTCTCTGAGCTGATAGGCGTGCCCGTTATGAAAAGGATTATATTCGGCAATAACTGCTGCAATAGTCATAAAAATCTCCAGTCTTTCTTTTTTATAAATGTAACTGTTCAGAGCTAACCTCCAAAATGCTACGCATTTCGTCGGTGTGGCGTATCCGCCAAATAAAATTTCAAAAACAGTCTTAAAAATGCAAGCATTTTATACCTGTTTTTTGAAATTTTGCTTGGCTCTGAACAGGTACATATAAATATTATAAGGGCTTTGGTGGAAAAAACAAGCCAAAAAAGTATTTATGGCCGGAGTTATCCAAGCTGTCAAGTAATAATACTTGACAGAAATTCAAATTTACTGTTGACAAATAATGCATTCATATGTATAATTACAAAGGTATGAAACTTAGGAGATATCTATGCAAATCAATATATCTGAAATAATATCAACTGATTATAAGGTACAAACGTTTAATCCTGAGATTGAAATGGAAGCATTTTGTCTGGATGGTGAGCGTTATAATTTTATCCGGAAGAGTCCGGTGGAGCTGAAGGCTCAGAATGAGGGCCACAGTGTTGTGAATTTTTCCGGCCATGTGGATGTTACAATCGATATACCGTGCAGCAGATGTCTGACATCTGTTCCGACAAGACTGGCATTTGATTTCAGTCAGAAGGTGGACTTTGAGAAGCTGAAAGCGGAGCAGTTGGACGACCTGGATGAAACCAGTTTTATGGAAGAAAGCTCTCTGGATGTAGACAGATTCGTTTACAACGAGATTTTAATGCGTTTTCCGATGAAGACACTTTGCAGAGAAGACTGTAAGGGCTTATGTCTGAAATGCGGGAAGAACTTAAATGAGGGTGAGTGCGGCTGTGACCGTGCATCATTAGACCCAAGAATGTCAGCTATCCGGGATATTTTTAATAATTTTAAGGAGGTGTAAACCATGTCTATTTGTCCAAAGAATAAATCATCAAAAGCTAGAAGAGACAGCCGTAGAGCTAACTGGAAGATGTCTGTTCCTTCATTATCCAAATGCAGCAAATGTGGTGCTTTAGTAATGCCTCACAGAGTCTGCAAGGCTTGCGGAGCTTACAATAAAAAAGAAGTTGTTAAGGTTCAGTAATAATAAACTGCAACCATCAGAAAAGAGACTCTTCGGAGTCTTTTTTTTGTACCATTTCATACGACGGAAAGGTTGTCTGATAAAAAAGGCTGTATTTTCTGAAAAATTATGGTACTATATTAAGGTGCATAATGGTAAGCGTGCAGTTAGAATGAGACATATGTATTGTGCGCATATGTGTATGATGAAGGAGGACAAAATCATGCGTAGATCAATCAGACGTTATTTGAGTATGCTGCTTGTCATGCTGATGACAGTATCAGCTGCAGCAGTCATTTGTACAAAGAATGCTTATGCCGGAAGTTTTTCCGGCGGTTATATATCGCTTGGTGCCGATCTGACAGAGGAAGAGAAGTCAAAGGTTCTGGAACTCTTTGGTGTGGATGAGAAGGATTTGGAGAATTATAAAGTCGTGTATGTGACTAATAAAGAAGAATATCAGTACCTGGACAGCTATATTTCAAGCGCACAGATCGGTGATCAGGCCTGGTCTTCGGTATTGATTACGGAAGGCAAAAAGGGCAGCGGCATCGATGTGACAACGAAGAATGTTATTTATTGTACAACCGGTATGTATGCCAATGCGCTGGCGACAGCCGGTGTGGAAGATGTGAATGTAGTTGTGGCCGGTCCGTTTAATGTATCCGGTACGGCAGCATTGGTGGGAGCACTGAAAGCTTATTCAGAGATGACAGGTGAGACTGTGGATGAAAAGGTTGTGGATGCGGCCGTGGATGAGATGGTGACCACAGGCAGTCTGGAAGATAATACCAATACTGACAACGAGAAGGTGGAAGGAATGGTAGCCTATCTGAAAGAACAGGTTGCAAGCGGCAACAGCAAGGATAAGGATCTGGATCAGATCATCAATGATGCGGCGGATAAGTTTGAGATCACATTGAATGAAGATCAGTTTAACCAGTTAAAAGCACTTCTTGAGAAGCTGGGCGGCCTGAATTTGGATCTGGGATCATTGAAGAGTCAGGCACAGGCGGCTTATGATACATTGAAGGATATGGGTTTTGATATCAGCAAGATTCATATCGATACAGAAGAAGCAAAAGGTATTTTCCAGCAGATCATTGATATGATCAAGGGTTGGTTTAATTAGGACAGGAAGGAAATAGACTATGAGTGAATTGGTAAGAGTGGCCGTGGATGCCATGGGCGGCGATCATGCGCCGGAAGCCGTTGTGCAGGGCGTTGTTGATGCATTAAATGCGAGCAAAGAAATCGAGGTATTACTGGTGGGTGATCAGACGGCTATTGAGAAGTGTCTCACCGGTGCGCAATATGATAAAACACGTCTTCAGGTGATCCATGCATCAGAAGTGATCACCAATAATGAGACGCCGACCATCGCCATCAAGAAGAAGAAGGATTCTTCCATTGTTGTTTCACAGAGACTGGTGCGTGAAGGCAAAGCGGATGCTTTTGTCTCAGCAGGCAGTACCGGAGCTGTTCTGGTGGGCAGCCAGGTGCTGATCGGACGTATCAGAGGTATTGAGCGTCCGGCGCTTGCACCGTTGATTCCGACAACCAAAGGCTTTTCACTTTTGATCGACTGCGGTGCCAATGTGGATGCCAAGCCTTCCAATCTTGTGCAGTTTGCAAGAATGGGTGCCATTTATATGGAACATATCTTGGGCCGCAAGAATCCCCGGGTAGCCATTGTGAATATTGGTATTGAGGAGGAAAAGGGCAATGCACTGGTGAAACAGACGTATCCTCTTCTGAAAGAATGCGGGGATATTAATTTTATCGGCAGTATTGAGGCCCGTGATATACCAAACGGTTATGCAGATGTTATTGTCTGTGAAGCTTTTGTAGGCAATGTGATTTTGAAGATGTATGAAGGCGTGGCCGGTGCACTGATGGGCATGGTCAAGGAGACCATGATGTCTTCACTGAAAACAAAGATCGGGGCGCTTCTTATTAAGAATGAACTGAAGCAGACATTGAAAGACTTTGATGCTTCTGATTACGGCGGTGCACCGATGCTGGGACTGAAGGGACTGGTTGTTAAGAGTCATGGCAGTTCCAATGCCAAAGAGTTCAAGCAATCTATTCTGCAGTGTATCGCATTCAAACAGCAGAATATTTCAGGCAGGATCGCAGCGTCTATTACAGCGGATAAGGGATTACTTTCAGCTTCAGAAAGCAAGACGGAAGAATGATACAATAGTTGATCTAACAGGAAGAGGGAGAAGAATGGCAAATCATACATTATTAAAAGAACTGCAGCAGAAAATTGATTATCAGTTTAAGGATGAGAATCTGTTGTTTACGGCACTGACACATAGTTCTTATGCCAATGAACACAAATTGCATAAGATTCATCATAATGAACGTCTGGAATTTCTTGGGGATGCGGTACTTGAAGTTGTATCCAGTGATTTCCTGTTTAAGAATTTTCCTGATATGGCAGAAGGTCAGATGAGCAAGAAGCGGGCAAGCCTTGTTTGTGAGCCTACATTGGCTTACTGTGCAAGACAGATCGGGCTTGGCAAATATCTGATGCTGGGAAAAGGTGAGGATATGGGCGGCGGCCGCAACAGAGATTCTATCCTGTCAGATGCATTGGAGGCTGTCATCGGTTCTATTTATCTGGACGGCGGTATTGAACAAGCCGGCAGCTTTATTATGACCCATGTTTTGAATGATATTGAACATAAAGCCATGTTCCAGGACAGCAAAACAATTTTGCAGGAACTCCTTCAGAAGGACCACAAAGATCCGATCACCTATGAAGTGGTGGATATGACAGGACCTGAGCATAACAGAATGTTTGTGATGCAGGTGAAGCTGGGAGATAGAGTGATTGGCAAAGGCAGCGGCAGAACGAAGCAGGCAGCCGGTCAGGAGGCTGCTTATCATGCAATCCTGGCATTAAAGAACAAGCAGGAACATTAGGGGACAGTGTATGTTTTTAAAAAGTATTGAGGTACAGGGCTTTAAATCCTTTGCCAACAAGATGGTTTTTGAATTTCATAAAGGCATTACGGGCATTGTAGGGCCTAACGGCAGCGGAAAGAGTAATGTAGCGGATGCAGTTCGCTGGGTACTGGGTGAGCAGAGTGCCAAACAGCTGAGAGGATCCAAGATGGAAGATGTTATTTTTTCCGGTACTGAGAGCAGGAAACCTCTGGGTTTTGCCTACGTGGCAATCACTCTGGATAATTCAGACCATCAGCTGGCAGTGGAATATGATACTGTGACGGTATCAAGGCGTGTGTACCGTTCAGGAGAAAGTGAATACAAGATCAATGGCCATAACTGCAGATTGAAGGATGTGCAGGAACTGTTCTTTGATACAGGTATCGGTAAGGAAGGCTATTCGATTATCGGGCAGGGTCAGATTGACAAGATCCTCAGCGGTAAACCGGAAGAACGAAGAGAATTATTTGATGAGGCGGCCGGGATTGTCAAGTACAAACGTCGAAAAGCCCTGACGGAGAAGAATCTGGCGGAAGAACAGCAGAATCTCAGCAGAGTGCGGGATATTTTGTACGAGCTTGAGAAACAGGTAGGACCGCTTGAGAAACAGAGCGAGACTGCAAGAATTTATCTGAAGCACAGAGATACACTGAAGCAATATGATGCCAATATGTATCTGTTGTCTTTTTACCAACTGAAAAAAGATAGTGCTGCCATCGATGAGAAAATGGATATTGTCAGTACACAGCTGAAGGATTCCCAGGAGAATTTTGAGAAGATCAAAAGTGCGTATGCCCAGATGGAAGCGCTGATGGAGCAGTACGATCAGAAGATTTCACAAGATCAGGAGGTCTGCAATCAGCAGGCTTTAGAGAAACAGCGTCTTGAAGGCGGCAAAAATGTACTGGTTTCTAAGACAGACGGCATCAGCAGCAAGGAAGAACAGTTTGATGCATTGATCCTTGAGACAGAGGCGAAAATCGAAGAGAAGAAGAAACTTTCCGAGGAAAGTGAGAAAGAACTGAAAGCCCTGGAAGAGGAACTGCAGGAACTGGAGCAGCATAAGAACAGCTCTGAAGAAGCATTGAACAGTATGTCCGGTACGATGACATCATTGCGAGATCAGATTGATTCACAGAACAGTGATATTATTGAATTTCTGAATGAGGCGGCGAATATTAAAGGACGTATGCAGCGTTATGAGACAATGCAGGAACAGACACAGATCAGACAGTCTGAATTGAATCAGAAACTGATCGCACTTCAAAGTGAAGAATCTTCAGAAGGTGAGCTGGTAGAGGCATTTAAGAAGGAAGCACAGGGCATTGAACTGGAGCTTGAGAGGCTGCAGGCAGAACAGTCCGCCTGCAAAAAGAGAGCTGCCAAAATTTCCGATGATCTGATGAAATGCAGAGAGGCTTTCAATGCGGCTGAGAAATCTTTCCATGAAGAGTCAGCACGTTATCAGACACTGAAGAATATCACGGAGCGCTATGACGGTTACGGTGTCAGCATTCGTAAGATCATGGAGCGTAAGAGTGACTATAAAGGTATCATTGGCGTTGTGGCGGATATTATCCATGTCAGCAAAGAATATGAAATTGCCATAGAGACAGCCCTTGGCGGCAGTATTTCCAATATTGTTACGGATAATGAACAGACGGCAAAGAGTATGATACAGTTTTTGAAGAAGAATCGTTTTGGCCGTGCAACCTTCCTGCCTTTGACGAGCATCAGGGGGCGCAGGGCAGAGAATGCGGACAGAATCTGTGGTGAGGAAGGCGTTATTGGTCTGGCCAGCGATCTGATCCGTGTGGACAGTCAGTTCGGACATCTGGCGGATTACCTCCTTGGCCGGGTGTTTATTGTGGATCATATTGATCATGCGTTGGCTTTGGCCAAGAAATATCGTTATTCTTTAAGAATTGTGACTTTGGAAGGCGAGTCCTTAAATCCGGGCGGTTCATTATCCGGTGGTGCCTATAAGAATACAGGCAACCTTCTTGGCAGGCATCGTGAAATGGAAGAATTGCAGAAACATGTGGAGACACTTCGCAAAGAGGGCGCCTCGCTGAAACAGCAGATCAATCAGCTGCAGTCAGACAAAGACAGTAATAAAGCAGCCATGGAGAAAAATACAGCTGAAGAATCCCGGCTTACACTCCATCAAAATACGGTGCGTCTGCGTCTGAAACAGGTTGATGAGAGCCGTGGAGAGCATGCAAAATCCATTCAGGATATTAATCGGGAGACGGCCCAGATCAAAACGCAGCAGGAACAGATCAGGCAGTTCAGGCAGCAGCTGACGGTTCAGATGGATGAACTGGAGGCAAAGAAGAAGAATGCTGAGGAACTGGTGACATCATTGACGGCCAAACTGGAAGAAATCTCCGAACAGGAGAAGAATTTCAACAGTCAGACAGCAGATATGCGGATTCATTATGCCAACCAGGTACAGAAGAAATCTTTCATTCGAAAGAGTATGGATCAAAACCGCAGCGAAATCCGTCATTTACAGGAAAAACTGGCAGATTACCGTGCCCAGAAGGCTGTTTTCGGAAGTGAGAAGGATGCAATACGAAGACAGATTGATGAAACAGAGGCCCAGATTGCTGCTTTGACAGAAGAAATGACAAAAAGCCAGGCAGTGCTTCGCCAGAAAACAGATGAACGCAGTAAATATGCAGCTGAGCATAAAACATTTTTTGCAAAACGTGAAGAATTGTCTGAGACGATCAGTCAGCTGGACAAAGAACAGTTCAGACTTGGCAGTCAGAAAGAAAAGCTGGAAGAGAGCCGCAGCCAACTCAGCAGTTATATGTGGGAAGAGTATGGCCTGACTTATCAGACAGCCAGGGAATTATCAGATGATGCGCTGCAGGCACTGCCGTTGGCGAAACTGAAAAAAATGACAGCAGATGTTAAAGGACAGATCAAAGCCCTGGGCAATGTCAATGTCAATGCCATTGAAGAATATAAGGCAGTGGCCGAGCGCTATGAGACGATGAAGACTCAGCATGATGATATGGTGGAAGCGGAAGAGAAGCTTGCCGGCATTATTGAAGATCTGAACAGTTCCATGCAGAAGCAATTCAAGGAGAAGTTCATGCAGATCCAGAAAGAATTTGACCGTATATTCAAACTTCTTTTCGGCGGCGGAAAAGGTACGCTGGAACTGGCGGATCCGGAAAATCTGCTGGAGACAGGTGTTATTATTACAGCGCAGCCGCCTGGTAAGAAACTGCAGAATATGATGCAGCTGTCCGGCGGTGAAAAAGCATTGACAGCGATCGCATTGCTTTTTGCTATTCAAAGTCTGAAACCTTCACCGTTCTGCCTTCTGGATGAGATCGAAGCGGCACTGGATGATGCCAATGTTAAGCGTTTTGCAGAATATCTGCATAATCTGACAAAGGATACGCAGTTCATTGTTATTACGCATAGACGAGGAACGATGAATACAGCGGATATTCTTTACGGTATCACCATGCAGGAGAAGGGGGTTTCAACACTTGTATCCGTGAATCTGATAGAAAATGAATTAGGAAAATAGGAGGTAATTTATGTCTGAAGAAAAGAAAGGCTTTTTTTCACGTCTTGTGGAGGGCCTGACAAAAACAAGAAATAATATCATGTCCGGCTTTGATGCGATCTTTTCCGGATTTTCCAATATTGATGAAGATTTTTATGAAGAATTGGAAGAAGTGCTTGTTATGGCAGATCTGGGTATTCATACAACGGAGAATATTATTGAGGAATTGAAGCGGAAGGTTAAGGAACAGCATATCAAGGAACCACAGGCATGCAAGCAGCTGCTGTCAGATACGATCAAAGAGCAGATGCGTGTCGATGAGGAAGCTTATCAGTTTGAGCATCAGACGTCCGTGGTACTGGTCATCGGTGTCAATGGCGTCGGCAAGACAACAACCATTGGCAAACTTGCGGGACAGTACAAAAAGGCAGGCAAGAAAGTTGTTCTTGCTGCAGCAGATACATTCAGAGCAGCGGCCATTGAACAGCTGACAGAATGGGCCCATAGAGCAGGTGTTGATATCATTGCCGGCCAGGAGGGTTCTGATCCTGCATCGGTTATTTATGATGCCATTGCGGCAGCAAAAGCCAGAAAAGCGGACATTCTTCTGTGCGATACAGCAGGCCGTCTTCATAATAAGAAGAATCTGATGGAAGAGCTGAAGAAAATCAACCGTATTATCGAACGGGAATATCCGGAAGCTTATCGTGAGAATCTGATCGTGCTGGATGGTACAACCGGTCAGAATGCCCTTGTTCAGGCAAAACAGTTTAAGGAAACAGCAGATATTACAGGTATTGTGCTGACAAAACTGGACGGTACTGCAAAGGGCGGCATTGCCATTGCTATTCAGGCAGAACTTGGTGTGCCGGTGAAATATATCGGAATCGGCGAAAAAATCGAAGATCTCCAGAAATTCGACACGGACGCCTTTGTTGACGCTCTCTTCACACCGGCAGAAGAAAATTAAGTTAAAGACCGGCGTGCAGTCTATAAGTTGTACACCTTTTTAGTTTCAGAAAAATGTCAGACTTTCATTAAGAAATCTTTAGGATTCATTAAGGCTGGCTGAAGTGTTATTATATAGGATATAAGGGTAGGAAAGGAGCTGATAGTTACAGCAATGAGCAGAATGCGAAATGTTTTAGAATATTTGGAGCAAAGTGCGGAACGCTTCCCGGAGAAATCGGCCGTAACGGATGGTATCTGTACTTATACATATAAAGAATTGTTAGCGTATTCCAGGAAGATCGGCAGTGGGATTGCGGCATACTGCAGATCGGAACAGCCAGTCGCTGTTCTTGCAGAAAAGGGGGCCGATACATTGGCTGCTTTTCTGGGGATTATTCAAGCCGGTTGCTTTTATGTGTTGATGAATCCGGAGCTGCCAATCGGCAGGTTAGAGCAGGTACAGCAAGTTCTTCAGGCTGCGTATATTGTCACGGACAGGGAACATCGGGAGATGGCTTTGCAGATTGTGCCTGAGCATCAAATCCTTTGGATGGAAGAACTGATGGAAACTGATGAGAATCAGACATTATTAAGTGAGCGCAGAAAGCGTGCCATAGACACAGCACCGCTGTATGCTAATTTTACTTCAGGCTCTACGGGGCAGCCTAAGGGTGTGGTTGTCAGTCATCGGAGTGTTCTGGATTTTATTGATGTTTTTACGGAATTATTTGGCATTACATCAGAAGATCGGATTGCTAATCAGGCACCTTTTGATTTTGATGTTTCTGTGAAAGATATTTATTCTTCACTGAAGACAGGTGCAACCCTTGTCATTGTGCCGAAGCAGCTGTTTTCACAACCGGCACCGCTGTTGGATTATCTCTGTGACCATGAAGTGACGGTGATGATCTGGGCAGTATCGGCGCTTTGTCTGATCAGTATTTTTCATGGATTGGATTATAAAGTGCCTGCAAAAGTTCGAAAAGTATTGTTCAGCGGTGAAGTGATGCCGCCGAAGCATCTGAAAGCCTGGATGGACCATCTGCCGGAAGCAGATTTTATTAATTTATATGGTCCGACGGAGATCACATGTAACTGTACATACCACAGAATTGACAGGAACCGTGATTATTCAGAGGGCGTCCCTGTCGGAAAGGCATTTCCGAATGAACATGTCTTTTTGCTGGATGAACAGGATCATGAGATAACAGAACCGGACAAGGCAGGTGAGATCTGTGTGCGCGGTACAGCGCTGGCCCTTGGCTATTATCGGATGCCGGAGCAGACAGCGGAGCATTTTGTACAGAATCCGCTGAATCATTGTTACCCGGAACTGATTTACAGAACCGGAGATCTGGGGCGGTATAATGAATATGGAGAAATCCTTTTTGGCGGCAGGAAGGATTATCAGATTAAGTATATGGGACACCGGATCGAACTTGAAGAGATTGAGCGCGCCATGGAGAACATTGAGGGCATCAGCAGAGCCTGCTGTATTTTTGATGAGAAGAAGTCGAAATTGTATGGCTTTTATGTGGGCGAAATCGAGAAAAAGGAACTGCATCACCGGATGAGCAGCAGTTTGCCGCCGTTCATGGTGCCGGGGGCTTTGAGAAAGGTGGAGCAGATGCCGCTTACCAAGAATGGCAAGACGGACAGAAAAGCATTGATGGAGAAACATGCAAAGGGGGCAAGAGCATGATGACAGACGAACAGATGATGGCATTGGCCCAGACCTATCAGACACCGATGCATATTTTTGATATGGCGATATTGAAGAAGCGGGTTGCTTTTCTGAAAAGTCATCTGCCTGAGCAGGTTTCATTGTGTTATGCAGTGAAAGCGAATACATTTATTATTAAGGAATTATGCGGACAGGTAGAACGCTTTGAAGTGTGTTCTCCAGGGGAATTGGCAATCTGCCGTCGTCTGCAGATCCCGATGCGCCAGGTGGTTTTATCCGGTGTATATAAGACACCGGCAGTTATGGAGGCTCTTTTCAGGGACGGTGTAGATATCGGTATTTTTACGGCGGAATCCATGGAACAGTATTTGTTGCTGGCCGGGCTTGCCGAGCGCTATACGATGAAGATCAGACTGCTGCTCAGATTGACAAGCGGCAATCAGTTCGGCATGGATGAGAACGTGTTGATTCAGACGATCCGCATGAGCCGTTCGAATGAATGGGTGGAAGTGGAAGGAATCCAGTTCTTTTCAGGGACTCAGAAGACTTCTGTCAAAAAGCTCAGACGGGAGCTGACATATGTGGATGCCTTTATTCAGAGACTGGAGACGGAGGAAGGTTTCCGGGTGAAAGAACTTGAATTCGGACCGGGACTTCCTGTATTCTATTTCCAGGGCGATGATTTTGATGAAGTTTCATTTTTGGCAGAGTTTTCGGAAATGCTGAGTGAGATGACCAGTCAGGTGAAACTGACCTTTGAACTTGGCAGAAGTATAGCTGCATCCTGCGGAACCTATATGACTTCTGTTGTGGATGCCAAGGTGAACAAGAAGCAGAATTATGCCATTGTGGATGGCGGTATTCATCAGCTGGTATATTATGGACAGTCTATGGCAATGAAACATCCGTATTGTCATGTGCTGCCTGAGAAACAGGAAGGTGAAACCATGGACTGGAATCTATTTGGTTCTCTGTGCACAGTGAATGATATACTGGTGAAGCAGATGCCGGTCAGAAATCTGACGGTGGGAGATGTCATTGTCTTTGAAAATACAGGGGCCTATTCAACAACAGAAGGCATTGCGTTGTTTCTGAGCAGAGATCTTCCGAAGATTCTTTTGAGAAAAGAGGATGGGGAGATCCATGTGCTGCGGGACAGCATTGACACCGACCCACTGAATACACCGAATTATCATGAATAGACAAGCAGATTGAAATTATGCAGCGTATGCTGCGTACATTATGGAAGGAGATTATGAATGATGAAAGAACAGATTATTGAGATTTTAGAGGATATCCAGCCGGAGGCAGATTATGAGACATGTCAGACATTGATTGATGACCATATTCTGACATCTTTGGATGTTTTATCATTGGTGGCTGAACTGGAAGATGAATTTGATGTAACAATTCCTACAGTTGAGATTATTCCATCCAATTTTAATTCAGTGGATGCAATTGCGGCAATGGTTGAAAGACTTCAGGAAGAGGGCTAGAAATGAAGTCCTACGTTGCACCGTTATATCTGTTGGTATTTCTTCCGGCAGTTGTATTTTTATATAATATTGTCCCTAAGAAACTGCGTCCGGTGGTATTGCTTCTGGCAAGTTACCTGTTCTTCTGGAGTATCAGCGGCAAATTGATTTTGTTTTTGCTTATTTCTACATTTTCAATCCATCATTTTGGGTTGTGGATGTCAAGCCTTCAGGAAGAACGTAATCGGATTCTTGCCGAAACAGAGCGCCCTAAAAGAAAGGCTGTGAAAGCTGAATATATACGTCGTCAGAGATGGGTTATTTTCCTGGCTGTCTGCATACATATAGGAACGCTGCTTGTGCTGAAGTACACGGCCTTTTTCGGTCAGAATTTGAATTCGTTGCTGGCATTGGCAGGGGTTGACTGGACATGGAAGATCCCTAAAATGGTGATGCCGATCGGTATTTCTTTTTACACCATGCAGGCGATGTCCTATATTCTGGATGTTTACAGGGAAACACTGAAGCCGGATAAGAATATCGGACGGCTGGCACTTTATATGGCTTTCTTTCCGTCCATGATGGAGGGACCAATCTGCAGATATAATGATGATGCGGTAAGCTTATGGGAAGGCAGAAGAAGCAGTGTTCAGAATCTTGTCTTTGGTGCTGAACGTATTTTGTATGGTGTCATGAAGAAAATGGTCATTGCAGACCGATTGAACATTATGATCAAGACACTGTATTCCGGTTATGCGGATTATGACGGCGGCATGATGGTTGTGGCTGCTATTGCTTATACCTGTCAGCTTTATATGGAATTTTCGGGAACCATGGATGTGGTTATCGGAAGTGCGGAACTCTTTGGTATCGTTCTTCCGGAGAATTTTAAACGTCCGTTTTTTTCAAAGAGTATTTCGGAATTCTGGACACGCTGGCACATTACATTGGGTACATGGTTCAGAGATTATATTTTCTACCCGATTTCTATGTCAAAGCCTATGAAACGTCTTACATCAAAGGCAAGGAAGAAAATCGGTAATCATTTCGGACCATTGATTGCCGGTTCTATTGCACTTTTTGTTGTTTGGCTGTTCAATGGATTATGGCATGGTGCTGGATGGCATTACATTTGTTTCGGCATGTATCACTTTGTACTGATCGCTTCTGCCAATGCGGTTGAACCTTATACCAAGAAGCTCCTTGAGAAGCTGCATATTCGCCGCGAAGAAGGTGGCTATAAGTGTTTCAGAATCGTAAGAACCGCATTGCTTGTATGTATTGGTGAGCTGATATTCAGAGCCGACAGTCTCAGGATTGCCATGCGCATGCTGAAAAAGATGTTCACAGATTTCAACTTCAAATCCTTTACAGATGGTACGCTGCTGAATCTTGGTATGGACAAGTATGATTTCCTGATTGTGGCGGTTTCGGTATTGATTGTGTTGGTGATCAGCATTGCCAACGAAAGAGGAATCTGCATTCGTCAGAAACTGGCAGAGAAAAAGGTTGTTGTTCGATGGGCTGTTGTCTACGGACTTATTTTATTCTGTATTATATTTGGTGCGTATGGTATGAATTATACACCGGTCGATCCGATTTATGCAGGATTTTAGGAGGGACAGCAGATGAAGAGATATTTAAAGACAGCTTTGCGTTTTATCCTGTTCTGTGTGATCTTTATGGTCATTCTGATGCTTTTGTCCAAGGTGTTTGTGCCGAAGGATAATCAGAAATCGGCAGGAATGGAAGCGGTACAGAGTAATGGTATTCTTGGGGAACCGGACAACACGATGGATTATCTGGTAGTGGGAGACAGCGAGACCTACAGTTCGATCACACCGATGGAGATCTGGCGTCAATACGGCTATGCAGGTTATGTCTGCGGAACCGGCGGCCAGCATCTTTATGATACAGAGCGTTTTCTGGCCCAGGCTCTGAAAAAGCAGTCCCCGAAGTATGTCATTCTTGAAACGAATGCCCTGTATCGGAAGATTGCCTATGAAAAGATTCTTAAGTCCCAGCTGGAAAAGTATTTTCAGATTTTCAGGTATCATGATCGCTGGAAGAGTCTGATGCTCAATGATTTTACTGGATCCGTCAACTATACATGGACCAATGACTACAAGGGTTACCGGTATGAGAACAAAGTGGCAACTGCGGCTTTGAAAGACTATATGAAGCAGACAGATCAGAAAGCAAAGATCTCGGCCATCAACCAATATTATGTTGAGCAGATGATCAAATTGTGCAGAAAAAATAATGTTGAGCTGATATTGGTCAGCACACCGAGCATTAAGAACTGGAATTATGCCAAACACAATGGCATACAGGCCCTGGCTGATCAGTATGGACTGGAATATTATGATCTGAATCTGATGCCGGATCAGGTGAAGATAGACTGGAAGAAGGATACCCGTGATAAAGGCGACCATTTGAATCATACAGGCGCCGTGCAGGTCAGTGACTGGCTGGGCGCTTTCTTCCACAGTAAAAATACACTGACGGACCACCGTCAGGAGACGGCATACAGTCGATGGAATGATGCATTGGGAAGATATGATCAGCAAATTGCTGATGGAACAGCATATGAGATATCTCATGGCAAGAAATAACAGAAGGGGCAGGCTGTTTGCCGGATAGGACGGTGAAAGGAACTACACATTATGGGGCATAATATATTACTTGTGACGGATGACAGAGAATCAAAGGAATTGCTTATGCTGCATTTGAACAGCAATGGGTTTACGGTTGATATTGCAGAAAATGAGGAGATGTTTAATGTCTGTTTCGGGCATCAGAAGGCGAATTTGATTCTGATTGATATGATGATGAAAAGTCTCAACATATATGAATTGATCAGAGTGATCCGCTTGAAGAGTAATCTGCCGATCATATTGATCGCAGATAAAGAGAATGATGCCAATCGTATTCTGGGATTGAATCTTGGGGCAGATGCCTGTGTGATAAAGCCGTACAATCCTCTGGAGGTTATAGCAGAGGTGCAGGCTATGTTAAGGCGCTACTATGAACTTGGATGCGGCGGCAGAATACCCGGAGAAACGATGGTATTGCGCGTGGGAGAACTGGTGTTGGATACGGAGGCTTTTGTATTGAGAAAAAACGGCAATGTGCTTTCTCTGACATCAGCGGAATTGAAAATCCTTGCGAAACTCATGCGTTCTCCGAAACGGGTTTTTACAAAAACACAGTTGTGTGAATGCATCAATGGCAGATATTATGAAAATGATGACCGGACAATGATGGTTCATATTTCCAATATCCGTGCTAAGATTGAGGATGACCCGGCCAACCCGAAGTATATCAAAACCGTCCGCGGATTGGGATACAAAATCGACAGTGATGATTAATCATAGAAGAATTGCATTAATTTTCAAAAAAACTGTTGACAAATAGAGGGTATCTGCGATACAATACCACCTGTAAAGTAAAAATACTTTACAGGTGGTGCTGTTTTATGGAGAAATTTATTGAAGAAGCGTTGCTTTATGATTTTTATGGAGAGCTGTTGACAGAGCATCAGAAGCTGATCTATGAGGATTTTGTTTTGAATGATCTGTCCCTGAGTGAAATTGCGGAAGACCGTGAGATCAGCAGGCAGGGTGTGTATGACATTGTCAGACGCTGCAGGAAACAGCTTCAGGGATATGAAGCGAAGCTTCATCTTGTTGCGAAATTTATTCATACGAAGGAACGCGTCGCAGAGATCAATCATTATGCGAACGAGATTCTTGAGCATCAGGAGGATCATCAGAGGATGATAGAATGTATTAACAGGATTGAGATGCTGTCCAATACAATCGTAGAAGAATTGTAGAACCGGAGGCGAAGCTATGGCATTTGAAAGTTTATCGGACAAATTGCAGAATGTATTTAAAAACTTAAGAAGCAAAGGCCGTTTAACAGAAGCAGATGTGAAAGCGTCACTGAAGGAAGTTAAAATGGCGCTTCTTGAAGCGGATGTTAACTTTAAGGTTGTTAAGCAATTTATTAACTCCGTGACAGAGCGGGCAGTTGGTCAGGATGTGATGAACAGTCTGACACCCGGGCAGATGGTCATTAAGATTGTCAATGAAGAGATGGTTGCTCTCATGGGCAGTGAGACTACAGAGATTAAGCTGAACAATAGCAACGAACTGACAGTCATTATGATGGCTGGTCTACAGGGTGCAGGTAAGACGACCACTTCTGCGAAGATTGCAGGCAAGCTGAAAGCAAAGGGACGCAAGCCTCTGCTGGTAGCCTGTGATGTATACAGACCGGCAGCCATCAAACAGCTGCAGGTGAATGGTGAGAAGCAGGGTGTGCCTGTTTTCTCCATGGGAGATCATCAGAATCCCGTTGATATTGCGAAGGCAGCCATTGAGCATGCGAAGAACAATGATCTGAATGTGGTGATTCTCGATACAGCTGGTCGACTTCATGTGGATGAGACCATGATGGAAGAGTTGGCGAATATTCAGAAGGCTATCAAGGTAGACCAGACAATATTTGTTGTGGATGCCATGACAGGTCAGGACGCAGTCAATGTTGCGAAGTCCTTTAATGAACAGATTGAGCTGGATGGTGTGATTCTGACGAAGATGGACGGCGATACCCGAGGCGGTGCGGCATTATCCATCCGAGCAGTGACAGGCAAGCCGATTCTGTATGTTGGTATGGGTGAGAAACTCTCTGATCTTGAGCAGTTCTATCCGGATCGTATGGCATCAAGAATCCTTGGTATGGGTGATATCCTGACATTGATCGACAAGGCTCAGAGCCAGATTGATGAGGATAAGGCCAGAGAGCTGAATCAGAAGATCAAGAAGGCGACATTTGGTTATGATGATCTGTTGGAATCACTGAATCAGGTGAAGAATATGGGCGGCATTACAGATATGCTTTCCATGCTTCCGGGTGTAGGCAGTCAGCTGAAGAATGTTGAGGTTGATGACAGTCAGTTCAGCCGGATTGAAGCAATTATTCTTTCCATGACGCCGCAGGAACGTGCGAATCCGGATTTGATCAATCCGAGCCGCAAGAAGCGGATTGCACAGGGTGCAGGCGTGGATCTCAGTGAAGTGAACAAGCTGGCCAAGATGCTTGAACAGATGAAGAAGATGATGAAGCAGTTTGGTGGAAGCTTACCTAAGGCAGGCAAAAGAGGAAAATTCAAATTTCCTTTTAGTATATAATTAATTTTTTCAGGAGGTGAAAGAACATGGCAGTTAAAATCAGATTAAGAAGAATGGGTCAGAAGAAGGCTCCTTTTTATAGAATCATCGTAGCAGATTCCAGATCCCCAAGAGATGGTAAATTCATCGAAGAGATCGGTTACTACAATCCAAACGTTGAACCAAGTGATGTAAAGGTTAACGAAGAGCTCGCTCAGAAATGGTTATCTACAGGCGCTCAGCCAACAGAAATCGTTAGCAGACTTTTCAAGAACGCTGGCATCATTAAATAATTGATTTACAGTGGGGGAATCTGTAATGAAAGAATTAGTAGAAGTTATTGCTACTTCACTCGTAGATCACCCGGAAGAAGTTGTCGTTACAGAAACTGTAACTGACAAGTCTATCGTCTTAGAGCTCAAAGTGGCTCCTGATGATATGGGAAAGGTTATTGGCAAGCAGGGACGTATCGCGAAAGCAATCCGTACCGTTGTCAAATCTGCAGCGTCTAAGGATGATAAGAAAGTCATTGTAGAAATATTGCAGTAGAAACTGGGAGCTGTCGCGGTTGTTCTGGAAAGGTTCTGGCCTTTCGGAATATGCGGCGGCTTTTTGTGTCATAGATGATTTAATTGAGATATCACATGGAATGATTTGTGGGAATTTCCCGGTTTTATATATAAAGGAAGGAAAACGATGGAAAAATATTTGCGCGTAGGTGTTATTTCGTCTTCTCACGGTGTGAGAGGAGAAGCCAAGGTATTTCCTACAACAGATGATGTACAGCGTTTTAAGAAGCTGAAGACCTGTATCCTCGATACAGGCAGAGAATATAAGGAGCTTCATATAGAAAGTGTCAAGTTCTTCAAACAGATGGTCATTTTAAAGTTCAAAGAGATAGCATCCATTGATGAAGTGATGCAGTATAAGGGCAAGGATCTTCTTGTTACCAGAGATCAGGCAGTAAAGTTGGAAGAGAATGAATATTTCATCTGTGATCTGATCGGACTGAAGGTTGTGACAGATGAAGGTGAAGATTTTGGCGTTCTGACAGATGTGATTCAGACAGGGGCCAATGATGTGTATGCGGTGAAATGCCCAAATGGCAAAGAAGTACTGCTTCCGGTCATTGATGAATGCATCCTGGATGTGGATCTTGAGAGGCAGCAGGTAACAGCTCATATCATGCCTGGACTTGTTGACTGATAGGAGAGAAGTATGGATTTTCATGTAATGACATTATTTCCGGATATGATTATGCAGGGACTTTCTGACAGTGTGATCGGCCGTGCCGTCAGAAAAGGAACCATCGGCCTGCATACAGTGAATATCCGTGATTATTCTCTGGATAAGCATAAACATGTGGATGATTATCCATATGGCGGAGGCGCAGGTATGGTGATGCAGCCGGAGCCGATTTATGCCTGCTATCAGGATATCGTCGGCAAGATGGATAAAAAGCCCCGTGTGATCTATATGACGCCTCAGGGCAGAGTTTTCAGCCAGGAAATTGCTGAAGAATTGTCAAAGGAAGAATCTCTGATTTTTCTTTGCGGTCATTATGAGGGCATTGATGAGCGTGTGCTGGATGAGATTGTCACAGACCATCTTTCTATTGGCGATTATGTTCTGACCGGTGGCGAACTGCCGGCCATGGTGATGATCGATACCATTGCCCGACTGGTACCGGGGGTACTCAACAACAGTGAATCTGCGGAGTATGACTCTTTTCAGGATGGTCTTCTGGAATATCCCCAGTATACAAGGCCGGAGATCTGGCATGACAAGCAGGTACCGGAAGTCCTTTTGTCCGGGCATCATGGTAATATTGAGAAGTGGCGCAGACAGCAGTCTTTGAAGCGGACCTTTGAGAGAAGGCCGGAACTGCTGGAACAGGAGGAAGTACAGGAGGCTTTGACGAAGAAGGACAGAGAATATCTGTCAGAGCTGGAAAATCCTGAGGATACATTGTGAAAATTTTGAAGGAATAAAAGAAAATCGTCAAAATGACTTGCATTTCAGTGAATCCTATGATAAAATGTAATGCGCTGGTGCGTAAGCGTATCACTGCAGTTGCTTTTTAGCTGATGTACGAGTGATATTTGGCACCGGCGGTAATTGTAAGAAATGGATGGTCCTCTGCTGCAGGAGAATGCATTAAGAACATCTGGATATTATAAGGAGGTTCATTATGAACGATATTATTAAAAGCATTGAAGAAGCTCAGTTAAAATCTGATATTACACCATTTTCTGTTGGCGATACAGTAAAAGTATATGCTAAAGTAAAAGAAGGCAACAGAGAAAGAACACAGGTTTTCGAAGGAACTGTTATTAAGAGACAGAACGGCAGCAACCGTGAGACATTTACAGTTAGAAAGAGCTCTAACGGTATCGGCGTTGAGAAGACATGGCCGCTTCATTCCCCAATCGTTGAGAAGATTGAAGTTACAAGACGTGGTAAAGTAAGACGTGCGAAACTGTTCTACTTAAGAGACAGAGTTGGTAAGAAAGCTAAAGTTAAAGAATTGGTTAAATAATCAGTAAACACAGAAGTAAGATAATTGGGACAAATACATATGTACTTGTCCCATTTTCTTTAGTGAGGGCGGTAAATGAGAAAAGTTCCATTATCAAAGAAGCAAAAGCGTGCAGAGAAGATTAAGAAGACATTGATCCATGTCGGTATCTGGCTTCTTGGGCTGCTGATAGTTATTGCACTTGGTGTTTTTGCGGTGCGTGGTTTTGGTATTAAGACAGTGATCATTGATCAGTCGATGAACCCGACACTGCAGAATGAAGATGTTGTATTGCTGAATAAGCTCTCTTATAAGATAGGTTCACCGAAGCGGATGGATGTTGTTGCTGTCAGAATCGGTGCATCCGAGAACAGTCCGACCTATGTGCGGAGAATTATCGGTCTTCCGGGGGAGACTGTACAGATCAAAGACGGCAAGGTGTATATTGATGACACTGAACTGGAACTGACATTTAATGATGCGGCCATAGAGAATGCCGGTGTCGCCGAGAAGGGTGAGACCCTTGGGGACAATGAGTATTTTGTTTTATGTGATGATTATAATAATAACCGGGATGACAGCCGATTAGACAGTATAGGAACTATTGATTCGGATCAGATTCTCGGAAAGGTATGGCTGATTCGTTCACCACTGTCACGCCTTGGTCTGGTACATTAAACACAGGACATTATTGAAATTGAACAGTTAAGAACAGGAGAATTTATGAATATACAGTGGTATCCGGGGCATATGACGAAAGCACGTCGTATGATGCAGGAAGATATTAAGCTTATTGATATTGTGATTGAACTGGTGGATGCAAGACTGCCTCTGGCCAGCAAGAATCCTGATATTGATGATCTGGCGAAGGGGAAGGCAAGGCTGATCCTTCTGAATAAATCAGATATGGCCGATCCGAAGTACACAAAGCTTTGGGAGAGCTATTTCAAGGCAAAAGGATTTTTTGTACTTCAGATCAACGCACGTACCGGTGCCGGTATGAAAGCTGTTACCGGTGTTGTTAATGAGGCGTGCAAAGAGAAGATTGAACGTGACCGCAGACGAGGCATTAAGAATCGCCCGATCAGAGCGATGATCGTGGGTATTCCGAATGTAGGAAAGTCCACGTTTATCAACAGCTATGCGGGCAAAGCCTGCACAAAGACCGGCAACAAACCGGGTGTAACAAAGGGCAAACAGTGGATCAAGCTGAACAAGAATGTTGAACTTTTGGATACGCCGGGAATTTTGTGGCCGAAGTTCGAAGATCAGGCAGTAGGACAGAAGCTTGCTATTTCCGGATCGATCAAGGATGATATCCTTAATATTACAGAACTTGCCATGAAGCTGGCAGATTATATGAGTAAGAATTATCCGGGAACGATGGCTTCTCGTTATGGTATTGAAGAGAGTGACGACAGTGTGAAGGTACTGGCGGATATTGCCATTGCCAAATGTTGTTTGATGAAAGGCGGAGAGCCGAATATCGACAAGGCAGCTTCCATGTTGATTGATGATTTCAGAAGTCTCAGACTTGGAAAGGTGACACTGGAACAGCCGCCTCAGTCAGAAGAGGAATGATAGAAATTGATTCAGGAAAAGATTGAGATAATCAGAGATAAGTTCAAGAATGCATCAATAGAAACACTGCCGGAATTGATGACAACTTATCGAGAAGATGGTCGAATTGGTGTCGGCAAGATTCTGGAAAGGGCACAGAAGAAGCTGGATGCGTACAACAAAGAACTTGATCGTGTGCAGAAGATGCTTTCTTATGAAAGACAGTATGGAGAATGCGGTGTTATCTGTGGCATTGATGAAGCCGGACGGGGGCCTTTAGCCGGTCCTGTTGTTGCAGCGGCTGTTATTTTGGATATAAACTGTCCGATTCTTTATGTCAATGATTCTAAGAAGCTTTCAGAGAAGAAGCGGGAAGAATTGTACGATGAGATTATGGAGAAGGCTGTCAGTGTGGGTGTAGGCATTGCGTCACCGGAGACGATTGATGAGATTAATATTCTTCAGGCAGATTATGTGGCCATGCGGGAGGCTGTGAGTCAGTTGACACCGAAGCCGGAAGTATTCCTAAATGATGCGGTGACCATTCCGGGCATTGAGGGCAGACAGGTGCCGATTATCAAGGGTGATGCCAAGAGCCTTTCTATTGCAGCGGCCAGTATCATTGCAAAGGTGACAAGGGACCGTATGATGCGTGAGTATGACAAACTGTTTCCTGAGTATGATTTTGCAAAGAATAAAGGATATGGAACAGCGGAGCATGTGGCGGCACTAAAGACATTTGGACCAACGCCGATTCACAGAAGAAGTTTTATATCCAATTTCATTTAGTGGGGGACGGTGTATGAACCATGTCGAGAAAGGCCATTATTATGAGCAGGAGGCTGCAGATTACCTGATATCCTGTGGCTATCGGATTTTGGAAACGAATTACCGATGCCGTCATGCAGAGATTGACCTGATCGCCATGGATGGCGACTATCTTGTTTTTGTGGAAGTCAAATACAGACAGTCTGACAGGGTTCAGTCACCCTCTGAAGCAGTTGATGGGAAGAAGCAGCGACAGATCAGTCTGGCTGCAGATCAATATTTGCTGAAGCATAATGTGAGTGAGGAACAGCTTTGCCGGTTTGATGTAGTTGCTTTTTTGAAGGAACGGCCGATTTTATATAAGAATGCATTTGAGTATCAGGGAGCGAAAGGATGGTAGCAGTGACAGGAAGCGGAACAACAGAATTAAAAGAGAAAAATCACGTGCCGTATATACAGTTTAAGAATTTGTCTGCCACAGGCATTGTGAAGCATGGTTTTTCAACGAGAAAAGGCGGTGTGAGTACCGGTATTTTTTTGTCGATGAATCTGAATTTCAAGCGCGGAGATGATCCGGATGCCGTGTTGGAGAATTATCGCAGAATGGCTGCTGCTCTGAATATGCGTGTGGAGGATATGGTTTTATCTGATCAGACGCATACAACCAATGTCCGTGTCATCACAGAGGAGGACAGGGGCAAAGGCATTTTGAGACCGCAGGATTACAGTGATGTGGACGGCATGATCACCAATGTTCCGGGAATTGTTCTTGTGACATCATATGCGGATTGTGTGCCCCTTTATTTTGTTGATCCGGTTAGAAAAGTCATCGGTCTGTCTCATTCAGGCTGGAAGGGAACGGTTGGTCATATCGGACAGAAGACCGTTGAGAAGATGCATGAGGTCTATGGCTCCGAGCCGAAGGATATCGTTGCAGCCATTGGCCCTTCTATCTGCCAGAGCTGTTATGAGGTCAGCGATGATGTGGCGGAGGCTTTCAGAGCCAATTTTACAGCCGATGAGGCAGCAGATATTTTGCTTGATAAAGGCAATGGCAAGTATCAGCTGGATTTGTGGAAAGCCAATTGGTATGTACTGACAGATGCAGGTATTCTTCCTGAACATTTGTCTGTGACAGATCTCTGCACAGCCTGTCATCCGGACCTTTTGTGGTCCCATCGAAAGACAAATGGGCAAAGAGGCGGTTTATCTGCGTTTCTGTCCCTGATCGATACGTCTGTTTAGAAAACGGAGTAGAAGAATTATGAAGAAACATTTACATGTGATCCAGTCAATTGTTCCCGGCAGTATTGCAGAGGAAATGGAGCTGCAGCCCGGTTATACAGTTCTTGCTATCAATGGCCAGGATATCGAGGATGTGTTTGACTATCATTATCTGGTCAATGATGAATATATTGAAATGCTGATCCGCACGGCTGATGGAACGGAAGAAGTGCTGGAGATTGAGAAGGATTACGATGAAGATATCGGTATCGTATTCGAGTCCAGTCTGATGGACGATTATCGTTCCTGCAGCAATAACTGTATTTTCTGCTTTATCGATCAGCTTCCGAAAGGCATGCGTGAGACGATGTATTTCAAGGATGATGATTCCAGACTATCCTTCCTTCAGGGCAATTATATTACTATGACGAACATGAAGGACGAGGCGTTGGAGCGTATCATTCGATACAAGCTGGAACCCATCAATGTTTCAGTGCATACAACCAATCCGGAACTGCGGTGTATGATGCTGCACAACCGTTTTGCGGGCAAGATCATGGAGCAACTTCAGAAACTTTATGAGGGCGGTATTATCATGAATGGTCAGATCGTTCTCTGCAAGAACGTCAACGATGGTGAAGAACTGGAGAGAAGTATTCGTGACCTGTCCGGCTTTATCCCGAACATTGAGAGCGTTTCTGTGGTACCGGTAGGCCTTTCTGACCACAGAGAGGGTCTTTATCCGTTGGAACCTTTTAACAGGGAGGACGCCAGAAAAGTTATTGCCTGCATTGAGAAATGGCAGAAGAAGCTGTATGAGGAGTATGGTACACACTTTATCCATGCTTCGGATGAATGGTATCTTCTGGCGGGATATGAGATGCCGGAGGAAGAACGCTATGACGGTTATCTTCAGCTGGAAAATGGCGTTGGTATGATCCGGCTTCTGACGGAGGAGTTTCATGAGGGCCTGAAAGAAGCTGTTACAGACAGCAAAAAGCGCCATGTGACGATTGCAACAGGACATTCTGCTGTGGGAACTATTCGAAAACTGGCAGAAGAGCTTTGTGAGAAGTTCCCTAATGTGACCGTAGATGTCTATGAAATTGTGAATCATTTTTTTGGAGAACAGATAACGGTTTCAGGGCTGATGACAGGAACTGATCTGAAGGAACAGCTTCAGGGCAAAGATCTCGGTGAGACGCTGCTGCTTCCGGTCAATATTCTTCGAAGTGGTGAGGATGTGCAGATACTTTTGGATGATATAACGATTCCTGAACTTGAAAATACTTTACAAATTCCGATTTCGATTGTACAATCAAACGGACAGGACCTGGTAGATAAAATTCTGGGAAGAGGTGAGATAGATGAGTAAACCAATTGTGGCTATTATAGGTAGGCCGAATGTAGGTAAATCAACTTTATTCAATGCCCTGGCAGGACAGCAGATTTCTATTGTCAAGGATACGCCGGGAGTAACAAGAGACCGAATTTATGCAGATGTAAACTGGCTGAATACACAGTTTACAATGATTGATACAGGTGGTATTGAACCATCTACCAATGATCTGATCTTGAAGAGCATGCGTGAGCAGGCTGAGATCGCCATTGAGACAGCGGATGTGATCATCTTTCTGACGGATGTGCGTCAGGGAGTTGTAGATGCGGATTTCCAGGTTGCCAATATGATCCGTCGTTCAGGCAAGCCGGTTGTTCTCGTTGTCAACAAGGTGGATAATTTCAAGACCATGATGGCGGATGTCTATGAATTCTATAATTTAGGACTGGGAGATCCGATGCCGATCAGCGGCAATTCCAAGCTTGGACTGGGTGATATGCTGGACGAAGTCATCAAGCATTTTAAACCGGGTACAGCAGAAGAAGAGGCAGATGAACGTCCGCATGTTGCCATTGTGGGTAAGCCGAACGTAGGCAAGTCATCCCTGATCAACAAACTGACAGGTGAGAATCGTGTTATTGTCAGCAATATTGCCGGTACAACACGTGATGCCATCGATACGGTGATCAAGCACAACGGCAAGGAATATGTTTTCATCGATACAGCAGGTTTGCGCCGTAAGAGCAAGATCAAGGAGGATATTGAACGTTATAGTATTATCCGTACGGTTTCGGCGGTGGAGCGTGCCAATGTGGTGGTTCTGATGATTGATGCCAAGGAAGGTGTGACAGAACAGGATGCCAAGATCGCAGGTATTGCCCATGAGCGCGGCAAGGGTATGATCATTGCAGTGAACAAGTGGGATGCCATCGAGAAAGATGACAAGACCATGAACAAGTTTACCAAGGATGTCAGAGAGAAGCTGGCATTTATGCCATATGCAGAGATGCTGTTTATCTCGGCAGAGACAGGTCAGAGACTGCCGAAGCTTTTTGATACCATCGATGCGGTTATTGAGAATCATGCAATGCGTGTAGGTACAGGTGTCCTCAATGAGATTCTCAGTGAGGCTGTTGCCATGAAACAGCCGCCATCAGATAAGGGCAGACGTCTGCGTCTTTACTATATTACACAGGTATCTGTCAAGCCGCCGACATTTGTCATCTTTATCAACGATAAAGAACTGACACATTTCTCTTATACCCGTTATATCGAGAATCAGATTCGTGAAACCTTCGGATTCCGCGGTACGCCGCTTCACTTTATCTATCGTGAAAGAAAGGATAAGGGTTAAAAATGGCAATTAAAGTCATTATCTGTCTGGTACTGGGTTATATTTTCGGATGTTTTCAGACAGGCTATTTCTATGGCAAATTATTCAAGGGAATTGATGTCCGCAATTACGGCAGCGGCAATGCCGGAACAACCAATACCCTTCGAACCCTGGGCAAGCCGGCCGGCTATATTGTCTTTCTTGGGGATGCCCTGAAGGCAGTATTTGCCGTTTGGATTGTGAGATATCTGCTGTTCCCGGGACTTGGTGATGTGACGAAGATTCTGGAGACCGTTACAGCTCTTGGCGTTGTTATCGGGCACAATTATCCCTTTTATATGCATTTTAAGGGCGGCAAAGGCATTGCGGCAACCGGTGGCTTTATGTTCGCACTGGATGTGCGCATCGCCCTGATCGCTGCGATTGTATTTGCGGTTGTATTCTTTACAACACGATATGTCTCCGTGGGTTCTTTGACCATTACGGCACTGTTCCCGATTCTTATACTGATCTTTTATCCTGGACAGTGGGTGGTGTTTGGACTCAGTCTGATATTCACGGCACTGGCCTGGTGGCGGCATCGGGCGAATATTAAGCGGCTGATGAATGGGACAGAGAATAAATTTGAGAAAAAGAAAAAATAAAAAGAGGCGTGCAGTCCTAAATTATCAATAATAGGATGACAAATGAGAAATTCAACACAGGCACACTTGCGTTTCCTAACACTGGCAGCAGTACATAAGGTCCTAAAGGACAGGAATGAAGTACTGGTACTGAAGGTCCGGTGGACTTTCGTTAGCACCGACCGGAGTGGAACGGAGAAGGTGTTAGAAGCACCTGTGTATGAATATTCTCATTTGTCATCCTATTTATTTGAAGTAGATGGCTGCACGCCATTGATAATTCTGAGAAATATCAGAACTATACGATAAGGAAAAGTGTTGAACACGGATTCGTTTTGTAGGTTGAGGGTTTCGCAATTTTTTACTTAAGGAATCAGATGGAATAGAAGGGTATATGATATTGTCAAATTATGGCGTTTTATGTCGGCTTTTAGAGAAAGTAATTAATTGCGAATACACGAAATTCAGCATATAATATAAGTATTAGTAGATTGGAAATGATTTTTGAGTAATATTATGGGGGAAGGTTATGGCGACGAATACATTTGATAGAAGAATTTTAATTAGTGATTCAGAGTCATTGGAGCGGTTGACAAGAGTTATGGCGGACAATACTCCGAAGAAGCCGATTTCGGAACATCCTTTTTCTAGTGATGAGAGAAAGCGAGGAGAAGAGTTATTAAAACGGTGTCCATTGCGCTCTCATCATTGATTGAAGCAACAAAGGAAGATGAAGGGCTGTTGAGGCAGATTTTATCTTCCTTTTCCTGTAATAAAGATGAGGATATAGAAAATTTTTTACATAGTAGAGCAGTTGAGTTTGAGAGTTTGTCAAAAGCAAGAACCTATTTTATTTGTGACGAGAATCAATTAATGGAAACAAATTTTTGCTTAGATCAAATAGTCATATATGGTTACATATCAATTGCGTTGAAAATATTATCTGTTCCATATGATGTGTCTAATCGAAAGCGGAAAGAGATTGATGGATTAAGTGCTAAGATACATGGAGAGCAGATTAAGGATTTTTCCTGCTATCTTATTGGGCAATTATCAAAGAATTCAAGTGTACAAAATAATGACATTTCAGGTGCAGAATTGCTGCAGGCTGCGTATGATGTTATTATGGCTGCTGTTGATGCTGTAGGTGGAAGATATGTAATGATTGAATGTCATGAAAAAGAAAAGTTGATGCAATTTTATGCAGTGAATGGTTTTGAAGAAATATCGCATATAGCAGATGGAAAATGTCCAATGGTACAAATGATTAGAAAAATTGCAAATGCATGACAGAAAATTATGACGTTTCTCATAAATTTTCTGATAATGATTGCTGACTGAGAGATGCCATGCTATACTTAATATATATTAATGCAGTCATGATTGGTGTCTGAAAGGAGGCAGTTTATGAGAGATTTTCTGGTTTCGGGAACGATGCCGTTTATTTTGGTGATGTCAGTGTATTTTCTGGTAAGGTTTGTGATGTATCTTCTGCCTTCGAAGTCAAAGGGGACATTTCTTTTCAAGGCTCAGTGGCATTTTAAGAAGCCATGGCTGATTGTGCCGACTGTTGTTTTGGTTGTCGTTTATACAGGTTTTGGCCTTTGGTTTAGCGCGGATAAGATAGCGGACAGTGGATTAGAACGAATCTTGCAGTGGTGTCTGTTGTGCCTGCCGATTCTTTGGGTGGTACTGATGTTTTTGCCGGAGAAAATCTATACAAACGGTGTTTCGGATATCACACATTTCGATATGTGGCGTGAAATTGCAAGGGTTGAGCCGATCGGGGAGAATGCTTATAAGATTGTTCAGCGAAGTGGTGTAAAATATAAACTGTATCTGCATGAAGGCGATAGACTGCCTGTCAATTTGACAACACCAGATGATATAGGGACGGAAGCTTTTAAACATTAGAATTTATAGAAGAATATGTTCCTTAAATTGTCTTCTGCTCAGGAGAGAAAGTATTCTTCGATAGAGATAATTCATACGTCTAAGAGGCATACCTCTTTCATATAGTATATGGAATGATTGTAATATACTTATGGAAGGGGTATTTTTATGGATGAATTGCGTGTATATAGAGATATTCAGATGCGAACGGGCGGCGAGATCTATATTGGCGTTGTAGGGCCTGTACGTACAGGAAAATCCACTTTTATCAAACGTTTTATGGATCTGATGGTGCTTCCGGGAATTGATAATGTTCATGAACGGGAACAGGCCAGGGATGAACTGCCTCAGAGTGCGGCAGGGCGGACGATTATGACGACGGAACCGAAGTTTATTCCGAAAGAAGCGGTTTCGGTTCATATTTCCGATGATATCCAGGTGAAGATACGACTGATCGACTGTGTTGGCTTTATGGTAGATGGGGCATCGGGACATATGGAGGATGATAAGGACCGGATGGTTAAGACGCCGTGGTATGAGGATCCGATTCCTTTTACAAAGGCAGCGCATATCGGCACTCAGAAAGTAATCCGGGATCATTCTACTATCGGGCTTGTGATTACAACGGACGGCAGTTTCGGTGAGATTGCCGGGGAAAGTTTTGCGGCGGCAGAGGAGATGGCTGTAGGTGAGCTGAAACAAATTGGCAAGCCATTTATTGTTGTGGTGAATACAATCCGGCCTTATGCCATGGAAACCCAGGAATTGTGCCGCAGGAAGGAAGAAAAATACGATATCAAATGTTTGCCGTTTAACTGCGATCAGCTGAAGCAGGAAGATATCCAGAAGATTATGGCAACGATGCTTTTGGAGTTTCCGGTATCTCAGATAGATTTTTATACACCGAAATGGTTTGATCTTTTGCCGGAGGAGGGGGAAGTCAAGACGGCAGTGGCAGATACAGCCAGAGAATATCTGATGAATGTTCGCCATCTGAAGGATGTGCGTCCGATGCAGGAGAAGCTGACCTGCCCATACATAAAGAAATGTTTTATTGAAACGGTGAGTATGAGCGACGGGAAAGTCATCTTTCATCTGGAGATTGATCAGAAATATTATTATGAGCTGCTGTCAGAGTGGATGGGAATGCCGGTGAAGGGAGACTACGCCTTTTACAGGATTCTCCGCCAATTGTCGGAAAATCAGACAGCATATTCAGCGGTATCACAGGCGGTGGAATCTGCCAGAGCCAAAGGATATGGCGTGGTGGCACCGGAGAAAGCGGAGGTGCTTCTGGAACCTCCGGTGCTCATTAAACATGGCAACCGTTATGGTTTTAAGATTAAGGCAAAGGCACCTTCGATTCACATGATCAAAGCCGGAATTGAAACGGAGATTGCGCCGATTGTGGGTGATCAGGCCCAGGCGGAAGAATTGATCACCTCCATGAACAATAGTCAGGAACAGGATCCGAAAGCCATCTGGGATACATTGATTTTCGGCAAAACTGTGGGACAGCTGGTGGAGGAAGGCATCCAGACGAAGGTTACCCGGATGTCGGAGAATAGTCAGGTTAAGATGCAGGAGGCCATTCAGAAGATTGTCAACGACGGCAATGGCAGTGTGATTTTTATTATTATATAGCAGATTGCCGAGCTGTTTGGTCTGCGGATGGCTGTAAGGCTGTGCAGATAATTAAGATCAAAGTCAAAAATGTCGAAAATCGCAGAAAGGCAGGTGGTTTTCGGCATTTTTTTGCGTATTGCTGAATGAGAGATAGATGGTATAATAGAGAGAAGCGACAAATTCATAGAAAAAGTTGCTGAAATATATTCAAAGAGAGAATTTGTGCAGCAGGCTGTTGCACAAAATGAAAATAAATATAGATACTAAAAAAGGAAACTAAAACAATGCATACGAATCAAAATCACAAAACAACCTACAGAATCATCACAGTTCTCCTTCTCATCCTCTGGGTTGCCTTCATTTTCAGCAATTCCATGGACAATGCGGATGCTTCCACGTTAAAGAGCGGTGCGGTGCTGGCATTGCTTAGACGTATTTTTGGCAGTGAAGGGGCGGCCCTTACGGAGTTTATCGTCCGCAAGACAGCCCATTTCACGGAGTTTGCTATTGAGGGTATATTGTTATTATCTGTGGTAAAGGGTTATACCACGCGGCCGCTGCGGTTTCTCGGGTGGCCCCTGCTGGCCGGTTTGATGACAGCTCTTACAGATGAGACAATCCAGCTTTTTTCACTGGGACGATCTTCTCAGGTGACAGATGTATGGATTGATTTTGCCGGAGTGGTGACGGGAACTTTACTGGCCTTTCTGGTGCAGGCTATTGTCCGCCGATGCAAAAAATCGTGAGATTTGCACGGCGGGCTTTTTTTGCCGCCGTTTTTATGTTAAAATGAGCGGTAGAAAATCTGTCGGGATAAGACTGACAGGAAAATGGATGCAAGCGAAGGGATTGCTAAAAGAAACGCTTAATAGCAGGTGTTATCGATGTACTAGATACAGGCAATCAAAAGGACTTAAAACTTAATAATAAAGGAGAACATAAAATATGAACGTGACGATTTATACAGATGGTGCAGCCAGAGGCAACCCGGGACCCGGTGGATACGGGGCTGTTCTTGAATATATTGATCCAAAGAATCAGCTGCATGTGAAGGAGTTATCGGCGGGATACCGCAGAACGACCAATAACCGGATGGAGCTTCTTGGCGTGATCACAGCCCTGGAGGCATTGAACCGCCCGTGCAATGTGACCCTTTACTCGGATTCCAAGTATGTGGTGGATGCTTTTAACCAGCACTGGGTAGATGGCTGGGTGAGAAAGGGATGGAAGCGGGGCAAAAATGAGCCGGTAAAGAACGTGGATCTCTGGAAGCGGCTTCTTCAGGCAAAGGCACCCCATGCAGTAAAATTTGTCTGGGTGAAGGGCCATGCAGGTCATCCGCAGAATGAACGCTGTGATGAACTGGCGACTTATGCAGCAGACAACGGTCCGCTTTTGGAGGATACAGGTGCCGAGTTGTAGGCGGCCGGATTAGGATATTTTCGGAAAATTTTTTGATAAAAGAAAATGATAAAAGCAAAGTGGCTAATAGGAGTCAAAAAAATTAGAGATTACAATAGCAGATGAGTAAAATGATAAGATAGAAAGTGAACTGGAGGAATACAATGATACAATTTCCGGAGAAGTTTCAGGAAAGAATGCAGCAGATGCTTGGTGATGAAGAATATGCGGAATTTTTGAAGAGCTATGATCTGCCTTTCCATAACGGATTAAGAATTAATACATGGAAAACAAAACCCCAGGAACTGCTTCAGCGGATGGGTGTGGATTTGAAGCAGGTACCATGGAATGAGACAGGATTTTATCTTGAGAATAAGAAGCAATTTTCAAAACATCCTTATTATCAGGGAGGTCTTTATTATATTCAGGAGGCCAGCGCCATGCTGCCGGCAAAGCTTGTGAATGCACAGCCTGGGGAGAAGATTCTGGATATGTGTGCGGCACCGGGAGGTAAAAGTACGGCCATCGGTGCAGCCTTAAAGGGTGAGGGCCTGCTGATATCCAACGATATCAGCAAGTCCAGAGCCAAGGCACTTCTGCGCAATCTGGAGGGCTTTGGCATTATCAACAGTATTGTTGTCAGTGAGTATCCGGAGAAATTATCCAGATATTTCCCGGAATTCTTTGATAAAGTATTGATTGATGCACCGTGTTCCGGCGAAGGCATGTTCCACAAGGAACCTTCTATGACTGAGAGCTGGCTGAGAATGGGACCGGAGGAATACCATAAGCTTCAGATGGAGATTCTGACCTATGGTGCCAAAATGGTCCGTCCGGGCGGCAAATTAATATATTCTACATGTACATTTTCACCGGAAGAGGATGAGGGCAGTATCGCATGGTTTCTGCGGGAGCATCCAGATTTCCATCTTGTGGAAGTGGATGATGATGAAGATTTATGCGGTTGCCATTGTATTGATCATGGTCATCCGGAATGGGCAGATGGCAACCCTGAACTGACAAAGACAAGACGTCTCTGGCCGCATCATCTGGAGGGTGAAGGGCATTTTGCGGCTGTACTTTGCCGTGATAAGGACAGTGTACTGTCAGGCGGCAGGGTAACTTTGGCAGCTGTTCCAAAACTGCCTGCAGAGATGGAAAGCTTTTTCCAGTTCCTGGACACAGAGGGTATCCATTATCCTTTTGATAAGAAACGTCTGCTTGTGCAGAATGGTTATGTGCAGTATATTCCGGAGGGAATGCCTGAGCTGAAGGGACTGCATATTATGCGAAGCGGATGGTTTTTAGGAGAACTCAAGAAGAAGCGTTTTGAACCAAGCGGTGCCTTTGCCAGGGGCCTGACACCGGATGTCTGCGACAAAGTGATCGCTTATCCGGGAGACAGCGAAGAAGTGGTGCGCTATTTGAAATGCGAGACACTGCAGGTGGATCCGAATCTGAAGAACGGATGGTATCTGATCTGCGTGGATGAATTTGCCCTGGGCTGGGGGAAAGTTTCCAATGGTACGTTGAAGAACAAATACCCATCCGGCTGGCGTCTTGTTTAAGATGTACTTATGCGGAAAGTTTTGAATTAGATAAGCAGCCCGGAAGTTTTTATGAAGCTGGGTTCCGCATCGGAAGAGCAGCTTGGGAGGTATATATGAAGACAAGTTTCAGATTGGACAAGTACCTGGCGGATATGTCTGTGGGGACCCGCAGTGAAGTGAAGAATCTGATCAAAAAAGGACTGGTGACGGTGAATGGCGAAGTCATCAGAAAGCCTGAATATAAAGTAGACATTGAAAAGGATGATCTGGTATGCCGGGGAGAGCCTGTTGTTTATCAGACGCTGGTTTATTATATGCTTAACAAGCCGGCGGGGGTTATTTCAGCCACCAATGATCCAAAGCAGCAGACAGTGCTGGATCTGATCACGGATAAGTCCAGAAAGGATTTATTTCCGGTGGGGCGTCTGGATAAGGATACCGAAGGCCTCTTATTGATCACCAATGACGGAGATCTGGCCCATCAGCTTTTGTCACCTAAAAAGCATGTGGATAAGGTTTACCATGCGAGGATTGAAGGGCAGGTAACAGCGGAAGATGCAGCGTTATTTGCCAAAGGGCTGGAGATCGATGATGAAGACGGTGCCTGGAGGGCGATGCCTGCCAAATTGAATATTTTATCTTCCGGGCCAGAATCGGAGGTTGAGATTACCATTCGTGAAGGCAAATTTCATCAGATTAAGAGGATGTTCGAGGCCGTAGACAAGAAAGTGGTCTATTTGAAGCGACTGTCCATGGGAAGTCTGAGACTGGATGAGACATTGGCTCTGGGTGAATATCGTGAGCTGACAGAAGATGAAGTGCAGGCATTAAAAGAATCGAAAGGACATACGAATGATGAAGATTGATATAGAGAGACTCCTGGAGGGAAAAGAAGCCGTTATTTTTGATGTGGACGGTACATTGATTGATTCCATGGGGGTCTGGGAAGAAGTGGACAGAATTTATCTGACAAGACACGGCAAACCGATGTCAGAGGATTTGCAGCGCAAACTGGCGGGGCTTAGTATTTTGCAGGCTGCTGATTATTTCAGAAATGTGATCGGCATTGATGATCCGCCTGAAAAAATGCTGGCGGAATGGAATGAACTGGCTTTTGAGCAGTACAGACATGAAATTCAGATGAAGCCGGGAGCCGCAAAGTGGTTGTCACTCATTGAAGAGAAAGAACTGCCCATGGCAGTTGCAACCAGCAATACAAGGAAGCTTGCCATGACAGCCCTGCATGCCCAGGATATTGAGCATTATTTTAGAGTGATCATGACAGGTGAAGATGTGGTAAAGGGCAAGCCGGATCCTTTTGTTTATCAGGAGGCAGCCAGACGTCTTGGTGTGAATCCAAAGAATTGTCTTGTATTTGAGGATATTCCGGAGGGCATTCAGGCGGGACTTTCTGCTGGCATGACGGTATGCGCTGTACAGGATGATTTTTCTGATTATCAGATAGAGGAAAAGAAGAAACTGGCCCATTATTACATCAATTCCTTTGAGGATATTTTTAATAATAAAGTAGAGGTTCTGGCATGATGAGAGAATTTCTTCCGATCAGCCGGGATGACATGAAAAAGCGCGGCTGGGATGAACTGGATTTCGTCTACGTCATTGGCGATGCCTATGTGGACCATCCTTCTTTCGGGCCGGCTATTATCAGCCGTGTGCTGGAGGCCCATGGCTATAAAGTGGGTATTATTTCACAGCCGGACTGGAAAAATGACCAGTCAGTGATGGCACTTGGTGTGCCGAGACTGGGATTTCTTGTCAGTGCCGGCAATATGGATTCCATGGTGAATCATTATACGGTTTCAAAGAAAAGGCGTCATCAGGACGCCTTTACGCCGGGGGGCGTTTACGGCAAAAGACCGGACTATGCGGCGGTTGTCTATGGTAATATGATCCGTCGTGCATGCCCGGATAAACCGATCATTGTGGGCGGTATTGAGGCCAGCCTTCGAAGGCTGGGGCACTATGACTACTGGTCCAACAAAATCCGAAGATCCCTGCTTATTGAGTCATCGGCAGATTTATTGTTGTATGGTATGGGTGAACGTTCAATCGTTGAGGTGGCCGATGCACTGGATGGAGGCATTGAAGCCTCGGATATCACATGGATTGCCGGTTCTGTTTTCAAGAGTAAAACAGCAGAAGATTTTGGTGAAGAAGCTATTATGCTGCCGACATTTGATGAGATTGCATCAGATAAACGCAAATATGCCGAAAGCTTTTATATCCAGTATCAGAATACAGACCCATTTTCCGGCAAGCGAATGATTGAAAAGTACGGAGCACGTATGTACGTGATCCAGAATCCGCCGGCCAAACCTTTAAGCGAGCAGGAAATGGACGATGTCTATGACCTGCCTTATGTGAGAGATTATCATCCGTCTTATAAAGCCCTCGGCGGTGTGCCGGCTATTGAGGAAATTAAATTCAGTCTGGTGAGCAATCGGGGCTGCTTCGGCGGATGCAGTTTCTGTGCCCTGACCTTCCATCAGGGAAGGATCATACAGACCAGAAGTCATGAATCCATTGTAAAAGAAGCAGCAGCTTTGGCGAAACGCAAAGATTTTAAGGGCTATATCCACGATGTGGGCGGACCAACGGCCAATTTCAGGCATCCTGCCTGTAAACATCAGTTAAAACGCGGCGCCTGTCCGAATAAGCAGTGCCTGTTCCCGAAACCGTGTTCCCAGTTGCAGGCAGATCACAAGGATTATGTGACACTTCTGCGTAAGCTCCGGGCATTGCCGGGAATTAAGAAGGTTTTTATCCGCTCCGGTATTCGTTTTGATTATCTGCTGGCAGATAAGGACAAAACATTCCTGAAAGAATTGTGTCAGTATCATATCAGCGGTCAGCTGAAAGTGGCGCCGGAACATGTCAGTGACGCGGTGCTTGACAAGATGGGCAAACCGCATCATGAAGTATATGTGGATTTTACAAAACAGTATAAGAAGATGAACCAGCGTCTTGGTATGGATCAGTATCTGGTGCCGTATCTTATGTCTTCTCATCCGGGATCTGAATTGAAGGATGCCGTCACTCTGGCTGAATATATCCGGGATCTTGGGTATATGCCGGAACAGGTGCAGGACTTCTATCCGACACCGTCCACTTTATCGACCTGTATGTACTATACAGGGCTTGATCCACGGACCATGACACCGGTTTACGTGCCGAAGGATCCTCATGAGAAAGATATGCAGCGAGCCCTGATCCAGTATCGGGATCCGAAGAATTATCAGTTAGTAAAAGAGGCGCTGATCAAGGCGGGAAGAGAAGATTTAATCGGTTTTGACAGTCGTTGTCTGATACCGCCTAGACCGATGCAGCACGGATACGGCAAAGCACCGGCACAGAACCGCAATGTAAGAACAAACAATGCAAAGAACAATAGCTCACGAAATGGCAAGTTCAGCAGCAGGAACAATAGCAGGAAGCGCACAACTGAAAATATATCAAGAAACACATCTACTAATAGAAAGAAGGGGTCACAGAGTGAAAAAGCTCATCGTCGGCACGAATGAAAGCGGCCAGCGACTGGATAAATATCTGGGGAAAACCCTCAGTGAAGCACCGAAAAGTTTTATTTACAAGATGCTTCGAAAGAAAAACATTACATTAAATGACAAAAAGGCAGACGGCAGCGAAAAGTTGAATGTTGGGGATACAGTCACATTCTGGCTGTCTGATGAAACTTTTGATAAATTTAAAGGTGTCGTAGAGAATATGTCGGCAAAACGATTGCCGAAACCAGACATTATTTATGAAGATAATCAGATTATTATTATGAACAAGGCACCGGGGGTGCTGTCCCAGAAAGCGGCACCGGAGGATGTGTCCATCAATGAAATGATGATTGGGTGGCTCTTGGAGAGCGGACAGCTCACGAAAGAGATGCTTCAGACCTTTCACCCGTCGGTCTGTAATCGACTGGACCGCAACACAAGCGGACTGATCACCGGCGGCAAGACACTGGCAGCTTTGCAGTTTTTGTCAGAGGGCTTTCGTGATCGTACCATTCACAAATACTATTTATGTATTGTCGCAGGGAAAGTTACTGAGAAGGTCAGACTTCATGGATATCTGCACAAAGATGAGGCTTCCAATCAGGTAACCATCACAAAAGAAGCCAGACATCAGGCGGATTATATTGAAACGGAATATGAACCGCTGGCAGAGGGAAAAAACTGTACACTGCTGAAGGTTTTTCTGATCACAGGCCGGACTCATCAGATCCGCGCCCATCTGGCAAGCGTTGGACATCCGATCATTGGTGATTATAAATATGGCAGCCCGGAGATGAATATGGCTTTTAAAAAGGAATACGGTATCAAACGTCAGCTGCTGCATGCGGCTATCCTTAAAATGCCGGAATGTCAGCCACCTTTTGATAATTTGTCCGGGAAAATATTTACCGCACCGCTTCCTAAGGACTTTGTACGGGTGATGATGGGAGAGGGAATCTGCTTTAAGAAGGAGTGGATGTCCTGATGCCAACCTGGAATTCCAGAGGACTTCGAGGTTCTCTCCTTGAAGAGCTGATCAACCGAACCAATGAAAAATACAGAGAACAGCATCTGGCATTGATCCAGAAGATTCCGACGCCAATCACGCCGGTGAGAATGGATCAGGAAACAAGAAGGATTACCCTGGCCTATTTTGAACATCGTAGTACGGTGGATTATATCGGTGCAGTACAAGGTATTCCGGTCTGCTTTGATGCCAAGGAATGCCGGACATCCAATTTTCCGATACAGAATATCCATGAGCATCAGGTGGTGTTTATGCGGGATTTTGAGGCTCAGGGCGGTGTGGCTTTTCTGATTTTATACTTTACGTCAGCAGACAGATATTTTTATCTGCCTTATGAACAACTGGCTGTCTTCTGGAACCGGTCAAAAACCGGTCATGCCAAGCATTTTAAAATAGAAGAACTGGATACGCAATATGAACTGACTTGTAATGGATGTTATATTCATTATCTGGAGGCCATTCAGAAAGATCTTGATACACGTGAGTTCTAAATTTGAGGGAGAGAAAATGACCCTGAATTGGGACAGGCCAAATGACATCACTTGACAATTGTGGAAAGGTATATTATAATTAGTTTCACGTATTATCAGATTAGCAGACTAAAGCGTTTGCGGTAAAGGAGCCTATTATGGATAGTTTATTACATACTCCGGAAGGTGTCAGAGATATTTATAATGAAGAATGCAGCAAGAAGAATGCATTGTCAGCCAAACTTGACAGAATTCTGAAGCTGTATGGCTATAAGGATATACAGACACCGACATTTGAGTTTTTCGATATTTTCAACAGAGAAAGAGGATCTGTGCCGTCACGCAATATGTACAAGTTCATAGACAGAGACGGTTCTACACTGGTTCTGAGACCGGATATCACACCGTCTATTGCGAGAGCTGTGGCCAAGTATTTTAAGGAAGAGACGATTCCTCTTCGTTTTTCTTACTGTGGCAATACATTCATCAACAATTCAAGCTTGCAGGGCAAGATGAAGGAGACGACCCAGTTGGGTGCCGAGCTGATCGGAGACCGTGACATTGAAGGGGATGCAGAAGTGGTAGCCCTGGCTATTCATCTGCTGCTTGAATCAGGTCTGACGGATTTCCAATTGGATATCGGCCATGTAGGGCTCTTTAAGGCGTTGGTGGCAGAAGCCGGGATGGATGAAGAGACAGTCAGTCAGCTGAGGGTACTGATCGAGAGCAAGAACTATTTTGGTGTGGAAGCCTTAGTTGAGAAATTGACGTTGTCTGATGAGACAGCAAAGCTTCTTTTGAAACTGCCGGAACTTTTCGGTTCAGGAGATATTATCGCTGAAGCTCGAAGTATGACGTGCAATGCTGAGGCACTCAAAGCGTTGGATGAGATTGAAAAACTGTGTCAGCTGATTGCGGAATATGGTTTTGAAAAATATATTACTATTGATTTAGGTATGCTGACAGAGTATGATTATTATACAGGGATGATTTTCAGGGGATATACATATGGAACCGGTGATGCGGTTGTCAAGGGTGGACGTTATGACCATCTGATCGGTCAGTTCGGCAAGGATGCAGCCAGTGTGGGTTTTGCCGTCGTGCTGGATGAGCTGATGCTGGCACTTTCCAGACAGAAGATTGATATTCCGACAAATGAAGAAGCAACGATGGTGCTTTATGAACTGGAGTATCGCAGTACAGCTATCCGCACAGCCAATGCACTGAGAAATATTAATCAGGCAGTCAGTATGATGAAGAAGGAGACAGATAAGTCTCTGGATGATTATAAGGCCTACAGCAGACGCTATCATATTGCTCATATTTTATATGTTGACCAGGATAAGGAACTGACGAAAATAGACATATCTGATGATTCGGTCCGGAAGATGCCGGTTTCTGAATTTTAGAGACAGAGGAAATGGAGGAAGATATAAGATGAAGTATTTGACATTTGCTCTGGCTAAAGGCCGTCTGGCAAAGAAATCGCTGGCATTATTTGAGCAGATCGGGATTTCAATGGATGAGATGAAGGATCCCGATACAAGAAAACTGATTTTTGTGAATGAAGATTTGAAGATCAAGATGTTCCTTGCCAAGGCATCGGATGTACCGACTTATGTGGAATATGGTGCAGCAGATATTGGTGTGGTGGGCAAAGATACATTGTTGGAAGAAGGACGCCGTTTGTACGAGGTGCTGGATCTGGGATTCGGTAAGTGCAGAATGTGTGTCTGTGGTCCGAAGTCAGCGGCCGAGTATCTTCAGCATCAGGAGCTGATCCGTGTGGCGTCCAAGTACCCGAATATTGCAAAGGATTACTTTTACAACAAGAAGCATCAGACCGTAGAGATCATCAAACTCCACGGCTCTGTGGAACTGGCACCGATTGTTGGGCTGTCTGAAGTGATTGTGGATATTGTGGAGACAGGAACAACCCTGAAGGAGAACGGACTGGAAGTGCTTGAGGAGATCTGCCCGCTTTCAGCAAGAGTTGTTGTGAATCAGGTCAGTATGAAGATGGAGAATGAGCGGATTATGAAGCTCATCAGAGATATTAAAACGGTCATCTGAGAACGGATTGAGAGCTGAATAGAGGAAGTTTGTATGGAGCAAACATCAGTGGGAGGCATAGAACAATGAAGATTACAAAAGTGACAGAAGATGCAGTGGCAACATTGCTGGATGATTTATTAAAGCGAAGCCCGAATAACTATACAGGTTATGCAGATAAGGTACAGGCAATTATTGATGATGTGAGAGAACGCGGAGACGAAGCACTTTTTGAGATGACGAAGCGGTTTGATGGTTCCGATTTAAACGCCGACAATATCCGTGTGACACAGGCAGAGATTGACGAGGCATATACTCTTGTGGATGCATCATTGATTGAAGTTATCCGCAAAGCCATGACAAATATCCGTGTTTACCATGAGAAGCAGCGTCAGTACGGATGGTTTGATACGACACCGGATGGAACGATTCTCGGACAGAAGGTGACACCACTTCAGAGTACAGGTGTTTATGTTCCGGGAGGCAAGGCTGCTTATCCGTCTTCTGTTCTGATGAATGTGATTCCTGCCAAGGTAGCAGGTGTTGAGAAGATTGTCATGGTGACGCCTCCGGGCAAAGACGGCAAGGTGAATCCGGGTACTTTGGTGGCAGCCAATGAATCCGGCGCTGATGAGATTTACAAAGTTGGCGGTGCACAGGCGATTGCAGCACTGGCTTTTGGTACAGCTTCTGTTCCTAAGGTAGACAAGATCGTGGGACCGGGCAATATTTACGTGGCGCTGGCCAAGAAAGCTGTTTACGGCTATGTCAGCATTGATTCTATTGCGGGACCAAGCGAGATTCTCGTGATCGCTGATGAGACAGCTAATCCGAGATATGTGGCTGCAGATCTTTTGTCACAGGCTGAGCATGATGAACTGGCCTCAGCTATCCTTGTGACAACCAGTGAGAAGCTGGCAGGGGAAGTGCAGAAAGAGATTGAAGGCTTTACACAGGTGCTTTCCAGAAAAGCCATTATTGAGAAGTCTCTGGAGAATTACGGCCATATCCTGATTGCCTCATCCATTGATGAAGCAGTGGAGATTGCTAATGCTATTGCATCAGAGCATCTGGAAATTGTCACAGCCAATCCTTTCGAAGTCATGACAAAGATCCGCAATGCCGGAGCGATTTTTATTGGCGAGAACAGTTCAGAGCCTCTGGGTGATTATTTTGCAGGACCGAACCATATTCTGCCGACAAACGGCACAGCCAAATTCTTCTCACCTCTGAGTGTGGATGATTTTGTGAAGAAATCCAGCATCATTTACTATTCAAGAGAAGCACTTGCAGCAAAGAAAGACGATATCATTCAGTTTGCCAAGGCTGAATCACTGACAGCACATGCCAATTCCATAGCTGTACGTTTTGAGGATAAATAGATGGATAGAACAGCATCAATTTCAAGAACAACATCTGAAACAGATATAGCAGTGACATTGAATCTGGACGGCTCCGGTCGTTCGGATATTGATACAGGCATTGGGTTTTTTGACCATATGCTTCGAAGTTTTGCCAAACACGGTTTTTTTGATCTGACAGTCCATGTGAAGGGTGATCTGGAAGTGGATTGCCATCACACCATTGAGGACACAGGGATTGTGCTTGGCGAGGCTATCAAGAAAGCACTGGATGATAAAAAGGGAATCCGCAGATATGGTTCTTTTGCGCTGCCGATGGATGAGACACTTGTTTTAACAGCTCTGGATCTGTCAGGGCGTCCTTACCTGTGTTTTGATGCTGACTTTACTGTTGATAAGGTCGGAGAATTTGACACAGAGATGGTCAGAGAGTTTTTCTATGCAATTTCATACAGCAGCGGCATGAATCTTCATATTCGTCAGCTGGCAGGGCAGAACAACCATCATATCATCGAAGCTATTTTCAAATCTTTTGCAAAAGCACTGGATGAGGCAGTAGGATATGATCCCAGAATTACAGATGTTTTGTCTACAAAAGGAACATTATAGCAGATGAGGCGGCCTCACCTGCTGTGTACTGCACAGATGTGTGAGCAGGTCAGAATAAGAGAGGAGTGTGGCAGTGCGTATATATCCGGCAATTCATATTTCAGATGGCAGATGCATCAATGAGCTGCCTGACGGGATAACAAGGGGTCGTATACTGACGTCTCAACCGTTGGAAATGGCCAGAAGGTGGCAGGATCAGGGAGCGGAATGTCTCCATGTTGTCGATCTGGACGGTGCGGATTCCGGTACTTCCGTGAATGGAACAGTGATCCGTGAGATTCTGGAGAATGTCCATATTCCTGTGCAGGTCGGTGGCGGTATCCGTTCTATCAAGGATATTGACCAGTATATGAATATAGGTGTACATCGTGTTGTCATCGGAACTCAGGCAATTGAGAATCCGGTTTTAATAAAGGAAGCTGTCCATCTGTTCGGCAGTGATAAGATTCTGGTATCTATTGATGCGAAAGATGGGCTGATTGCCACTGAAGGACGAAAGAAATTCAGTCATTATAACGCAACGACAGTGGCTTCCAACATGAAGGCAATGGGAATAGAATCCGTTATTTATACGGATATTCTCAGAAGAGGACTTTATAATGGTGCCGGTATCATGCAGGCACGGGAGATTGCACAGAAACTGCATATGAAGGTGATCTACAGCGGCGGAATTGTTACCCTTAAAGACATCGAGGCATTCACAGATATGCCGATGGAGGGAATCATTATCGGAAGAGCGCTGTATGAATCCCGATTAAAGCTGTCCGAAGCAATCGAAGTGTGCAGATGGCATGAACGTTCAATTTGAGTCGAGGAGAATAGATTATGGAAGTTAAGAGTATATATCCGATTATCAATTTCAGTGATGAGGATGAGATTGCTGTTCAGTATGAACGTCTCGGTGCAGACGGTGTGATTATCATTAGTCCGGATTTTTCTGATGAGGCAATGCTGATCAAGAAAATCAGGAATATCTGTGAAAAGTCGGACTGCCGGTTATATATCTGGCAGCCATACAGAAGACTTGAGGATATTAAGAAAGTGCTTTATGCAGGGGCAGCAGGTGCCTGGATCGAGGCAACAGAGCAGACACTGATCAGAGAAGCAGCAGATCGTTTTGGCGCTGACAGAGTGGGAATGGTGATCAGTGAACCGAAGCTGGCAGCGGATGAATTCAAGTTGGCGAAAGAACTGAATCTGACCAATATTTTTGTGACAGGTACCATTGAGAAGCTGCCGGAGACAGTAGGCAATCAGAAAGTGATCGCAACCTGCCGTTATGAGAACAAGGAAGGCCAGAAACATTTGCTGGCAGATGCCAATGTCAGTGCGATTGCCCTGATTTATGAGAATGAAACAGCAGCGTTGCCGAATATTCATGCCATGAAGGCAGCCCTTGAGACAGACAGTGTGAAGTTTAATCTTTTCAGAAGCAGTCTGCCGTTTTCCTCATTCAAGTTAAACGAAGATGGCCTGATTCCTGTGATCGTACAGGATTTCAGAACAGCTGAGATTCTCATGATGGCCTATATGAATGAGGAAGCCTATGAGCAGACATTGCGTGAAGGTATGATGACCTACTGGAGCCGCAGCCGCCAGGAGTTATGGCGTAAGGGGGATACAAGCGGTCATTATCAGTATGTGAAATCATTGGACATTGACTGTGATCGGGACACGATTCTTGCCAAAGTCGAGCAGATTGGTGCGGCCTGCCATACAGGTCATCGTAGCTGTTTCTACACTAATCTTGCCAGCAAGGCCTATGACGGACGCAACCCGATGACTGTTTTTGAAGATGTTATGGCAACGATTCTTGAGCGCAAGGAAAATCCAAAGGAAGGTTCCTATACGAATTATCTTTTTGATCAGGGTATTGACAAGATCCTCAAGAAAGTCGGAGAAGAGGCAGCGGAGATTATCATTGCAGCCAAGAATCCGGATTCCGATGAAGTGAAATATGAAATCTGTGATTTTCTGTATCATATGATGGTTTTAATGGCTGAAAGAGAAGTTTCATGGAAAGATATCACAAAAGAACTGGCGGAACGCCATTAAATGTGTTATAATATTTTCATGTATTGAATTTAGAACACAGGAGGCGGATCATTATGCTTACAGCATTTGCAACATATCTTGGCAAATTCGTATTCTTTATTGCAGTCGCAGCAGCTGGCTTTACAGCAGGCAAGAAGTTTAAAGCGTCAAAAAAGGCGAAAAATAGCGCGACAGCAGAATAATCAAATTGACAAAGGCGGTATTTGATTTTATAATAAGAAACTGGTAGGTTTTGCTTACCAGTTTTCTTGTGTTATAGGTATTTAAGCATGGCTTGAATTTGAATCTGCAACGCAGAAAGCAGAATTTATACTGCAGTGGCGTTTTAGCCATTACAATGAAAAGAAAGAGCGGTTTCTTTAGGGTGCCGCTATAAACAGGAGGAATAAAGATATGGAAAGACCGTATAGTCTTAACGAATTGAGGAAGATGTTTCTGGAGTTCTTTGAGAGCAAGGGCCATCTGGCAATGAAGAGCTTCTCGCTGATTCCTCATAATGATAACAGTTTACTGCTGATTAACTCAGGTATGGCACCATTGAAGCCATATTTCACAGGCGCAGAGATTCCTCCGCGTCGTCGTGTAACTACATGCCAGAAGTGTATCCGTACAGGTGACCTGGAGAATGTTGGTAAGACAGCAAGACATGGTACATTCTTTGAAATGCTGGGCAACTTCTCATTTGGTGATTATTTCAAGCATGAAGCCATTGCATGGTCATGGGAATTTCTGACACAGGTTGTCGGACTTGATCCTGACCGTCTGTATCCGTCTATCTATCAGGATGACGATGAGGCATTTGATATCTGGAACAAGGAAATCGGTATTGCTCCGGAGCGTATCTTCCGTTTTGGCAAGGAAGATAACTTCTGGGAACATGGGGCAGGTCCTTGCGGTCCATGTTCAGAAATCTACTATGACCGTGGTGAGAAGTATGGCTGCGGTAAACCGGGCTGTACGGTTGGCTGTGATTGTGACCGTTATATGGAAGTATGGAACAACGTATTTTCACAGTTTAACAATGACGGACATAATCATTATACAGATCTTATCCAGAAAAATATTGATACAGGTATGGGTCTTGAACGTCTGGCTGTTGTTGTCCAGGATGTGGATTCTATTTTTGATGTGGATACAATTCAGGCACTGCGCAACAAAGTCTGCGATCTGGCAGGTGTGAAGTATCTTGAGAAGCATGAAACAGATGTTTCTATCCGTATCATTACAGACCATATCCGTTCAGCAACATTTATGATCTCTGATGGTATTATGCCATCCAATGAAGGCCGTGGCTACGTGCTCCGTCGTTTGATCAGACGTGCGGCAAGACATGGAAGACTTCTTGGTATTGAAGGCAAGTTCCTTGCAAAACTCAGTGAAACAGTCATTGAGACATCCAAGGACGGTTATCCGGAACTGGAAGAGAAGAAGGAATTTATTTTTAATGTACTGACACAGGAAGAAGATAAATTCAACAAGACTATCGATCAGGGTCTCAGTATTCTGAATGAGATGGAAGAGAAACTGTCAGCTGAAGGCAAGAAGGTACTTGACGGTGCAGATGCATTCAAGCTTTATGATACTTATGGTTTTCCAATGGATCTGACAAAGGAGATCCTTGAGGAAAAGGGTTATGATATTGATGAAGAAGGCTTTACTGTATGTATGCAGGAGCAGCGTCAGAAAGCAAGAGATGCCCGTAAGGTATCCAATTACATGGGTAAGGATGCCACTGTTTATGATGAAATCGATCCTTCAGTGACAAGCGTGTTTGTGGGTTATGAGAAGACAGAGTGTGAATCCCCAATTACTGTTCTGACAACAGAGACAGAATTGACAGATGCCCTGACAGACGGTCAGACAGGTACAATCTTTACACAAGAGACACCTTTCTATGCGACAAGCGGTGGACAGATGGCAGATACAGGTGTGATCACAGGTCCTGAAGGTACATTTGAGGTTAAGGATGTCGTTAAACTTCTGGGCGGCAAGATTGGCCATATCGGTGTTGTAACAAGCGGTATGTTCAAGAAGGGCGATGTTGTGAAGCTTGCCATCAACAAAGAGCAGCGAAGCGACACAGCCAAGAACCACAGTGCAACTCATTTGCTGCAGAAGGCACTGAGAATTGTCCTAGGTTCCCATGTAGAGCAGGCAGGTTCCTTTAACAATCAGGATAAACTGCGTTTTGACTTTACACATTTCTCAGCACTGACACAGGAAGAACTGGACAGAGTTGAAGCTATCGTGAACGAAGAAATCGCCAAGGGTCTTCCTGTTCTGACAAAGGTTATGAACATTGAAGATGCCAAGAAGACAGGTGCTATGGCACTTTTTGGTGAGAAATACAGTGATGATGTTCGTGTTGTATCCATGGGTGACTTCTCCAAAGAGCTTTGCGGTGGTACACACACAGATAATACAGCTTCTATTGCTGCCTTCAAGATCATTTCCGAGACAGGTGTCGCAGCAGGTGTACGTCGTATTGAAGCCCTGACAGGCAACGGCGTATTTAAGTATTATAAGGAAGTTGAAAAGGAACTTCATGAAGCTGCCAAGGCTGCAAAATGTGATCCTGCTCAGCTTGTAAAACGTATTGAGGGTCTGCACGAAGAAATCAAGACATTAACAGCGGAGAATAATCAGCTGAAGAATAAGATGGCGAAGGATGCCATGGGCGATGTCATGAATCAGGTGAAGGATGTGAATGGTGTTTCCTTCCTGCCTGTACATGTCAAAGATATTGATATGCAGGAACTGATGAATCTGGGCGATCAGCTGAAGGCTAAACTTGGTGACGGTGTTATTCTTCTGGCATCTGAAAACGGCGGCAAAGTAAGCCTTCTTGCTATGGCAACAGACGGTGCCATGAAGAAGGGCGCACATGCCGGCAATCTGATCAAAGCAGTGGCTAAGCTTGTCGGCGGCGGCGGCGGTGGCCGTCCGAATATGGCTCAGGCAGGCGGCAAGAATCCTGCCGGTATTAATCAGGCACTGGAGGCTGGTGCAGAAGAACTTGCAAAACAGCTTCATTAATGGCCTATGAAAGAAGTTAAGAAATTACTTGTTGTTCTTGTAGCGGCAGTGTTTTTTATCGGACTTTTCGTTCTCTGTGATAAGTATTCAGAGAACGTGAAGGCTGATTATGCGTCACAGATCAACCCATCGATTGTGAATCAGGGCAGCAGCGGTACAGGCAGTAAGGGGCAGACAGTGGATGCCGGCCAGCTGTCTGTGGAGAAAATGGTTCAGAATATGGTGACAAAGGATTATTCAGCGTCAGTGACTCTTGCAGCAGCAGGAGATATTCTCTGTCAGCAGTCTGTACTTGAGAAGGCCTACAACAGTGATTCGGAAAAATTCGATTTTTCGGATGATTTTCAGTATGTGAAGGACTTATTCCTGACATCTGATTATGCGGTTGCCACGCTGAAGACAACACTGGCTGGCAAGTATAACGGCAGTTCTGATGAATATTATGGTTATACCACGGAGGACAGCAATTACAATTCTCCGGAGGTGCTGGCGGATAATTTGAAGTCTGCCGGAATTTCTCTGGTGAACATTGCAACGAATCATGCACTGGATAGTGATGCCGCAGGCCTTGTTTCAACTATTGGCTATCTTGATCAGGCTGGTCTGGTGCATGTGGGTGCCGCAGCGACTGCTGACGGCAGTACAGATTATACACAGAATATCGGCGGCGTTAATATAGGTTTTATTGGATATACCAATTCCTCCAATGGTTATTCGTTGGATTCTGATGCAGAATGTGTGCTGAATACATTGAATGATTATAATGCGCAGTCTATAGAGACATTATGTAATCGTGTATCCGCAATGAAAGATGAGACGGATCTTGTGGTTGTGATGCTGAATTTCGGAAGTGTCGAATCAGACAGCATTGAAACAGATCAGCAGGCACTGGCTCAGAAGCTCTGTGATGCCGGTGCAGACCTGATTCTTGGTACAGGTTCAAGAGTGATGAAGCCTGTGGAGAAGCTTTCTTCTGAAGATGAGACGGGTCAAAGCACAAGAAGCTGTCTGGTGCTTTATGGTATGGGGGCACTCCTTTCCGGAGAGACATATGCTTCCAGCGAGAAGGATACAGATATCAGTGCAGTTTTTGATTTTAACATCGCTCGGAATGATTTTGGGGAAACGGCGATTCAGAGTTTTACTGTAACACCTGTTTATCTCAACTGGTATAATGACGCGATTCAGCCGATACCTGTCTGCGAAGCCAAGGATACGGATAAATATACAGAAATGCTGGATGACAATGCCATGGATAGAATCAACAGTGCTTATGAAGGAACGATTACCCATCTGTTGGATGGCAGCGGTCTGACAAGTACCTACGAGAATTATGCCTATCATGTCAGCTTACAGTAAGTATATCTGTTAGTTTTGAGCAATTGAATTTGAATAACACTTTAAAGATGCAATAGAAGAAGACGATGAAGTCTTTGGATATTGCATCTTTTTGCGTTTAGGTGCGCAATCGTGTGAAAAGCTTTTGATTTTCTATATATTGACAATCAATTAACATCATTGTATTGATTCGTATTCAATTTGTATCATTATAAATTTAAATTTGTTATTTTAAAAACGAAATATTAAGAATTTAAATGGAAAATAATAACAAAAAAATTTTTATAAACTAAAAAATTTTGTTAAAAACGAGTTGCAATTTGTTTAAAATATGATAAAATGAAAGTATAGTTTTTGACATATTATGAAAATTGACGAAATAACCATCAATAGAGCAACAGGAAAGTTGAGGATTAAGGATGTATAGTTTCTTTGTAAATGGATGTCAGGTTTCGACATCAAAAAAACAATCTCTTTTGCGCTTCCTGCGGGATGAAATGCACCTGACGTCTGTCAAGGACGGATGCAGTCAGGGGGCCTGCGGTGCATGTACAGTGCTTATTGACGGAGAGACCTGTAAGGCCTGTGTGCTGCAGACAGATCGACTGGAGGGTCGATCAATCATCACTGTAGATGGTCTCAGTAAATGGGAATCAGAGGTTTACACGTATGCTTACGGTGAGGCCGGAGCTGTTCAGTGCGGTTTCTGTATTCCGGGTATGATCATGTGCACCAAGGGACTTCTGGACCGCAATCCGGATCCGACGGAAGAGGAGATTAAATATGCGCTTCGCAATAACTATTGCCGCTGTACCGGCTATGTGAAGATTATTGCCGCGGTAAAGCTGGCGGCAAAGATCATGCGTGCCGGTAAGATTCCGGCGGCAGGTGCGGATGACTGGCTGCTTGGTTCAAGGGTACACAGACTGGATGTGGAGGAGAAGGTGCTGGGTTACGGCAAATATCCGGATGATTACTATCTGGATGGCATGTGTTATGGTACGGCGCTCAGAAGTAAGTATCCGAGAGCAAGAGTTTTGTCGATTGATACAACAGCGGCGAAGGCTCTGCCGGGGGTTATTGATGTTTTTACGGCAGCAGATATCCCAGGAGAGAATAAGATCGGCCATTTGAAGCACGATCAGTATACAATGATCCCGGTAGGCGGATTGACGCATTATCTGGGAGATGCCATTGCACTTGTGGCGGCGGAGGATATGGAGACCGCAGAGAAGGCAAAGAAGCTCATTAAGGTTGAATATGAGGTACTGCCGGCTGTACATAATATTCAGGAAGCGGCTGCGGAAGGTGCACCTCTTGTATTTGATGAAGAGACAACCAATGTTCAGGCTTATAAACATGTCAGCAGAGGCAATGCAGATGAAGCCATCAGTAAGGCGGCGCATGTGATTTCTCATCATTTTGAGACACCATGGACGGAACATGCTTTTCTGGAACCGGAATGTGCAGTGGCTTATATTGATGATGACGGGGATGTCATGATCATTTCTACAGACCAGTCTGCTTATTGCACATTCCATGAAAGCAGTCTGATGCTTGGCACAGACAAGGTGAAGTGTCAGAATGCCCTTGTAGGCGGCGGCTTCGGCGGCAAGGAAGACATGACAGTTCAGCATCTTGCTGCACTGATTACTTATCTGACGAGACGTCCGGTCAAAGTCCGTCTGACAAGAGCAGAATCTCTGCTGATCCATCCGAAACGTCATCATTTTGAGATGGATTTTACCATGGGTTGTGATGAAAAAGGCCATATTATGGGAGTCAAGGCGAAAGTGGCTTCTGATACAGGTGCTTTTGCATCCCTTGGCGGGCCGGTACTGGAACGTGCCTGTACCCATGCAGCAGGTCCATACGCCTATGAGAATTTTGAGATTGAGGGAAGAGCTTATTATACCAATAATCCGCCGGCGGGCGCCTTCAGAGGCTTTGGTGTGACTCAGACGTGCTTTGCCACAGAGACACTGCTGAATATGATGGCAGATGAGATTGGTATTACACCTTGGGAGATCCGTTACCGCAATGCCATTCGTCCGGGAGGTGTTCTTCCGAATGGGCAGATCGTAGATGAATCCACAGGTCTTGTAGAGACACTGGAGGCTGTGAAGGAAGAATATGAAGCCGCGCTGGCTGCAGGCAAACCGGTGGGGATTGCCTGTGCGATGAAGAATGCCGGTGTCGGTGTTGGTATTCCTGACTGGGGCCGTGTGAAGCTGATTGTTGAGGAGGATGCAAAGCTTCATATTTATTCCGGAGCCTCCTGTATTGGTCAGGGACTTGGAACAGTGCTTGTGCAGATGACTGTGACGAATACAGATCTTAAGAGAGATGATATTGTTTATGAGCGAAGCAATACATGGATCGCACCGGATTCAGGAACGACATCCGGTTCAAGACAGACTATGATCACCGGAGAAGCCTGCAGGAGAGCCTGTGAGAAGCTCATGGAAGCAAAGGGCAGCGATAAGTCATTAAAGGATTTGATCGGTCAGGAATTCTATGGGGATTATCTTGCAAAGACAGATCCGCTGGGGGCAGATGTGCCGAATCCTGTTTCACATGTGGCCTATGGTTATGCTACGCAGGTTTGCATTCTTAATGAGAAGACAGGCAAGATCGACCGGATGATTGCAGCCCATGATGTGGGCAAGGCTGTCAATCCATTGTCCTGCGAAGGACAGATTGAAGGCGGTGTGGTGATGTCCATCGGTTATGCGGTGCGTGAAAAATACCCGATCGATGAGAACTGCAAGCCGATTGAAAAATATGGATCCATTGGCCTTATTAGAGCCCATGAGATACCGAAGATCGATGCCATTGTCATTGATAAGCCGGGGTTAAATGTTGCCTGCGGTGCTATCGGTATCGGTGAGATCACATCCATACCGACTGCGCCGGCTATCACAGATGCGTATTACCGTTATGACGGCAGCAGACGTTATGTTCTGCCGATTGACAATACCCCTTATGAGAGGAAGGAATAAATATGGCTGTTAAGAAGAAATTTCCTTATCGTTCAGCATTGGTGGCCTGTAATGGAGGATGTCATGTACAGGAAGGACAGAGCTGTGAAAATGGCTGTATCGGCTGCGGCATATGTGTGTCAGTCTGTCCGTTCCAGGCGATTGTCATCAATGAAAATGGTGTGGCACAAGTAGATGAAGCAAAATGTGTTGCCTGCGGCAAATGCGTGCGTGAATGTCCGAAACAGGTGATCCATATCCATGAATGTGCCAATTATATTGTGGTTCGTTGTTCTAACCGACAGAATGGCAAAGAAGCCAGACAGGTCTGCTTGGCCAGCTGTATCGGCTGCGGTATCTGTGAGAAGACCTGCACAGCTGGTGCTATCAAGGTAACAGAGCACTGTGCAGTGATTGATGAATCTGTCTGTCTCAGCTGTGGCATGTGCGTAGTTAAGTGTCCGCGTCACGTTCTGACAGATTTAAGAGGAATTATCTGTTAGAATCGCATAGTGGGCGGCAAAAGCACAGATGAAGCGCATATGATGAGGTTTGTTGGTCGGTGTCGGCGCTGTCCATGAAAAAAGACGGATAGAGTGATAAAAAATAGTTGACGAATTAAAAATTTATGGTATAATGCTTTTAGTGCTATGAATATACCCACAGTTGTATCAGCACAATACACAACTGGAGGGAGGTAAGGTGTGAGCTATGTCGAATGTAATCGTTAAAGAAAACGAAACTTTAGATAGTGCTTTACGCAGATTTAAAAGAAACTGCGCTAAAGCCGGTATCCAGCAGGAAATTCGCAAAAGAGAGCATTACGAAAAACCAAGCGTAAGACGTAAGAAGAAATCAGAGGCAGCTAGAAAACGTAAGTATAAATAAGCTGTAGTTCTCGTATTGCAGTATGAAAGAATCAAAGGGTTGTTTCCGTTTAGGAAGCAACCCTTTTTTCGTAAAAGTTCTGCAGATATGGCACGTGTACATCGTTTTCGAAGGGCTTGTAGCCGACAATGAATTAAGAGGGAAAGTTATGGAAAGAGCATTTGCTATGTTGGCTGAACTTCTGCAGCAGGAGCAGTTTGAGCTGCTTATATCGGAAGAGGATCAGACGGATCACAGTGTAGAGACGGATATTCGCCTTGTCTATTTGATGAATGATGCAGTGGAAAGTTTTCTTGTTTTTAAAGAAGCAAAAATGACTGGTAAGTATCTGAGAGACTATGAGGGTATGCTGGACGCGACACTCAGCAAAGAGGAAGAAACTTATATTCTGACTGTATGGCAGGATGATCAGGCACTGACAATCTTTTTTAAGCAGTTGGAACTGGAAGTTCATCTTTATGAATATGGCGAGGTTGCGCATTTCTGGGTACCGGGATATGAATATCTGCGTCTTTTGGAGTATCAGATTGCCATTTTGCGGGACAAATATGATTACCTTGGAGAAAATTACTGCACGGATATTGAAAAGAAACTGGCTCAGTTGGCGGATTTTCCGCCTTTAAATGATACATGTTATCCTGCGGTGCCGGAGAAATATCTGGTACCGAGAGTCAATGGGTGGAGGCCAACAAAGGCGGCAATTGATGTGATGATTGAATTGGCTGGAGAAGTCAATGATCGAAGCATGATCAGAAATTTGAAACTATACAGGAAGTGTCATGGAAGGTGGATGACACGGAAGATTGCCGGAATGCTGTGTCAGACGATACATCAGCAGTTGATTGTTCTGATTTCCGAAAAAATGCAGGAGGGAACCAGACATTACTCAAAACGCATTTTTGATGAAAAAATTGAAGATGAGTTTAATCGTCGATTAAAAAAGGCAGTGAAGCGGCAGCAGAAATTGATTGCTAGCGGTATCAGAGCCCTGGTGTACCGGGAAGAACCATTTACGACAGCAAAGGACAGTCTGGAATTTCATGTTTACCTTATGATTGATGAAAAGTGCAGAAAAAACAGGAAGGTTCGAATTGAAGAAATCAGATGAAGGTGCACTTACAATTACGACAATCAGTGGTGCTTTGCTGATGTGTGATAAAGAAGCAATAGAAGTGTAAAAAATTTTGCCGTTCCTATCCGGCACTTGCGCATTGTGTCGGATAGGTCGGGCGGTTATTCGGGCAAGTCCACCTTGCCGCCAGCATACGGGCAGCGTCAAAGGACGCATGACGAATAACAATCCGGCAATAGGTATCATGGGTATAGCGGATATGTTCTTGATAGGCTTCCTGTTCGGTCATGGAAACTCCCCCTTCCTTCGATTATGGGAAAGGGCGGCAGCACTTTTTACTGTCGCCCCTTGATTCCCCACCAGCAAGGACAGACGGGGCTGTCAACGGTGGGCGCAGCACATTCACTTGCCGTTGACTGGCTCGGCTGGGTTTGCTATTTTTGAATGGTAATTGCAGATTTAATTCTTGCGACTATATCCAATGGTGCTTATTATGAGGGAAATTCCAAAAATCAAAATTGCCGCTATCCCTGTGATTAGCACATATGAATGAACAGAATTTACCATAGCAGCCATTCCCGGCCCATCTTCAAAATATTTTACAAAGTAAAACATTGGAATTACCACAATCAATCCCATAGTTTGCGCAGAACGAAAACCAAACCAATAAGTTAATGGCAAGCAAATTCCTGTCCATAATAATGGGATAATAATTGCTGCTGCAATCGAAAATAACCAGATAAGCATATCAAAGTTTTGAAAAATTATGCTGGATAAACTATTGAACGCAATGCTTCCCAAAATGCTGATTGCAACAGTATATATTACGGAAACATATTTACTTGCAACAACAGTAAAATTGCTTATCGGCATAGCTAATTGATATTTTTTCCAGCTTGCCTTTTCATCACTTGCGAAACTCATAATATTTTGCATACCGATTGTCATGGCAAACATAACGGAAGTAAATAAGCCGGCATAAATTCCAGCATTGAAAATAAGCAGAACAATAGCTGCTGCTGCAATCAGAATAAGTTTCTTATCAATACTCTTGAAGAAAATGGATATGTCTTTATATATCAATCCTCGCATGATGTACCTCCTTTAACATAGAAAAGCATAATATCTTCTAATGTGGCATTATCCACAATGATGTTTTTGTATTTTCGTTTGAATGCTTCCTTGTCATGAACAAGACACTCCACGCTCATATTTGTAGTTCGATGTATGATATAATCATCAGAGGAAAGCTGTGCAAATTTTTCTTTTCCGCACTTTGCCACGCCATAATTATAAACAAGATCATCTTTCTGTTCCTCGAAAATGATTTTTCCCTGATGAATTAAAATCACATAGTCTGCAATTTTTTGTATGTCCGAAGTAATATGCGACGAAAAGAAGATAGAGCAATCTTCATCTTGGATAAATTCCAAAAATAGGTCTAATACTTCATCACGCACAACGGGGTCAAGACCTGTTGTTGCTTCGTCAAAAATCAACAGTTTAGGTCTATGTGCCATAGCACAAATGATAGACAACTTCATTTTCATGCCTTTAGAAAATGTGCCAATCGTTTTCTTGGTCGGGATTTTGAATTTTTTCAAGTATTGTGAAAAAAGGTTACTATCCCATGTCTTATAAACTCCTTTCAAGATTTTTTCAATATCTGCGGCTGTGAACACATCATGAAAATTACATTCATCAAAAACGACGCCAATATTTTCTTTGACAGTTGGAATTGTATGGTCTATTCCAAAGACTTGTATCTGTCCGCTATCTTTGCTTAGTTCATTTAATATCAGATTGATAGTAGTGCTTTTTCCTGCACCATTCTCGCCAATAAAACCTACAATCCTGCCTTTAGGGACTTTGAACGAAACATTGTCCAAAGAAAAATCCTCGAATTGCTTGCATAAATTCTGCACCAAAATGTTGTTATCCATGCCTGTCACCTCTCGTTATTCCTCGTAAAATAGTTTTAGAATATTCGTCATTTGCTCAAGACTAATGCCATGTGCTCGACCAATTTCTGCGACCTTTTGTAAAAGTTCTTCAGCAATTCGTAACTGTTCCTCTTGAATAAATTCCCTATTCTGTGATGCTACAAAACTGCCTTTTCCAGATACAGTTTCTATAAATCCATCTCTCGTTAAATCTTCATATGCTCTCTGAACGGTAATAACACTGATATGTAAATCTTTTGCTAAAGCTCTCATAGAAGGGAGGGCTTCGCCAGCAGATAATGTGCCGTCCATAATAAAACTTTTTACTTGCATACAGATTTGTTCGTAAATAGGCTTATCACTGCTATTACTTATGATAATCTCCACTTGCTCACCTCACCATGCGTACTTATCGTAATAAGCGTACTTATTCGATAAGTACAATATAGGCGATTTGTGTGAACCTGTCAAGAGAAAAGATGTAAATACATTCGGAAAAGTGAGTGGCTGTCTATCAAATTCTTGTGTGTTACTTTACCGCACATGAGCATTTATACATGGATTATAAGAATGACATTTCATTTTTGATAGACAGCACATTGAATTTATATGAGCATCAGTCAACGTGGAATCCGAATATGCCGCTTCGTGGATTGGGATATTTTGCGCGATTATATGAAGACTATGTCCGATTGAATGAACTGAATATTTATTCTGAGACGCGTCTTAAACTGCCAAAACCTCAGTATTTTGTCTTTTACAATGGTACAAAGGCTGAACCTGACAGACAAATTCTAAAATTAAGCGATTCATTTCCAGATGATGGCATACAATCGCATCTCGAAGTTATGGTAGTTGCATTGAATATTAATTATGGCCATAATAGAGAACTTATGGAGAAGTGCCGGAAGATCTTAGAAGAATACTAGGAGAGCAGAAGAATTCAGTGATACTCAGGAATAAGAGCGAATGATGTTTAGCTTTAGCCTGAGTTCGGTTTTTTGTATAGAAAAAGTGGAATACCTAAAAGGATTGCTGATAACAGAAACACTTGCCAGAAAAATGATTGAATTTGAATAACAATGGTATGTTTAACAGCTGCGTGCATAAACTGATGTGAGGAGAATGTGGAGGCGGCAATGGTGAAACAGCATAAGCGGTTTGTTCAAAATCAGGTTCAGACACATTTTTCTCAAAAAGAGAAGAAAAAGTATCCTTTTTGGAAGATTGCCATGGCAACTTTTTTTCAAGTGCCGGATGAGACTTTGGCGACCTTGCCGGTTTTTTATGGTGTTGGCAGGCATCGGCTTCGGGTGGAAAATTATTCCTCTATACAAATTTATCAGGAGGAAAAGATTGTACTGCATTGTCCGAAAATGTCTGTGACGATTGTCGGAAAAGCGCTTCAGATTATCTGTTTGAATGAGGATGAGGTGATGATAGAGGGCTACATAGAGCATATAGAATATCGCTGAAAAAACAGTATAAAGTAAGGATATTGTTGATGACAGCAAATATAAAGGAGGCGCATCATGTCCGTCGTGTCAAATCAGGTGCGGTGTCTTGTGACAGGTGAAGAAACCCTGCGTTTTGTGAATCTCTGTCGGAATAACGGCATTGAGTTGCGGCATTTGGTTCGGAGAGAAAATGCCATACAGATGGAAATAGATGCAGAGAATTTTAAAAAGCTGAGACCATTGGTTCGGAAAACACATGTTAAAATACATATTCTGAATCGGCATGGGCCGGCTTTTTTCTTTTACAGACATAAGCGGCGATGGTGGTTTTTGTTGGGAATGACGGTTTTTGCCGGCATGATCTATATATTGTCTCTCTTTGTCTGGCAAATTGATATTGACGGTAACCGCAAATATACGGATGCCTTGATTTTACAGGCATTGGCGCAGATGGATGTGAAGACCGGATGCCGAAAATCAGAGATTGATCTTCCGGAAATTGAAGAAGAATTAAGGATTATGTACAATGAAATTACCTGGGTGTCGGCCAGTATCGCGGGAACAAAACTGCAGATTGAACTGAGGGAAGGTGATTTGAAAATATCCGGAAGTTCAGGAGGCGGGCAGACCGGAAATGTGAAGCGTGTTGAGAATCGAGAGAATAACCCCAAAACGCAGAATGGTGAAAGTGAGACTGATTTGCCGGCAAATTTGGTGTCAGATGAAGATGCGATTATTACCAATTTGGTGGTACGGCGGGGGACAGTTGCAGTCCGCTATGGTGATGAAGTCAAAAAGGGTGATGTACTGATTGAAGGAAAAGTGTATATTTATAATGAAGATGAAACACTGAAAAAAGTGGATTATTTGACCGCGGAAGGAGATGTTTTCGGAAAATATCAAGAATTATATGAGAAACATTATCAGCGAAAACATGAAGTGCGCAGCTATACGGGGAAAAATTATCGAGAACTTGGGGTGGCAATAGTCGGAAAGAGCTTTTGCCTGCCTGTATGGGAGAACATTTTAAAAAAGCAATTGGAGGAGAATACTTTAAGTGAGGTATGGTCCTGGAAGAAGCAGTTCAGGCTGACACCGACTTTTTATTTGCCTTTTGCACTGGAGTATACGGAGTATGTTCCTTATAAAAATGTTGTGGAAGAGTATACCGATGAGGTCATCAAAAAGATGGCGGAAGAGGAATTGCAGAAGTATTTGAATGAATTGGAGAAAAAAGGGGTTCAAATTATCTCGAATAGTGTTACAATATCACTAGATGCTGACGGAGGTCATGTTAAGGGAACACTGATTCTGGATGGGCCGATTGGAAAAGAAGTGCCCATCAGCAGTGAGCATATGGCATCGACGCGGCATAATGAATAGATGGAGGATTATGCGACAGGATGAGTATTACTGAAGAAATCATTGATATCCCTGCGGAACATATCAGAAATGTATTTGGCGAATTTGATCATTATATCAAAAATATCGAACGGGCTTTGAATGTGACCATTATCGCCAGAGGCGGCAGCCTGAAGATTATTGGTGAAGCTGCAAAAACAAAGCGGGCAGTGAATGTACTGAATCAATTGATTCAATTATCTGTCAACGGAGAGGTTATTACAGATCAGAATGTTAATTATACGCTGGCACTGAGTATGGAAGATAAACAGGAGAAAGTGACGGAGCTTTACGATGAACTGATCTGCCATACCATTGGCGGACGGCCGATCAAGCCGAAGACGCATGGACAGAAGAATTATATTCGCAATATCCGTGAGAAAATGATTGTATTCGGTGTAGGTCCCGCCGGCACGGGCAAGACATATCTTGCCATGGCTATGGCTATTACGGCCTTTAGGAATAATGAAGTCAATCGAATCATTTTGACAAGACCGGCTATTGAGGCAGGTGAGAAACTCGGTTTTTTGCCGGGAGATTTGCAGAGTAAGATCGATCCTTACTTGAGACCTTTATATGATGCGCTGTATGAGATCATGGGAGCAGAAAGTTTCCAGAAGAACATGGAAAAGGGATTAATTGAGGTGGCGCCGCTTGCTTATATGAGAGGGCGTACCCTTGATAATTCGTTTATTGTTTTGGATGAGGCGCAGAATACAACACCGGCTCAGATGAAGATGTTCCTGACCCGTATCGGTTTTGGCTCCAAGGTTATTGTGACAGGTGATTTAAGCCAGAAGGATCTGCCAACGGGGCAGCAGTCTGGACTGGATGTGGCACTGAAAGTGTTAGGCGGCATTAATGATATTGGGATTTGTATGCTTTCCAGCCAGGATGTTGTGAGACATCCGCTGGTACAGAAGATTGTCAAGGCTTATGATGATTATGAAGCGAAGCAGAAGCATTTGTCAAAAGACGGTCTGAAGAAAGATGAAGCAGCCAGGGCTAGAACAAAGCGATCATCAGTACGCAGAAAGATAAGCGAACGAGGAGATAAATAGGAGAGAGTTTATGACAGTAAATATTGATTATGAAGCAGATAAGAAGCTTGATTTTGACTATGAGAAGATTATCAGGGAGGTCATCAATGGTGCCCTTGATTTTGAAGAATGTCCCTATGAAACAGAAGTAAATGTGGTTTTGACAACGAATGATGAAATTGCAATGATTAACAGAGACTACAGAGATCTGTTCAAACCGACAGATGTGTTGTCATTTCCTATGATTGACTATGTACGGCCGGGGGATTTTTCAGTATTGGAGGAGGGATTGACAGAAGATTTCTTCAACCCGGAGAGTGGTGAACTGATATTGGGGGATATTATTTTGTCTGTGGACAAGATTATTGAGCAGGCTGCAAGTTATGGCCATTCCCAGCAGAGGGAATTGGGCTTTCTTGTGGCTCATAGTATGCTGCATTTGTTCGGATATGACCATATGCAGGATGAAGAGCGGGAAGTGATGGAGGAGAAGCAGAGAGACATTTTGAATATGCTGAATCTGAAGCGTTAGTGTATGTAGGACGGAAGGATTCAGAGATATTTTTAGTGGAAAGACAACAACACAAATTTATAAGATAATGGGGGTAATTTTATGAAAAAGATGAAATATGGTATGACAGCTGTATGTTTGGCAGTAGGTATGATGCTGGCAGTAACTGCTTGTGGCGGTAAGAAGACAGAATCAACGGAAACAGAGACTCAGACTGAAGTTACGGTTGAAACACAGACAGAAAGTGAGACAGAAACGGAAGCAGAGACGGAAGCAGCTTTGCCTGCCGGCGAAATGTACAGTTATCTGACTGGAGAGCCTGTCAGTGAGACAATCGGAAAGCAGCGTCCGTATGCGATTATGATCAATAACATTGATGTGTCGCTTCCGCAATCTGGTGTCAGTCAGGCTGAAATGATTTATGAAGCACAGGTAGAAGGCGGTATTACGCGTCTTCTGGCTCTTTTTCAAGATGTGGATAACGTTGAAAAAATCGGGTCTGTCCGGAGTGCAAGACATAATTATATTGATTTTGCCAATGATAATGATGCTATTTATGTACACTATGGTCAGTCAAGGTTTGCACTTGAACGTATTGAAAATGAGAATATTACGACAATTCATGGCATATCAAGCTATGAACCGAAAGTTTTTTATCGTTCAACGGATCGTGTAGCACCACATAATGTCTATACAACCGGCAAGATGCTGGCAGCGGGACTTGAAGTCACAGGCCTTACCAGAGATTATCCGGAGGGATATACACCGCGACTGCAGTTTAATCATGTTGATACGGAGCTGAAAGATGGAATAAATGCACAAAAAGTGAATATTCCATTTGACTCGAAGCCATATTTCACATATAATACTGAGGATGGTCTTTACTATCGCTATCAGTTTGGTGAAGCCCATATCGACCGGGAGAATAATGAACAGCTGGCCTTTAAGAACATTATTGTTCAGTATGTAGCTCAGAAGTCCATCAGCGAAGAAGATTATCAGGATATGACGTTGAATGGTTCTGGCAAGGGACTGTATATTACAGATGGCAAAGCTGAAGAGATTACATGGAAAAGAAATGATAATGCAGATAAGACGAAATACTATGATGCATCAGGCAATGAGATTTCCTTGAATCCTGGAAAAACATTCTTCGAGGTCGTATCAGACAGTAAAACTGTCACTTTAGAATGATATAGACAAGAGGTGTATGAATGGGAAGCTCTTCCAAAAGCAAAAACAAAGGCGGCGATATCATTGTGCAGGGGTCGATCCTGGCCGCTGCACAGATTATTGTCCGCCTGATTGGGCTGTTCTACCGTATTCCGCTCCAGCGAATTGCAGGAGATGTTGCGATGGGGTATTACGGCTACGCATATGATATTTATATGTTACTGTTGCTTGTTTCGTCCAATGGTGTGCCGCTGGCAGTCAGTAAGTTGGTGTCAAAGACGCATGCCAAACGGGATTATACCAATGAACACAGAATTATGGTCAGTGCCCTTTTGTGGACACTGGTTGTGGGATCTGTGATCGGCCTTGGTACATTTATCTTTGCGAAACAGATTACAAGTGCTGTATTTGGCCCTGAGATGATTGGGGTGGTGCCGGCACTCAGAGTTCTGGCACCGACAATTTTCCTCTGTTGTGTCATGAGTACTTTCAGAGGTTATTTTCAGGGAATCGGCAGCATGATGCCTACAGCCATTTCACAGATTTTTGAACAGATTTTTAATGCAGTTGTCAGTGTAGCAGCCGCAGCAATCCTTGTATCCCAGGGACCTGCATGGGCCGCCATGGGCGGTACCCTCGGTACCTGTATCGGTGCACTTGCAAGCACGATTTTCCTGATTATTATATATATGTTGTATCACCCACGGTTTATGCATCGTGTACACAAGGATAAACTGCATCAGCCGGAATCCTATAAGAATATTTATAAAGTGTTAACACTGACGATGGCACCGGTTGTTTTGAGTTCTGTTATTTATCAGGTGAGCGGCATCATTGATTCTTCTTTATATAGTAATATTTTAGCTAAACTTGGCTATGATGCAGAACTGATTTCATCTTTATATGGCGTCTACAGCAGCAAGTATAAGATGCTTGTGAATGTACCGATGGCGATGGCAACAGCACTTGGATTGGCCGTTGTCCCGGGTATTTCATCAGCCATGTTAAGGGGTGACAGGGAAGAAATTCACAGCAAAATAGAGACAACAGTTAAATTCTGTATGATCATTGCAATCCCGGCCTGTGTAGGTTTATCCGTGCTTGGCGGACCGATCATGCAGCTGCTGTTTAATGATTCATCTGCGCTGACAAGACATTTGATTACGATCGGTACACCGTATTTGTTGTTTTATTCTTTGTCGACGGTAACGATTGGTGCACTTCAGGGAATTGACAAAATGAACACACCGATTGTGAATTCAGGTATTGCTCTGGCGATTCATACGGTATTTATTGTAATTCTGCTGAGATTCTGTGATATGAATATTTACGCAATTTTATATAGTAATATTCTATTTGGTTTCCTGATGTGTATTTTTAATCAGGTTGCTTTAAGACGTTATATCGGTTATGAACAGGAAGCAAAACAGACATTTCTGATACCTGCAGCTGCATCGGCGGTGATGGGCGTAGCTACATTTATTGTTTATAAGGGTGTTTATTTTGTTTTACATATCAATGCAATTGCAACATTGCTGGCAATCATTGTCGCAGTGGTTGTTTATGCAGTGGCATTGCTGAAGTTCCATGGTCTGACGGAGGAAGAATTATATTCTTTCCCGAAGGGAACAACACTGAGTGTGTATTTAAAACGTTTTCATTTGATATAAGGAGCCTTGTATGATTTACGATGTATGTATCATCGGAGGAGGCGCTTCCGGACTGGCTGCAGCGATTGCAGCCGGGAGGGAAGGAGCCTCAGTTTTAGTTATTGAAAGAATGGATAAAACCGGCAAGAAGATTCTGGCAACGGGCAATGGCAAGTGTAATCTGACCAATCAGGCCATTCGAAGGGGCTGTATTTCCTCCGGTGTTTACAGATCCGGGCAGGAGGTGTTTCCGCTTCATGTACTGGAGAATTTTGATGCCGGTGATACACTGGCTTTTTTTGAATCCATGGGGCTTTATACAAAAGCGCGAGATGGTTATGTATACCCGATGTCTGAACAGGCCGCATCGGTCCGAGATATATTGTGCTGGGAACTGGCAGAGCAGAAAGCCGATGTGGTAACCGGACAGGAAGTAAAGAAGATCAGAGTTGGCGGTAAAGGTTTGTCGAAGGGCGGTTTTACCGTTTATTCGGTAGACAATGTTTATCAATGCAGAAAACTGATCATGGCCTGTGGCGGCGCATCTGCATCCAAACTTGGCAGCAACGGTTCCGGATACAGACTGGCAGAGAGTCTTGGACATCATGTGTCTGCACCGGTGCCTGCATTATGTGCGCTTCATTGTAAGGAGAAATATTTTAAAGAACTGGCGGGAATTCGTCTTCAGGGCAGGGTAAGACTTCTTACAGGCGGCAAAATGGCTGCGGAGGACAGCGGTGAAATCCAATTGACTGCGTATGGTATTTCAGGAATTCCGGTGTTTCAGGTGAGCCGTTACGCCGCGAAAGCTTTGCAAATGAAAAAAACAGTGACAGCGGTACTTGATTTGATGCCAGCTGTCAGCGACAAAGGACTTCGTGCCAGACTGATGTGGCAGATGCATGCCAGTCCGAAGTGGACAATGCGGATGGTGCTTTCGGGAATGATGAATAGTAAGCTGGCAGCCTGTCTGTTAAAATGCGCTGGCATAGACGGCGGACAGCCATGCTGCAAAGTAGATGATCGTGCACTGGAGCGTTTGATTGCACTGGTGAAACATCACGAAGTGCATATTAACGCGACAAACGATTTTGAACAGTCCCAGGCAACAGCCGGAGGGGTTGATACAAGAGAAATAGATGAGAAGAATATGGCATCAAAAATTGTCAGAGGACTTTATTTTACCGGAGAATTATTGGATGTTGATGGCATCTGCGGAGGATACAATCTGCAGTGGGCTTGGGCAACCGGTATTCTTGCAGGTTCAGATGCCGGAAGGAGCTGCCGTGTTAAAGGTTAATCAGATTAAACTGCCTCTGAACCATTCAAAAAAACAATTAAAAGAGGCGATTGTGCATAAATTGCGTATCAGACCGGAGGAGATGATAGATTACCGGATTCTCAAACAATCAATCGATGCGAGAAAATCCGGAAAAGGCGGGCATGCCGGGGAAGTTCTTTATCAGTATTCCGTGGCAGTGACATTAGCAAATGAAAAGCAGTATCTGAAAAAGCATCATGCCAATAAAGATATACTGCCTTATACACCGGTCATCTATCAGATGCCGGAAAAGGCAGCGGACAAACCAGCAAAGCCTCCGGTAATCATCGGCAGCGGACCGGCCGGCCTGTTCTGTGGGCTCATGCTGGCCAGACAGGGATATGATCCGATTATTCTGGAGCGGGGAAGTGAAGTGCACACCCGTATGGAGAAGGTGAATGCCTTCTGGGCAGGCGGTAAGCTTGATAAGGAGTGCAATGTACAGTTTGGTGAGGGCGGTGCCGGTACTTTTTCAGATGGTAAACTCAATACGCTTGTTAAGGATCCATCTGGACGACAGAGAAAAGTTATGGAGACTTTTGTAGAGGCGGGAGCACCGGAAGATATCTTATATGTGCAGAAGCCGCATGTGGGGACAGATCTGCTTGTAGGGATTGTTGAAAAACTTCGCAATGAGATACTTTCTCTGGGCGGTCAGGTGCACTTTGATTCAAAAGTGACAGATTTTGTGATAGATGCTCAGAATCATATTAGAGGTGTTATTGTCAATGACCGTGAGAAAATTGAAGCTGACCAGGTTGTTCTGGCAGTGGGACATAGTGCCAGGGATACTTTTGAGAAACTTTTGGAGAGAAAGATTACCATGGAGCCAAAGCCGTTTGCTGTCGGTGTGCGCGTGGAGCATCCGCAGTCAATGATTAATGCATCCCAGTATGGCAGCGTAGCAGACCAGCTTCCGGCAGCCAGTTACAAATTAACTTACCGGACGGGTAAGGGGCGCCAGGTGTATACATTCTGTATGTGTCCCGGCGGCTATGTGGTGAATGCTTCTTCAGAAGAAGGCATGTGTGCGGTGAATGGTATGAGCAACCGTGGACGTGACGGTGCCAATGCCAACAGTGCGGTGATCGTGGGCGTTTCACCGGAGGATTTCGGCAGTTCTGATATTCTTGCCGGGATGGCTTTTCAGCGAAAATGGGAGAAACTGGCTTATGAAGAAGGTCAGGGACTTGTGCCAGTGCAGCTTTTCGATGATTTCAAAGAAAAAAAAGTCTCAGAACGTTTTGGAGCGGTGAAGCCCGAACATAAAGGCGGTTATCATTTCGGCAATTTATGGCATTGCCTGCCGACGTTTGTCTGTGAAAGTCTGGTAGAAGGCATTGATGCTTTCGGCAGAAAGATCAAAGGTTATGACAGACCCGATGCTATTCTTTCGGGTGTTGAAACGCGAACATCTTCACCGGTGCGAATACCGAGAGATGAACATTTTGAAAGCAGTGTTGGGGGCCTTTACCCATGCGGTGAGGGAGCCGGTTATGCAGGCGGCATTACAAGTGCTGCTATGGATGGCCTGCGTGTAGCGGAAGCTGTAGCAGCGGCTTATGCCGCCGTTGAACAGGCAAAGTAGAAATGTTTGTCAGAAACAGAGAAATAATTGTCTGGGGACAATGACAGAGAGAGAATGGAGGCAGACATGCTGATTACGAATAAACATTACAGACAGAATCTGAAAAACAAAAAGAGAATTGTCATTAAAGTGGGATCGTCCTCGCTTGTGCACCCGGAAACCGGAGAGACAGATCTGCTGAAACTGGAGCAGTTGGTGCGAGTCCTGTGTGATCTGCGCAATCAGGGCAAGGATGTGGTACTTGTTTCATCCGGTGCCATTGGTGTAGGGAGAAAAGCCCTTGGTTTAAACGAGCGTCCGAAGGAACTGGCTCAGAAACAGGCCTGTGCTTCAGTGGGTCAGGGAATGCTGATGATGATTTATCAGAAGCTTTTTAATGAATACAGCCATGTGGCTTCCCAGATTCTTATGACGAAACATACTATTGTCAGAGAAAAGAGCCTGCACAATGCCAGAAATACATTCAATGAGCTGCTGAAAATGGGTGTGATTCCGATTGTCAATGAGAATGACACCGTTTCAACGGATGAGATTGAGATTGGTGACAACGATACCCTGTCAGCGGTGGTGGCGGCGATTACCAGCGCAGATTTGCTGATTTTGTTGTCAGATATTGATGGCTTGTATACAGATGATCCGTCTCAGAATAAGGATGCGCTTTTTATTGAATGTGTGACGGATATTGATGATTCTCTTTACGAGATTGCCAAAGGAGCCGGCAGCGATTACGGTACCGGCGGCATGAAAACAAAAATTGACGCGGCACGTATTGCCAATGATGCAGGATGTGATATGATTATAGCAAACGGCAAAGATTTTCATGTCATTGACGACATTATGAAAGGACAGGAGAAGGGTACTTTATTCCTGGCTCATAAGAGTGAGAAGTTTAACATTCTGGATTATATAGAACCTGAAAAAATCATCAACGGAGGAGAAGAAGAAATTCATGATTACAGATGCTGATATTAAAAGAATTAATGAATTATACCATAAAAGTAAAAGTGAAGGGCTGACACCGGATGAAAAGCAGGAACAGGTGAAATTAAGAGAGGCTTATATCGAATCTGTCCGTGCCAATATGAGAAGACAGCTGAACAATATTGATGTAAAAAGACCGGATGGAAGTATTGTATCCTTGAAGGAGCAGGCAGCACAGAATCTGGCTAAGAAGAAAAAACATGCCAACTGATATCTGTGAAGCAAAGAGAATGCTGCGAAAGGAAATTCTTTCAAAGAGACGGCATCTTGGCGAAGAAATATGCCAGACATTCGGCAGACAGTTCACAGAGCGAATCGTCGGTCTGGATGAATATAAAGCGGCAGATACGATTTTATGCTATGCTTCCTGCAAAGGGGAGGCGGACACCTGGAAGCTGATAGAAAAAGCTTTGGAGGACGGCAAAAGAGTAGCATTGCCTAGAGTCACAGGTCCGGCAGAAATGCACTTTTATAAAATTACATCTATGAAGGATGTGGCACCGGGATATTATGATATTCCTGAACCGCTGGAAAACTGTCAGGAGGAAGTATTTGAAGGGTTTCTGGTTGTTCCCGGGACAGCTTTTGACAGACAGATGCACCGGATGGGCTATGGCGGCGGTTTTTATGATGTGTGGCTGAAACGTCATGGCAGTCAGGTGACAGCCTGTGGGCTGGCCTATGATTTTCAGTTAAGGAATGAAATACCTTTTGAAAGGCATGACAGAATGATGAATATAGTGATAACACCGGATGAGGTGATACGGAAAGGAGATGCGGCAGGTGACAACGATTGAGGAACTTGGCAGAAGGGCCAAACAGGCATCAAGACATATGAACAGAATGGGGACAACACAGAAGAATCAGATTCTGGCCTTGGCAGCACAGGCGCTGGTGGATGAGCAGGAAGAGATTTTGAAGGCCAATGCCATGGATATAGAGGCGGCAAGAAAGAAAAATATGCCGGAGCCGATGGTGGATCGCCTGGTTTTGTCAGAAAGCCGCATTGCCGGTATGGCAGAGGGACTGACACAGCTGATTGCCTTGGAAGATCCGATTGGTGAAATCATCAGTTCTACCGTTCGTCCAAATGGTCTTGAAATCTGCAAAAAGAGAGTGCCTATCGGCGTCATAGGAATTATTTATGAGTCCAGACCAAATGTGACAGCGGATGCCTTTGGGTTATGTTTTAAGACAAATAATACCGTGATTTTAAAGGGTGGCAGTGATGCCATTCATTCTAATATGGCCATTACAAAAGTATTGAGAAAAGCTATTGCCGCAGGGGGCGGCTGTGAAGATGCCCTTCTGTTGGTGGAAGACACAAGCCGTGAAACAGCAAAAGCCATGATGCGCCTGAACCAGTATATTGATGTACTGATTCCAAGGGGCGGTGCAGGATTGATTCGTACCGTTGTGGAGAACAGTACAGTGCCGGTGATTGAAACCGGAACAGGCAATTGTCATGTTTATGTGGATGCTTCTGCGGATATTGACATGGCGGTAAAGATTATTCTGAATGCAAAGACCCAGAGAACAGGTGTCTGCAATGCCTGTGAATCGCTGGTGATTCATAAAGACATTATCGGAGAGGCGCTTCCGGCTATTGCAAAGGCTCTGAGAGATAAGCACTGCGAGCTTCGCGGTGATGAGGCAGCCCTTGAAGTGGTGCCGGATATGAAGAAAGCAACAGAGGAAGACTGGGGAACTGAATACCTGGATCTGATTGCTTCTGTGCGTACCGTTGCTTCTGTGGATGAAGCCATTGAGCATATCAACCGCTACAATACCGGCCATTCTGAGGCCATTGTGACAAAAGATTACGCCAATGCGAGAAAATTCCTGGATGAGGTGGATGCTGCAGCGGTTTACGTCAATGCATCAACCCGTTTTACAGATGGATTTGAATTTGGTTTTGGTGCCGAAATCGGCATCAGCACACAAAAACTTCATGCCAGAGGGCCGATGGGGTTAAAAGAACTGACCACTACCAAGTATGTGATTTATGGGGATGGCCAGATTCGGGAATAAATATCTCAATCTTTGATTGTGATAAACTGGAGGATATGAATGAGCATTAATGATTATACAAAAGCAGAGGGTGTGTCACAGCTGCCTTCTGATGAAACTGAGAAACAGCTGTTTATCATCGAGCAGTTACATGAACAGATGCAGGCGGATTATGCCAGAACAGGGAAGAAAAAGACCTATCATGTGGTGACTTTCGGCTGTCAGATGAATGCCAGGGACTCAGAGAAACTGGCGGGCATTCTGGAACGCATCGGTTATGCAGAAACAGATACGGAGGATGCGGATTTTGTCATTTACAATACCTGTACGGTACGTGAAAATGCCAATCTTCGTGTTTACGGCCGCTTGGGACAGATGAAGCGTACTAAGCAGCACCATCCGGATATGCTGATCGCATTGTGCGGCTGCATGATGCAGGAGCCCCTTGTTGTTGACAAGATTCGTAAATCTTACCGTCATGTGGATATTATTTTCGGTACACACAATATCTTTAAATTGGCAGAGCTGATTCAGACACGTTTGAATACCGGCAAAATGGTGGTAGATATCTGGAAAGATACCAATCAGATTGTGGAGGATCTGCCGAATGAACGCAAGTACTCTTTCAAAACAGGTGTCAATATCATGTTTGGCTGCAACAATTTCTGCAGTTATTGTATTGTCCCTTATGTGCGTGGTCGTGAGAGAAGCCGTGAACCGAAGGATATTATCCGTGAGATTGAGCGTGACGTAGCAGATGGCGTGAAGGAAGTCATGCTCCTTGGACAGAATGTCAATTCCTACGGTAAGAATCTGGAAAACCCAATCAGCTTTGCCAAGTTGCTTCAGGAAATCGAGAAGATTGAAGGACTGGAACGTATTCGTTTTATGACTTCTCATCCGAAGGATTTGTCTGATGAACTGATTGCTGTTATGGGGCAGTCAAAGAAAATCTGCCGTCATCTTCATCTGCCGCTGCAGTCAGGCAGCAGTCGTATTCTGAAGTTGATGAACCGTAAATATACCAAAGAATCATATCTTGACCTGGTGGACCGCATCCGTAAAGGCTGCCCGGATATTTCTTTGACAACAGATATTATTGTGGGCTTTCCGGGAGAAACAGAAGAGGATTTCTTAGAGACCATGGATGTGGTGGAGAAAGTTGGATTTGACAGTGCCTTTACTTTCATTTATTCTAAAAGAACAGGCACCCCGGCGGCTTCTATGGAGAATCAGGTGCCGGAAGATGTTGTCAAGGATCGTTTTGATCGTCTGTTAAAGCTCGTACAGCAGAAGGCCTCTGAAGCTTCTGCACGTTTTACTGGCTCCGTACAGAAAGTGCTTGTGGAAGATGTGAATGAGCATGACGAAACCATGGTAACAGGCCGTATGAGCAATAATCTGCTGGTACATTTCAAAGGAACACCGGATTTGATTGGTCAGATAGTGGATGTTCATCTGGAAGAGTGCAAAGGTTTTTATTATATTGGTAATTTGTCAGAATAATAAACAAAATCGTGAAAAAAGAAAAATAATTGGTGAACTTTTACAAAAGAAAAAATAATCATAAAAAATAGTTGTATTTTCCAAATTTTGTGATATGATGAATGAGAAGTTAAGTTTGAAGAGCAAAGGCGTTCTCATTTATTTGAGGACGCCTTTTTACTTTACCGGGGTTCAGGTGCTATTTTTAGCACAGCGGTTAGTCAGAAGTGAGAGATGACGAATACCGTATAGCTCCGGAACAAGCAAATAATATTGAAATGAGGTAGGAACTATGTCAGTAAAAATCAATGTATCAGAGATTTTTGCATCTAACGTATTTGATGATGCGACAATGAAACAGCGTTTACCAAAGAAGATTTATGCTGAATTCAAGAATACACTTCTTGAAGGCAAGGACCTTGAACCACATGTGGCTGAGATTATCGCCCATGAGATGAAAGAGTGGGCCATTGAAAAAGGTGCCACACATTATACACACTGGTTCCAGCCTTTGACCAATATTACGGCTGAGAAGCATGATGCGTTCATTAATCCGCAGAAAGACGGCTCTATTCTTCTTTCTTTCTCAGGAAAAGAGCTGATCAAGGGTGAACCGGATGGTTCTTCATTCCCTTCAGGTGGTATCCGTGCAACATGTGAAGCAAGGGGTTATACAGCATGGGATTGTACATCACCGGCTTTCATTCATGAAGCTCCGGACAGCACACCGGTTCTTTATATTCCGACTATTTTCTGTTCTTACACAGGTGAAGCACTGGATAAGAAGACACCGCTTCTTCGTTCCATGGAAGCACTGAGCACACAGGCTATGCGTATTATCAAACTCTTTGGTGATACAACAGCAACAAAGGTTGTAACAAGTGTCGGACCTGAACAGGAATACTTCCTTGTAGACAAGGATACATATGACAAACGTAAAGACTTGATCTTCACAGGCCGTACATTATTCGGCGCACCTGCTCCTAAGGGTCAGGAACTGGATGATCATTACTTTGGTACAATCAAAGAGAGAGTCCTTGCTTATATGACAGAGTTAAATGAAGAACTCTGGAAATTGGGTATTACAGCAAAGACACAGCATAATGAAGTTGCACCTGCTCAGCATGAACTGGCACCGATTTATGATACAACCAATATTGCCACAGACCACAATCAGCTGATTATGGAAATTATGAAGAAAGTTGCACTTCGCCATAATCTTGTATGCCTGTTACATGAGAAACCATTTGCAGGTATCAATGGTTCCGGTAAACACAATAACTGGTCTATGAGCACAGATACAGGCAAGAATCTGCTGGAGCCTGGTGATACACCACATTCCAACAAGCAGTTCCTTCTTGTATTGGCATCTATCCTGAAAGCTGTTGATGATTATGCACCATTGCTTCGTATGTCCGCAGCAATTCCTGGCAATGACCACAGACTTGGTGCTAATGAAGCACCTCCAGCAATCATCTCCGTATTCCTTGGCGATCAGCTGGAAGATGTATTAAGCCAGTTATGTGAAAAAGGCGAAGCTACAAGAAGTCTGGAAGGCAGCCAGCTTGAAACAGGTGTATCCACTGTACCAAGATTCAGCAAAGATGCTACAGACCGTAACAGAACATCACCATTTGCATTTACAGGCAATAAATTCGAATTCCGTATGGTAGGTTCTTCTGCGTCCATCGCAGACCCTAACATTGTATTAAATACAATTGTTGCAGAGACATTATGTCAGGCAGCAGATATTCTTGAAAAGGCCGATGATTTTGAACTGGCTCTCCATGATCTGATCAAGGACTGGGTAACTGACCATATCCGTATCATCTTTAATGGTGATGGTTATTCAGATGCATGGGTAGAGGAAGCTGCCCGCCGTGGCCTTCCAAACATCAAGAATACAGTAGATGCTACATCTGTACTGGCAGATCCAGAAGTCATCAAACTTTTCGAGAAACATGGCGTATTCTCAGCAGTAGAGCTTGCAGCCCGTGAAGAAGTTGGTTACGAGAATTATTCTAAGGCTATCAATATCGAAGCAAGAACCATGATCGATATGGTTAAGAAAGAAATCATTCCTGCTGTTATGGAATATACAACAACTGTTGCAAAATCTGTTGCAGCTGTTAAGGCTGTTGGCGCAGATGCTTCTGTACAGGAAAAGGTTCTGAAAGAGATTACAACAGAGCTGTCCAAACTGGATGCATCTGTTGTTAAACTGGAAGCAGCAACAGATGCTTCTGTTAAGATTGAAGATCCTAAGGCTCAGGCTATTGCATACAGAGACGATGTATTCGCTCAGTTTGCAGAAGTACGTGAACCGGCTGATAAACTGGAAACACTGGTTGATGAGAAAGCTTGGCCATTCCCAACATATGCAGAACTGCTGTTCAACGTCTAAAAAGAGACGGAGCATTCGCGCTAAGTAGTTAGTAAAGTGCGGTTTTAGATTATCGATAAAAGGATTCCCTATGATCTGTTCAGCACAGGTGCATAGGGAATCCTTTTTTGAAGTTTATAGACCGCTTATTATCAACATTGAAGCTCAAAAAAATGAACCGAATGAATATGATATATTGAATCGGGCAATTTTTTATGTAAGCCGAATGATTTCTTCATAAAAGGAAAAGGATTTCAAACCTGGCTATTACAAAAAAGACAGCGGCAATGATGAATGATACAACTATTCGAAACAGGGAATAGCTGTATAATTTTTCCGGAGTGAATTTGTCATAACGTACTTTCACTGCCCCGCCGATTTGTGAGGACACAGGCACTTGTATGCGGTTATGGGACTGATAGATTCTGCCCTTTACTTTGTAGGAAACAACCGCCCATTTTGAATTGCGAAACTTTGATGTTTCAGGACCTGGTGTTTTAATGGATATAATGGTTCCGACGGTTTGCGCCGTTTTGTTGTAATTCAAAAGAAATTGAAGGATATTGAACAGGCAAAAGCACAGGGCGGCTGCGCTGATCATATAGAGAAAAATTTTTTCGTTATTCATATTTTAAACTCTCTTTCATGCTAAATCAGTTCTGTTATAAAATTTTATGGACAAAGCAGCAGATACTGCCAGAATCATACAGGAAAGCAACAAGACACTTCCGCAAATAAGGATTGGGGAAAATTCGGAAAGAAAGTTCAGGTTGAAATTTTCCATTTTCATGAGCTGAGGCAGGAGGAAAGGCGAAGCTATGATGACAACTGTAAAGGCAAATTTGGTTTTCTCGTAACCCAGCTTATACTGTATTGGAAGATAGATACTGATCAATACAGAGATGACTAAAAACATCAGGAAGAACATGGCTGCATTCATAGTGTCTAAACCGGGGATAATCAAAGCTTCAATGGTATAGATGGTGCAGCAGACCACATAAACGGCAATACAGAAAATGTACAGGGACAATACCATCATTTTTCGTGAAAAAGTTGCTGCGCATAGCAGAGAGGCTGCCTTTGGAAATTGATATTCTTTTAAAGAGATATATTGCAGCAGGATTAAAACGCAGAAAATGACAGACAGCATGAAGCCCAGAATCCCGGCATATTCAGGGACACGCCAGAGCATAAAAGGCGGGATAAGTACCGCAGCAGCCAGCATAATCAGTACATACTTTTTGATAATCAAGATATCTTTCTTTAATAAATACCATAGCATCATTTTCCACAACCTCCTAGATTGGCCAGCATAATATCTTCAATGGTGGGGCGTTCTGTGATGGCATCTGGAAGATACGACTGTACTCTGGCAGCATGTCTGGTGACGCCGGTAAAACCAAATGCAGTTTCTGTGATGTTTAAAAATAGCTGGCGTATATTCTCAGTTAATAATTTTTTATCACCTTTGATGATTCTGTAATTGTCAAGGAGAAAATCCTTCTCTTCCTGAAAGACGATGCGGCCATTGTGAATCATAATCAGCATATCAGCGATTTTGTCAAGGTCCGAAGTGATGTGGGTTGAGAAAAGTACACCTTTGCCGCCGTTTTCCATATAATCATTCAGAACATTCAAGAGCTGGCTTCTGCTTAGAGGGTCCAGTCCGCTGGTGGGTTCATCCATAATCAGAAGTTCAGCATTGTGAGAAAGGGCCAGAGTAAGGGCGTATTTCATCTTCATTCCTTTGGAAAGGGTATTGATTTTCCTTTTAGGGTCAAGGGAAAACATATTCATATAGTGTTTAAATTCTTTACTCTCAAAATATCTTTCATTGTTAATCCTCCTCGTAAAGAATATCCATCATGGCATTCAGTTCTTCTTTAGTAATTTTCAGTGATTTCGCAGTTTGTATCATATCGAGCATTTTCTGCTCTACAAGACGCCGTTTGGAATCCCGCAGTAATTCAAGATTGCCGGCAGATACAAAGGTGCCGATGCCGACCTGACTTGTAATAAACCCTTCCTGTTCCAGTTCCTCGTAAACCCGGCGAATGGTCAAAACGCTGACTTTCAGGTCATTGGCAAATGCACGGATAGAAGGAAGTGCATCACCCTCCACTAATTCTTCCTTTAAAATAGCGTCTTTAATCTGGTCTTTGATTTGCTGGTACAAAGGGCTGTCAGAAGTATTTGAAATAAGAATCTTCAAGTTTGTTCTTCATCCTTTCTACTAGTGTGCTGTTTACATATGCACATTATAAACATTAAGCACATAAATGTCAATAGGAGTGTGGAAATTCAGTATTAGGTGTATTATAATGGGAGTATAAACTTTGCACAGGAATTGGGATGCGGAATGTGTTGAATGTGTTTATAGTCTGCGAAGCAGACTGGATGCCGCGCCAGGGGATGCAAGGGAGTCTTGAAAAATTTACAGATAGAGAAAGAAAGGAATTAAAAGTATGGGAATAAAATATACGTCATTGACAAAAAAAGCCATGATGATTTGCTTTGAGACACATAAAAATCAAAAGGATAAAAGCGGCATGCCCTATGTTTTTCATCCATTTCATCTGGCAGAACAGATGGAGACAGAGGATGAAATCTGTACAGCGCTGCTGCATGATGTGGCAGAGGATTCAGACTGTACAATAGAAGATTTGAAAAAGGAAGGCTTTTCAGCGGACACGATAGAAGCCTTGCGGCTGTTGACCCATGAAAAATCTGTACCATATATGGATTACATTGCGGCACTTAAAGGAAATCCGATTGCCAGAAAGGTGAAGCTGGCAGATCTGGCACATAACAGCGATATCGGGAGACTGGCTATCGTGACGGATAAAGACCTGAAAAGGATGGAAAAGTATCAGAAAGCGAGAAATTTGCTTTTAGAAGAGTAATAATCGGTGCTTGTGATTAAATTCGATATATGCTAAAATGTAGAATGCAAAAAAAGACGAATTGACCGATGAAGAAACTCGGAGGAGAAATATATGGCAGCATTGACACCGATGATGCAGCAATACATGGCGATCAAGGAGCAGTATAAAGACTGCATCCTTTTTTATCGTCTGGGCGATTTTTATGAAATGTTTTATGATGATGCCCTGACTGCATCCAGAGAACTTGAGATAACACTGACAGGCAAAAACTGCGGTCAGGAAGAGCGGGCACCAATGTGTGGTGTCCCTTATCATGCCGTGGATGTTTATTTGAACAAATTGGTTGCAAAGGGCTACAAGGTTGCAATCTGTGAGCAGGCGGAGGATCCGAAACAGGCGAAAGGCATTGTGAAGCGTGAAGTGATCCGGATTGTCACACCGGGAACGAATCTGAGCCAGCAGGCCCTGGATGAGGGCCGCAATAACTATCTGATGTGTCTTGTATATGACAATAATCAGTTCGGATTGGCAATCACGGATATTTCAACCGGCGATTTTTATACAACGGAAGTGGCAACACTGAAGGAACTTTATGATGAAATCCATCGTTTTTCACCATCAGAAATTATCTGCAACGATTCCTTCTATATGAGTGGGGCCAGTCTGGATGATTTCAAAGACCGTCTGCATGTTTCTGTATCCACACTGGATACGTGGTATATGGATGAGGCGGTGAGTGTTCAGAAGATCAAAGAGCATTTTAAGGTGGCCAGCCTTGACGGTCTTGGCTTGACAGATTTTCCATCTGGGACATTGGCTGTGGGCGCATTGCTATTATATCTTTATGAGACACAGAAGAATACTCTTGACAATCTGACCAAGATTACACCGTACCGCTCAGGTGGATATATGATCATTGACAGTGCCACTAACAGGAATCTTGAATTGATTGAGACCCTGAGGGAAAAGCAAAAAAAGGGCTCATTGCTGTGGGTGCTGGATAAGACAAAGACGGCCATGGGTGCCCGTCTGATGCGAAACTGGATTGAGCAGCCACTGATTGAGAAGAAGAAGATTACCGCAAGGCAGGATGCGGTGGAAGAATTATATAATGATATGATTACTAGAGAGGAGATACGGGAATATCTGAATGCAGTATACGATCTGGAACGTCTGGTGACTCGCATCAGTTACAGAACGGCGAATCCCCGGGATCTGATTGCTTTTAAGACATCTCTCGGAATGATTCCTCCTGTCAAACAGCTGCTTTCTCAGGCAAAAAGCGCAGAATTGAAAGAAATTGATGAAAGAATGGATTGTCTGGAGGATATTTATGATCTGATTGAAAAATCTATTCAGGATGAGCCACCGATTATGATTCGTGAGGGCGGCATGATCAAAGAGGGGTATAATGAAGACGTGGATAAGTTCCGTCTCTCAAGAACAGAAGGCAAAACCTGGCTGGCGGAGTTGGAGGCTCGTGAGAAGGAGAAAACCGGTATCAAGAATCTGCGTGTGCGCTATAACAAAGTTTTCGGCTATTATCTTGAAGTTACCAATTCCTATAAGGAGCTGGTGCCGGAGGACTGGACCCGCAAACAGACACTGGCCAATGCAGAGCGTTATATTACGCCGGAATTAAAAGAGCTGGAAGATATGATCCTTGGTGCGGAAGATAAGCTTGCTGCCCTTGAGTATGATCTCTATTGTGAAGTCAGGGACAGTATCGGTGAGCAGGTCGTTCGTATTCAGGAGACAGCTAAGGCAATCGCGCATTTGGATGTATTGGCTTCTCTGGCTTGTGTGGCTCAGAGCAATGATTACGTGCGCCCGTCTATTAACACAAAGGGCGTTATTGATATTCAGGGCGGCCGCCATCCGGTAGTAGAGAAGATGAACAACAATCAGATGTTTATCGACAACGATACTTATTTGGACAACAAGAACCATCGTATATCTATTATTACCGGTCCGAATATGGCTGGTAAGTCTACCTATATGCGCCAGTCGGCGCTGATCGTGCTCATGGCTCAGATCGGAAGCTTTGTACCGGCAAAATCAGCCAATATCGGCATTGTGGATAGAATTTTCACCCGTGTCGGTGCATCAGATGATCTGGCCAGTGGACAGAGTACTTTTATGGTGGAGATGACGGAAGTTGCCAATATTCTTCGCAATGCCACCAGCCGAAGTCTGCTGATCCTGGATGAAATCGGAAGAGGTACCAGTACATTTGATGGTTTAAGTATTGCCTGGGCGGTAGTAGAACATATCAGCAATCCGAAGCTTCTGGGGGCAAAGACATTGTTTGCTACCCATTATCATGAACTGACAGAACTGGAAGGAAAGCTTGACAGCGTGAACAATTACTGTATTGCCGTCAGAGAGCAGGGGGATGATATCATTTTCCTGAGAAAGATTATCCGCGGCGGTGCAGATAAGAGTTATGGTATTCAGGTAGCCCGTCTGGCAGGGGTACCTGATTCTGTCATTGACAGAGCAAAAGAGATTTCCAGCTGGCTGGAAGAAACAGATGTTACTGACAAGGCGAAAAATCTGCAGGTGAGAACTTCTGCTAAGAAAAAAGAAGTGGTCAGAGAGGCAGTTCCTGCTGAAAAACAGATGAGCCTTTTTGATATTTACCCGGCAGATCACCCGGTTCTGAAGGAACTGGCAGGACTGGATGTGTCCAACATGACACCGATTCAGGCACTGAATACATTATATGAACTTCAGAAAAGGTTAAAAGAGACAAATTAGCCATCAAATGGTCACAAAATACTGATATACTATTCATTTGGGATAAAATAAACAGGAGAGGGGGCAGCAGGATGAAGTCTATTCATTTACTGGACAGTGATACCATCAACAAGATTGCAGCCGGAGAGGTTGTGGAGAGACCGTCCTCGGTGATTAAAGAACTTGTGGAGAATGCTATTGATGCGAAAGCATCGGCAATTACGATTGAGATTAAAGAGGGCGGCATTGCCATGATGCGTGTGACGGATAATGGCGGCGGTATTGACAGAGATGATATCAAGACGGCGTTTGTCAGACATGCCACAAGTAAGATCGAAACGGCTATGGATCTGATGACAGTGGGATCACTGGGGTTCAGAGGAGAGGCTTTGTCAAGTATTGCCTCCGTTTCTCAGATTGAGCTGATTACAAAGGTACACCGGGAATTATTGGGGGTTCGTTACTGTATTGACGGTGGTGAAGAAAAGAGCTGTGATGATATCGGATGCCCGGACGGCACCACGATCATTGTGAGAAATCTGTTCTATAATACACCGGCCAGGAGAAAGTTTTTAAAGACGGCAGCCACGGAGGCGGCCTATATTAATGATCTGGCAGGACGACTGGCATTGTCCCATCCAGATGTATCCTTTAAGTTTATTAACAATAATCAGAATCGGCTTCATACCTCCGGCAACGGCAATCTGAGAGATATCATTTATCAGATTTACGGACGGGATGTGACAGGACAGCTGCTGGAAGTGGATGTTCAGGGCAAACTCTGTCATGTGACAGGATTTATCGGCAAGCCGATTTTATCCAGGGGTAATCGTTCCTGGGAGAATTATTTTATTAACGGCCGTTATATCAAGAGCAATATTATTACAAAGGCGATAGAGGATGCTTATAAGACATTTGTCATGATTCACAAATATCCTTTTACGGCCTTTCATATTGAAGTTGATCCGGCACTGATCGATGTCAATGTGCATCCGAGAAAAATGGAATTGCGGTTTAATCAGAATGAGGCTGTATATCAGGAAATTTATGATATTATCCGTGCAGTGCTGGAACACCGGGAGCTGATACCGGCCATTTCTCTGGAAGACCAGAAAAAGGCGAACGGGAAAGAAAAAGAAAAGGAATCTGGTCCGGAACCTTTTGAGCTGCAGCGATTGGCTGCTATGGGTGCCGGACAGAAGAAACCGGAGCAGTCATCATCGGCATATTCAAAGTCGGGACATTCTGTACCAACAGGTTTTTCAGCTAAATCATCGGTGGCAGCAGGCAGTGGCTATTCGGCGGCATCTTATCCGAATCAGGGTGCTGACAGCAAACCATATACTGCACCGACAGGACAATCAGGAAGTGCATTTGTGCGGGAAACACCGACGGAATATCATCATAAAGAGACGATGACACAAAGTACTTCGAAATTGCAGGATGAAAATAATAGGGCAGTGATGTTTGAAACTACGGAAGAACAGAAGAAAACAGAAGTGACGCTGTCTGAAGCAGCAGAGAAAGCACCGAAGCCGCATATGCCGATTGTTGGAGAACAGATGCAGCTTTTTGGTGAGGATGAAAGGCTTCTGGATGAGAAAGCAAGAGCACGGCATCGTTTGATCGGACAGGTTTTTGATACCTACTGGATGGTAGAATATGATGGCAAGCTTTTTATTATTGATCAGCATGCGGCCCATGAGAAGGTACTATATGAGAAGTTGATGAAAGCTTTTTCACAGAAAGCACTTCAAAAGCAGATGTTGTCACCGCCGGTTATACTGACATTGTCTATGCAGGAAGAGAATATTTATAAGCAGTATGCAGATTATTTTGCGGAACTTGGATTTGAAATAGAATTATTTGGCGGCAGAGAGTATGCAGTGCGCGGTGTGCCATTGCAGCTCTTTGGTATGAATGCCAGAGATATTTTTATTGAAGTTTTAGACAGTGTGACGGAGGAGAGCCGCAGATTGGATGGAAGTGCTATTACGGATCATATTGCAACGATGGCCTGCAAGGCGGCGGTTAAAGGTAATAATAAGCTGTCTTTCAAAGAGGCAGATACCCTGATCGAACAACTTTTGCAGGCAAAGAACCCGTATACATGTCCCCATGGCCGGCCGACGATTATTTCACTTTCAAAGTACGAACTGGAGAAGAAATTTAAACGAATTCAATCATAGAATGGGAGAATGAAACATGAAACAGCCACTCATTGTACTGACCGGACCGACAGCTTCCGGAAAGACAGCACTTTCCATTGGACTTGCCAAAGCAATTGGCGGTGAGATTATTTCTGCGGATTCTATGCAGGTTTACCGGCAGATGGATATCGGCACAGCCAAGATCCGTCCGGAGGAGATGGAGGGAATACCCCATTACCTTGTGGATGTGCTGGAACCAGATGCATCTTTTAATGTTGTTATTTTTCAGCAGATGGCCAGGGAGGCCATGGCCAGGATCCGAGCCAATGGCCATGTTCCGATAATTGTCGGCGGCACAGGCTTTTATATTCAGGCGATTCTGAATGATATTGATTTCAAAGAGAATGAAGATGACGGTTATCGCACGCAGTTGGAAGAGATGGCAGCTAAGGAGGACGGTCCGGAAAAACTTTATGAGATGTTGAAGAAAGTGGATCCGGAATCAGCAGAGAAGATTCATGGTCATAATACAAAGAGAGTCATTCGGGCGTTGGAGTATTTCCACCAGACAGGTCAGAAGATTTCCGAACATAATGAGCAGGAAGCGCAGAAAGAATCACCCTATAATTTTGCCTATTTTGTTTTGAACCGGCCAAGGGAGATCCTGTATGACCGGATTGACAAGAGAGTGGATCAAATGATGGAGGAAGGCCTTGTCGAAGAAGTTCGGAGTTTAAAAGAACATGGATACGATAGAAGTCTTGTCTCTATGCAGGGATTGGGATATAAGGAGATATTAGCTTATCTTGATGGGGAGATAACCCTTGAGGAAGCCGTTTATATATTAAAACGGGATACAAGACATTTTGCCAAAAGGCAGCTGACCTGGTTTAAGAGAGAACGGGAAGTGCTGTGGATAGATCAGTCACAATATGACGGGAAAGAGGCTATACTGACAGATATGATACATATCCTTCGCCAAAAAGGCATAATAGACGGATCTTGTATCATATAATAGGAAAGACAGCATCAGGATCTGTAAACAGGTTCCGAAGATGCGTTATTATATTAAGGAGAAAACAATGACAAACGATAAGATAGAATATGAATTAAAAGGACTGTATGAACATCTGCATCTGGATGAAGATGTGTATGATTATTGCAGCAAGATTGAGAAATCATTAAAAGAACGTTTTGAGGCAATTGATCAGGTTGCTGAATACAATCAGCTGAAGGTTATTCATGCTATGCAGAAGAACAGAGTCAGTGAAAGACATTTTGCAGGCACAACAGGTTATGGGTATGATGATGACGGACGAGATACCCTTGAGAAAGTATATGCAGATATTTTTCATACAGAGGATGCCCTTGTGCGCCCGCACATTACCTGTGGTACCCATGCATTAACGGTTGCTTTATCCGGCAATCTCAGACCGGGGGATGAACTTTTATCACCTGTGGGCAAACCATATGATACGCTGGAAGGCGTCATTGGTATCCGCCCGGAAGTGGGTTCTCTGGCAGAATACGGAGTGACTTACCGTCAGGTAGAACTTCTGGAGGATGGTTCTTTTGATTATCCGGCCATTGAAAAAGCCATCAATGAGAAAACAAAACTGGTAACGATCCAGCGATCAAAAGGGTATCTGCCGCGTCCGACGTTCTCTGTACAGCAGATTGGTGAACTGATCAGCTTTGTTAAGAAGATCAAACCGGATGTGATCTGTATGGTTGATAATTGTTACGGAGAATTTGTAGAGACGATTGAACCATCGGATGTGGGCGCGGATATGTGCGTCGGCTCTCTGATCAAAAATCCAGGCGGTGGCCTTGCGCCAAGTGGCGGCTATATTGTCGGACGTAAAGATTGTGTGGAAAGAGCTGCGTACAGATTGACAGCACCGGGGCTTGGAAAAGAGTTAGGTGCGAATCTGGGCGTGAACCGGGCACTGTATCAGGGACTTTTCCTGGCACCTCAGGTAACGGCTTCAGCTTTGAAATCCGCTATTTTTGCAGCGAATATTTACGAAAGTCTCGGATTTAAAGTGGTTCCAAACAGCACAGAATCCAGACATGATATTATTCAGGCTGTTGTACCGGGAACGGCAGAAGGCGTGATCGCGTTCTGTAAAGGTATTCAGGCTGCTGCACCGGTGGATAGCTATGTGACACCGGAGCCATGGGCCATGCCGGGGTATGACTGCGATGTTATTATGGCGGCCGGAGCCTTTATCTCAGGCTCATCCATCGAGCTGAGTGCGGATGGACCGATCAAGCCACCGTATGCGGTTTATTTCCAGGGCGGTCTGACATGGCACCATGGTAAATTCGGTATTATGATGTCACTTCAGAAAATGAAAGAGGCTGGATTAGTGCATCTGCCTTTGTAAGATTTTTGTCAGAAAGGATTTACAGTAAACTGTGTATACATGAGAATCCTTTTGTGATAAAATGAAATGAACTGTGAAGCTCCGATTGCCTGAATTGAAAGGAGCAGCAGTATGCAGAAAATCAAAAAACATCTGACAATGAAGGAGTTACCGGTTACGGAACGGCCTTATGAAAAGTGTGAGAAAAACGGAGCAGGGACGCTTTCCGATGCGGAGCTTCTTGCTATTATACTCAAGACAGGAACCAGAGGGGACAAGGTGATGGATTTGGCTGTACAACTGCTGAATTTGAATCCATCCTGTCCGGGCCTTGAGGGGATCATGGGGCTTGAACTTGCAGATTTTCAGAAGATACGCGGCATTGGACGGGTCAAAGCCGTTCAGTTGGCCGCTGTTTGCGAGTTGTCCAGAAGGATGACCCGCATTCAGTTCAGTGAGAGTTATGCTTTCACAACACCGCAGTCAATTGCGGATTATTATATGGCTTATATGTGCCGCCTGGGACATGAGGAAGTGCATGTGATGATGCTGGATACCAAACAGCATATGATCAGTGAGTGCCTTCTTACCAAGGGCACGGTCAATGCTTCTTTAATTGCTCCGAGAGAGATATTTATACAGGCATTGAAAGCCGGTGCAGTCAGCATTGTACTGGTACATAATCACCCCAGCGGTGATGATACACCCAGCAGAGAAGATCTGGCTGCAACAGAAAAGGTGAGATCAGCGGGCGAATTGATAGGTATCCGGCTGATTGATCATATTATTATCGGCAGCGGACATTTTACAAGTCTGTGCGGAAGTTGGAACCATTAGGAAAGGGGAAACACCATTGGCGGGAAGAAAATACGGTCTCGACCTTGGAACAATGAATATCAGGATTTTTCAGGGCGGACATGGACTTGTCGTATATGAAAAGAATATGATTGCCATACAGCGAAAGAAAGAAGTAGCGGCAATCGGGAATGATGCATTTGAAATGTATGAGCGGACGCCGGCATCCATTGTGATCTCGAATCCGGTCAGAGACGGTGTGATCGCAGACGTTAACAATATGAACAAAGTGGCAGAGGCACTTTTGAAAAAGTGCGGATGTACAACGGGCTTCATGAGAAATAACAGCTTTTATCTTGCGGTACCGTCAGATGTGACGGAGGTGGAGAAACGGGCCTATTTCGATCTTATTGCGCACTCCGCTTATAATACGCATAATATTTTTGTTGTAGAAAAACCATTGGCGGCAGCTCTTGGGGAGAATGTAGATGTCAAGAGTAAAAAGGGTATGATGATTGTGGATATGGGTGCTGGTACAACAGAGATCACAGTCATCACCATGGGCGGAATTGTGGTCAGCAAGTTGCTGAAAGTGGGTGGCAACACCATTAACGCATCCATTTGTCAGCTTGTGAAGGAGCGTCATCATCTGGTGATCGGGGATAAGACCGCCGAGTATCTGAAACTGGAATTGGGACATGCAATTCCCGGACAGGGACGCGGCAAAACAGTATTTGGAAGAGATGTGATTACAGGACTTCCGTCTAAAGCAGAAGTTTCAGATCATCTTGTTTTTGATTCCATGAAGAACTATCTGTTTCAGGTTGTGCGGACAATCCGCAACATTATGGAGACAATTCCACCGGAATTGTCCGGAGATATCATTGAGAACGGCATTTATTTTACAGGCGGAACGACATTAATTCCTGAATTGGACAGACTGTTTAATGCATCCCTCCGTGTGAAGGTTGTTTTTGCACCGAAGCCCCTTGAAAGTACTGCCAGAGGGCTTGGGGTGATCATGGATCATGCATCCGATTATAAGGATCTGACATTCTCATTGAGAGATGCAGCTTTTGAATAGAGGAATGAATATGAAGAACAACAAAAAAAATAAAATAAACCCGAAGTATGTACTTGCGGCCTTAAGTCTTTTGTGTATTGCCGGTATTGGTTTAAGCCTGTTTCGTGGTTTCTCGATGCCTGCAGCCGGTACGATCGTCAATTCGCTGATGGCGCCTATGCAGGAGGGCATCAATAGTTTTGGTAATTTTACAGCAGGTATTGTCCAGAGAAAACATAAGACGACGCAGCTCCAGAATGAAAATGAGGAGCTGAATAATGAAGTAGATAAGCTTCAGGCAAAGCTGACAGCTATGGAGAATAATCTGTCCGATTATGAGGATCTGCTGGATCTTCTGGCGCTGTCTGAGAAGTATCCCTCTTATGATATGACAGGTGCAAGGATCATTGGTAAAGATGCAGGCAACTGGTATGATACTTTCACGATCAATAAGGGAAGCGTTGACGGTATTAAGAAAGATATGAATGTTGTCGCAGGCAATGGCCTTGTGGGAATTGTTACACAGGTCAATGCCAATTCGGCAGTTGTTAGAAGTATCATTGACGATGCCAGCAATGTCAGCGGTATGATCAGCAAGAACCGGGATATCTGTATCGTCAATGGTGATCTGACATTGATGGACAGCGGATTGCTGGATGTCGAATTGATCACAAAGGGTTCAACGGTTGTCAAGGGTGATGAGGTGGTCACTTCCTATATCAGTGATAAATATCTCCCGGGACTTCTGATCGGTTACATCAGTGATGTGACAGAGAATGATACAGAGCTGACGCTCAGTGCCAAACTGACACCGACGGTGGATTTCCAGCATTTGTCCAATGTCCTTGTTATTAAACAGCTGAAAGAGGATATGAAAGAAACAGGAAGTGCATCAGAAACCGTTGCATCGGATACGCAGAGTACATCCGAGACACAAAGTGATACGGCGGATTCGACGGACAGCAGCGAGGAGGGTGAATAATGAAAAAGATATTGGCCTATGGCGGTCTGATTCTTCTTTTTCTTTTATTGCAGTGTTCATTTTTTGTACATCTCAGTCTGGCAGATGTTGTGCCGAATCTTCTGATTATATTGACAGCATCGATTGCCATTATCAATGGCAGTCTTGAGGGATGTCTTGTTGGATTTTGCTGCGGATTGTTGCTTGATCTGATGTTTGGACCGTATATCGGCATGTACGCCTTTGGTTATATGCTGTGCGGCTATTTGACAGGTATTGGTAATCGCCTTTTTTACAAAGAGGATTTGACATTTCCCGTACTGATGATTGCAGCAGCAGATCTGTTTTATGGATTTTATATGTATGTTTTCGGTTTTATGATCAGAGGCAGATTGAATGTATTGTTTTATTTGCGGAGGATCATCCTGCCGGAGGCTGTTTATACAGTGATTATCGCTGTTTTCCTTTATCGAATTATATTACTGATAACAGAGCACTTAGAGAAAAAAGGAAGTGAGAATCTCATTGTTTAAAAATCTGCTGGAAGATATATTGAGTTTTATTAAAACACGAACATTTATCCTGGGCGTTGTTTATACGATACTGCTGGCTGTTCTTATTCACCGTCTGTTTCAGCTTCAGATCATCAATGGCGAAGATTATCTGAATACGTTTACTTATCGTATTCAGAAGGACACAGAAATAGAGAGCCCGAGAGGCACCATCTATGATTGCAACGGGGTGCCGCTGGCGTACAACAAGTTGTCGAATGCTATCACGATAGAGGACAGCACATTGCTGACAGATAATCAGACGAGAAATACGATGATTGCCAAGCTGATCGGTTTTATTGAATCAACAGGCAACACATTGAATTATGATATTCCACTTGAAATGGACGCTTCAGGAACGTTGAGTTTTAATGCAGGTGAGAATACCGTTCTGAGATTCAAAAAGGACGTTTATAGTTCAGAGAAACTGACGGATGAACAGACGAATGCGACTGCTGAGGATGTTTATGCGTATATGAGAGGAAAGAAACTGTTCAATCTGGACGAATCCTATTCAAAGGAAGAGGCATTGAAGATTCTTTCTGTTCGCTTTGATCTCTGGATGAAACGTTATGAGAAATATCTGTCTATCACAGTGGCTAATGATGTCAATGATCAGCTGGTGGCTGCAGTCAAAGAAAATGCTGAGGATCTGCCGGGTGTATCGGTGGAACAGAGTTATACACGTGTTTATGCGGACAGCAAATATTTTTCTAACATTACAGGGTATATCGGATCGATTTCCGAAGATGAACTGGCTCAGTATAAAGAGGAGGGAAATGACAGCTATTCGCTTAATGATCAGATTGGCAAGACCGGTGTGGAATCCTATTTTGAATCCAAGTTGAAGGGGACGAAAGGTTCTCAGAAATTGTATGTCAACAGTCTGGGAAGTGTTCTGGAAGTAGCAAAAAAGGAAGATCCTATTCCGGGTGAGGACGTTTACCTGTCCATCGATGCAGATCTCCAGAAAAAAGCCTATGATATGTTGGAGGAGCGAATTGCGGGTATCCTGCTGACTTATATGTCAGATACCACGACAAACACAGGCAGTGATATTATGATTCCAATCAAAGAATATTACTATGCGTTGATTGATAATAATGTCATCAGTTTGTCTCATTTAAGTGCAGATGATGCAGATGACAGAGAGAAGAGTTTCTGGAAGGACTATAAAAACTACGAGTCATCCATTGCCTCTTCCCTGGACAGCAAAATGGACACGGCACTTGGAGAATTGGATGATGAGTATAAGGATTATCTTTTAATGACCTATTCCATGCTGAAGGATAAGTCTATATTGAATACAGGTGATCTGGATGATAATGACGAAACGCTGGCTAAATGGAATGACGGAAGCATCAGTTTTAATGAGCTGCTTGATTATGCCATCACGAAGGATATCGTCAATGTCAGTGCACTGAATCTGGAGAGCGATTATCTGGATACCAATGAGATCTATCAGGCATTGATTGAATATGTGGCACAGGAACTCCCTTTATATGAAGGCTTCGAAAAAAAGGCCATTTATTATATGTTGGAGAGTGATTATATAAACGGTACAGACATTTGTCTTTTATTGTATTCACAGCATGTACTGGAAGAGGATGATGATTATCAGGGCCTCCTTTCCGGCAGTCTTTCCGCAAAGAATTTTATGTACAATAAGATTTATAATCTTGAGATCACACCGGATATGCTGGCACTTCCGCCTTGTTCAGGTTCCTTTGTCCTGACGGATATTAATACCGGCAAAGTCAAGGCTCTGGTATCTTATCCGGGTTATGATGCCAATCAGATCAATAATGTCAGCTATTATGCATCGTTGATCAATAATTCATCATCACCTTTATATAACCGTGCGACGCAGCAGACATTAGCTCCGGGTTCAACTTTTAAACCGATTTCAGCCATTGCGGGTCTGGAGGAAGGCGTGATTGATGCAGACACTTATATCACAGACTATGTAGAGTATACAAAGGTTGTGCCGCATGCCAACTGCTGGAATTCAGCGGGACATGGCACCATCAATGTTGAACAGGCGATAGAATATTCCTGCAACTACTTCTTCTATGAAGTGGGTTACAGGCTGGGCTCGAAGAATAATACAACCGAACTGAATGATTCAACAGGTCTGGCTCTTTTAGCCAAGTATGCGAAGATGTTCGGACTGGATTCCGTCAGCGGACTTGAGCTTCCGGAGACAACCCCGAGAATTTCCGATGAGAGTGTTGTCCGTTCAGCAATTGGACAGGCAACCCACAACTATACAGCGGCTGAATTGGCACGCTATGTGACAGCTATTGCCAATTCCGGCAATTTGTATCAGTTATCCATTCTGGATAAGATTACCGACAGTGAGGGCAATGTACTGGAGGAAAATGAACCGAAGCTGACCAACAAGATTGAACTGAAACAGAGCACATGGGATATGGTACATACAGGTATGTATAAGGTATGTAATGAATCTTCTTACCGTTCACAAATGGGCGGACTGAAAGTGACTCTGGCAGGTAAATCCGGTACGGCGCAGGTATCAGAGAAACTGCCTAACCATGGACTTTTCATTGGTTATGCGCCTTATGAGAATCCGGAGGTTGCCGCAACGCTGATCATTCCGAATGGTCATGGTTCTTCAAATGTACTGGATCTGTATGCGGATCTGATGTGTTACTATTTTGGTGTGCCGGAAAAGAATGCTTCAGATGATATATCCGGTTCGGCAACAAGAACAGCGAATATTCCGGATCAGAATATTCAGGCGGATTAATTCAACGGACATGAACATACAAAAGAAAACAATGATCTAAAAATAAAAGGATTCAATGGTTTTTGGGAGGTATGAGCATGGGAGAAGTATTTGTCATTACATCAGGTAAAGGCGGTGTAGGAAAAACAACATCAACAGCCAATATCGGTGCAGGTTTAGCTGCTGCAGATAAGAAGACAATTCTGATCGATACAGATATTGGCTTAAGAAATCTGGATGTGATCATGGGACTTGAAAACAGGATTGTTTATCATCTGGTAGATATTATCGAAGGCGGGTGCCGGATCAAGCAGGCACTGATCCGGGATAAACGTTATCCGAATTTGTTCCTTCTTCCATCCGCGCAGACGAGAGACAAGACAAGTGTTTCGCCGGAACAAATGAAAAAGCTGATCGAGCAGCTGAGAGATGATTTTGATTATATCCTGATTGACTGTCCTGCAGGCATTGAAAGAGGCTTCTACAATGCCATTGCCGGGGCAGATCGTGCATTAATCGTGACAACACCGGAGGTATCGGCCATCCGGGACGCGGATCGGATCACGGGTCTTCTGGAAGCATCCCATATCAAAAATATTAATCTGATCATTAATCGGATTCGTTTTGACATGGTAAGGCGGGGAGATATGATGAGTATAGAAGATATTGTAGATATTTTGTCACTGGATCTGATCGGTGTGATCCCGGATGATGAAAATGTGGTTGTTGCTGCCAATCAGGGGGAATCATTGACAGGTTATCATACGCCTGCGGGAAAAGCCTATGAGAATATCTGCAGACGTATCATGGGAGAAGATGTTCCCCTGGCCTGTTACCCTCGAAGAAAAAGCTTTTTCTTCCGGGTTGCGGATTATCTGATTCACAGATAGAAAGGAGCTGTCAGGATGTTTTCATTTCTGTTTGGAAGAAAAAGAAAGATTTCCGGTAAAGTCGCCAGCAGCCGGTTAAAGCAGCTGCTTCTGTCGGACAGAATAGCTTGTCCGACAGAGATCACAGATAGTATTCGAGGAGATATTGTATCTGCACTTAGCAAATATGTCGAAATAGACATTCAGAATATTGATATTCATATTACACAAAAGGAAAATCAGAATCGGTCCAGGTCACCGCTTCTGACTGTTTATGTGCCTTTTAAGGAAATAAACCGTCATTCGGTATGATAGGAGAAAAATGTTACAAAGAAGAAAAATATTACAGTATCACACAAATAAATATAATATCCATATGTATAATTTCAGACTGGTTTTATATGTATGGGTGCTAAGTATTATTGGTATACTCGTTATTAACAGTGCAGCCGATGGTTTCGCCGCTAAACAGCTCATAGGCTTTGTCGGTGGATCGGTCGTCATGATAATTTTTTCACTTATTGACTATAATTATATTGCAAAATTCGAATGGTTTTTGTATTCTATTAATATAGGTATGTTGATTGCTGTCAAGCTTTTTGGTATTAGTGTGAATGGTGCCAGAAGATGGTTTTCATTGGGGCCTTTTGGTACTTTCCAGCCATCAGAGCTCAGCAAGGTGATCATGCTGATTATTTTTGCACATCTGATCAGTGAGCAGAAGGAGAAGATCAACAGTCTGGCAACGATTCTGAGGATTGGTATTTTATATATGATTCCGATGTTTCTGGTTGCATGGGAGCCGGATCTCTCGACAACAATGGTTTTTGCATTTTTGTTTTGTACATTGATGTTTGTTGGCGGTATCAGTTATAAGATTATCGGTGCGATACTGGGTGCAGCCCTGCCGTTGGGCGGTATTTTGATCTGGTATATCCAGCAGCCCGGTCAGATCTTATTACATGATTATCAGCTTAATAGAGTTCTCAGTTTCCTGAATCCTTCGGATTATCTTTTGACAACCTATAATCAGCAATATAATTCCATTATGGCGATCGGCTCAGGTATGCTCACTGGTAAGGGACTTGATAATAATACGATTACATCCGTCAAGGGAGGCAATTTCATATCAGAGCCTCAGACAGACTTTATTTTCGCAGTTGTCGGAGAAGAACTGGGATTTATAGGAAGTTGTGTTGTCATAGGGCTCATTTTATTAATTGTGATCGAATGCCTGCGTGTTGCAAAGGATGCAAGAGATATGAGAGGCCACCTGGTCGCATCGGGGGTTGCCGGTATTATTACATTCCAGGCTTTTGTCAATATTGGTGTGGCAACAGGCATACTGCCGAATACGGGGCTTCCGTTGCCCTTCGTCAGTTATGGTCTGAGTTCATTGCTGAGTAATTTTATATGTATTGGTTTAGTTTTGAATGTTGGTTTACAGCGGAACAGGAGGTAAGTTTTTATGAACATTGGTTTAGTAGCCCATGATACAAAAAAAATGTTGATGCAGAATTTCTGTATCGCTTACAGAGGAATACTGGCGCGTAATGAATTATATGCGACAGGCACCACAGGGCGTTTAATAGAAGAAGTGACGAATCTTAATATACACAAGTTTCTTGCCGGACATCTCGGCGGGGAACAGCAGTTAGGTGCACAGATTGAACATAACAACATTGACCTGATGATTTTCCTGAGGGATCCGTATACGCCAAAGCGTCATGAACCGGATGCCCACGCAATTGTCAGCTTATGTGATGCACATAATATTCCGATCGCAACAAACCTGGCAACAGCAGAACTTTTGATCAAGGCTCTGGACAGAGGCGATCTGGAATGGCGTGAATTTTATAAATAACAGGTGAAGAGAATGAAGAAAATATTAACAGCAGCCTGCATATGCAGTGTACTGTTATGCGGATGCCAGAGCCAGACAGCGTATCTGAAGCCCTATACAGTTGTGACGGCGAGTAAGACTGCAGATGCGGCTTCCATGCTGAATATAGAGGCTTGGGAAGGCTTTGCGGAGAACCTAGGTGTTGTATCGGTGGAAGACAGTGAGAACGGCATCAACCAGGAGACACTTTCACAGCTTGACGCCAAGGAAATTTTTCTGACGGGCACAACGGATAAGACGGTCATCACGGCGAAGAATATTTATACACAGATGCCGCCGGCCAGCATTACCAAGATTCTGACAGCGCTGGTGGCACTGGAGACTGTTCAGGATCTGGATCAGGAAGTAACTTTGACGGATGATGTGAATGTTGATGTCGCAGATGCACAGGTGTGCGGTTTTAAAGCCGGAGATAAGATGACTTTGAAGACCTTATTGTATTGTATGCTGATCTATTCCGGCAACGATGCAGCCAATGCCGTAGCTTCTGCAGTCAGCGGGGGAGATATACCGGCTTTTTGTGACAAGATGAATGCGGAAGCCCAGAGGCTTGGTGCAACGCAGACACATTTTGTGACGCCGAATGGTCTGGATGATCCGGATCATTATACAACAGCTTATGATCTTTATTTGATTTTCAATGAATGTCTGAAGTATGATCTGTTTAAGGATGCGATTCATCAGGCACATTATACCGCTGTATTTACACGGAATGGGCAGGAAGTGCAGCAGACGTATGACTCGACAAATTATTATCTGCTGGGCAACAAGACACCGCCCGAAGGCGTCAGCATTATTGGTGGCAAGACCGGTACAACAGATAATGCAGGACTGTGTCTGATTCTTTATGTGGAGGATGGCTCAGGAAACGGTTATATTTCCGTTTTGCTTGGTTGTCCGGATAAAGATACGCTTTATTCGAGTATGTCAAAATTATTATCAGATATTAGCAAATAAGCATTGTATTTTTAGACAATTTATACTATAATTAAGACAAATATATTTAAATTTTTTTAAATTTAAATATAATTTACGTGCATAAGCTAGGAGGAGATTACAATGATACAGATTATATCAGGTGTAAAAGGCAAAGGTAAAACAAAATTCTTGATTCAGAAAGCGAATGAAGCAGTAAAGGCTGCAAACGGCAGTGTTGTCTATCTCGACAAGAATAACAAGCATATGTATGAATTAAGCAACCGCATTCGTTTGATCAATGTTGGCGATTTCCCGATTGATACATATGATGCATTTATTGGATTTATCTGTGGTCTGATTTCACAGGACAGAGATCTGGAGCATATGTTCTTTGATAGCTTCCTGACAATTGCAAGCGTATCTGATGATTATGTTGGCTACGTATTATCTAAACTTGCAGATGTATCAGAGAAGTTCAATGTAGATTTTACGATCAGTATTTCCATTGATGCGGATAATATTCCAGAAGAGTTTAAGAAGGATATCGTTATCTCCTTATAATTTGGATATTATATCATGATTTAGAAGAAAACAGCAGAAGTACTTAAGTGGTATTTCTGCTGTTTTTGTTCTGTATGGAGCCATTTCATTTCCCCGGAAAAGGATTAATTTGTCCTGAGTTTCCAGAAAAGGATCAGGGAATAAATACCGGCAATGCCCACAACGGCAAAAATAATCCGGGTCACAGCAGTGAGTGTGCCGAAGAAGTAGCTGATCAGGTCAAATTCAAAAAAACCGATGAGTCCCCAGTTAATAGCTCCAATGATGATCAGTATCAGAGCTGTAATGTCAAGCCAGTTCCTTTCCATGTCAATTCCTCCTTTCGCGAAGCGGCATGATATCATTATTATTGAATAAAAATTGAAGATTATGTGTACTTTATGATAATTTTGTGAAAAAGGGTTCCAATATAAGTCAAAAAAAGATATAATTAATGAATGCAGGTATTTATGAAGGAGGAAAAAACAGTGTTTTATCCCTATTCTAGCTGGCTTAAACAGCGCTATGGAGAAAAGGTTTACAAGCTTCCGGTCAACCTGCCGGTATCCTGCCCGAACCGTTGTGACGGACATGGAGGATGTACATTTTGTTCTGAAAAGGGAACCGGGTTTGAATCTGTCTGGCAGCCTGCATCGGTGACGGAACAGATGCAGCATGCAAGAGATGTTGTTGCCAAACGGTATAAGGCCCGTAAGTTTATTGCATATTTTCAGAATTATACGAATACATTTATGGCAATGGAACTATTTAAAGCTTATCTGGAGGAAGCGGCGGCTTTTCCGGATGTGGTTGAGATTTCGGTTTCCACAAGACCTGACTGTATCCGTACAGATTATCTGGCGTGTCTGGCAGAACTTCAGGAGCGCACCCACGTTGGCATCAATATAGAATTGGGATTGCAGACGGCGAATTATCATACCTTGGACAGAGTTCACAGAGGACATGGACTGGCTGAATATATAGATGCGGTTCTGGCAATCAAGAGATATCCGTTTACTGTGTGCACACATCTGATTGCCAATCTCCCGGGAGACACTCTTCGGGATGCAGTGGAAACAGCCAGAATTGTTTCTGTTCTGCATTCGGATATTGTGAAGATTCATTCATTATATATAGCAAAAGACAGTCAGATGGCTGAGGATTACCTGGCAGGCAGACTTACGATCTGCAGCAAAGAAGAATATTTTGAACGTGTCAGGGCAATGCTTGAGAATCTGGATCCATCTATTGCGGTTGAGCGGTTGTTCAGTCGTATACCGGAGCAAGATGCTGTTTTCTGCAACTGGGGAATCAGCTGGTGGAAGCTGAAGGATGAGTTTGAAGTATATATGCAGCAGAATAGCAGCTGCCAGGGTAAACATTTTGATTATATGAATGGTTCGGCACTAAAAGGAGTTTTTTAATGGGGTCAGAGAAACAGACCGTCTCGAAAAACGGCGGAAGGCACTTGAAACTGAATATAGGGCTGATTGTATTTATAGGCATTTTTATTTATTTGATAGCAATCGGTCTGTCCTACCTTATGAGAAATCATATTTCTTTTTATGAAGTTCAGCAAGGATGGATTGTTGACAGTGATACCTTTACAGGCTTTATTCTTCGTAATGAGGCAGTTGTAAACACCGGACAAAGCGGTTATATCAACTATTTTGTCAATGATGGTGCCATGGTTGCCAGAGAGGGCAATGTCTGCATGGTCACTACCAATGCCGGCAGCAGTGTACAGGGAACAGCAGATGGATCAGCATTGATGTTGAATGACAGTGACTATAGTGATATTCGGGAACAGGTTTTGTCTTTCAAAAAGAAATATAACGATAGTGATTATGCGTCGGTGTATGATCTGGATTATCAGTTGGGAAATATTGTCAGTAATATTGTCAGCAGGAATAATATTAATTCCATGAATCAGGCTGATTCCGCCAGTGGATATACGGTAATGACGGCTGATCAGTCAGGAATTGTCAGTTATTCTTATGACGGCATGGAAAGCTATACGCAGGATGATATGACACCGGAACTTTTTTCGGCCAGGAACTATGAGAAGACCCAGTTGTCTGCCGGTATGAAGATAGACAGCGCATCACCGGCCTATAAGTTGATCTATGATGATAACTGGCAGATTGTGATTTGTCCGACGGCGGATCAGTACAAAAGGCTCAAAGAGCTGGATACGGTGAATCTGCAGCTTCAGCGGGACAATATTACAGTCAGCGCAGATGTATCGACCTTTCAGAAAGACGGCACCGATTATGTCAGCTTTTCGTTATCCAACTATATGGTCCGCTATTGCAATGATCGTTATATTGATATTGAGATTATCTGGGACAACCATGATGGATTGAAGATTCCAAAGTCATCAATTGTGTCCAAGAATTTTTACAGGATTCCGGTTGATTATCTCCAGAGGGAGGAAGAGAGTTCGGAAAGCGGCTTTTATTCGGTGGATAATGATGAAACAGTTTTTATCAAACCGGTTATTTATGCACAGAATAAGGAATATTGTTATGTAGACTGTGCGGATATTGCGGAAGGTACTGTTCTTAAGAAACCTTCTTCCGATGAGACCTATACAATTGGAGAGACAGAAGCTTTAAAAGGTGTTTATAATATCAATAAAGGCTATGCAATGTTCCGCTTGATTGATATTTTGTATGAATATGGCGATTATTGTATTGTCAGTGATAAGACGGATTATGGTGTGACGTTGTATGATCATATTATTTTGAATGGCAGCAGTGTCAAAGAAAATGATATTATATATTAGATATAGATGAAAGGGGAAGAAATATGCTTACAGAGAATGTTATAGAGGTTGAAAAGCATGTCCAGGCTGCCTGTGACAGAGCAGGACGTTCAAGAGATGAAGTCACTTTGATCGCAGTGAGCAAGACAAAGCCGGTGAGTGATATTGAAGAGGTACTGACAACAGGTATTCTTGACTACGGTGAGAACAAAGTTCAGGAATTATCCGACAAATACGAAGTGCTTCCGAAGAATATTCGCTGGCATATGATCGGACATCTTCAGCGCAATAAGGTCAAATACCTGATTGGCAAAGTTGTCCTGATTCATTCCGTAGATTCACTGAGACTGGCAGAGCAGATTGAGCATGAGGCTGCAAAGGCTGATATCGTGATGCCGGTACTGATCGAGGTGAATGTGGCAGAAGAAGAATCAAAGTTTGGGACAACCAGTGAGGCTGCCATGCAGCTTGTGGAAGCGGTGTCGAAGTTGCCGCATATCAAAATCAGGGGATTGATGACAATTGCGCCATTTACGGATAATCCTGAAGATAATCGTATCTATTTCAGAAAATTAAAACAATTATCTGTTGACATAAAAAGCAAAAACATTGATAATGTTGATATGGATGAATTATCAATGGGTATGACGGGAGATTATGAAGTTGCAATTGAAGAAGGTGCAACAATGGTCAGAGTGGGAACCGGTATATTCGGCAAGAGAAATTATCAGATATAGATAATTTGCAGTTATTTGAGGCAGGAGACATTTGAAGGGCTGGTTTTGAATAGTTGGTAATTGATTAAATAAGTAGAGGAGCGTATAGCAGAATGAGTAAAGGCTTTAACAAAATTCTTGATTTTATGAAGCTTAATGATGATGAATATGAAGAATATGATGATGAAGAGATAGATACAGAAGAGGAGCCGGAGGAGGCACCGAAGAAAAAGACATTTGCACGCAGTACGGCGAATAGCAGAAAGACATCTGCGAGACAGAAGGACGAGCTGGAAGATATGGCAGATGACTGGGATGATGAGCCGGAGGTGAAGAGTACACGGTCAACACAGGCCCATACTTCATCACGAAGTACGCGTAAGGCAACGCCTTACGGCAGGAGCAGCAAGATTGTTCCGATGCACTCCAATATAACATCCCGTAGCATGGAGGTATGTGTTTCAAAACCGGATGAGTTTGATACATGCCAGGAAATCTGTGACATTATCCTGTCAGGAAGAGCTGCGATCATCAATTTTGATGCTGTAACAACGCAGGAAGCTCAGAGAATTATTGATTTTGTTTCCGGTTCCTGTTATGCGATCAACGGCAATATTAAGCCGATATCAGATACAATTGTTATTGTGACACCGGAAGATATTGATATTACAGGCGATCTTCAGGAACTGGCATCTTCAAGTGTCAATGTACCTGCTTTTGGATATTCTGAAGAAGAGGAATGACTATTCGGAAACGGGAACAGGAAGAAACAGGATGATGAGATCGATAGACAGATGAAGGAGGTCTGGAATTAATGTTAACACCAATTGAAATTCAGGGTAAGACTTTTAAGAACAGTGGTATGGGGTATTCAAAGGCAGATGTGGACAGCTTTTTCTCAAGTGTTTCTGCTGATTTTGAAGCACTTTACAAGGAGAATCTTTCTTTGAAGGAAAAGATCAATAATCTGGATGCAAGTCTCAGCCATTATAAGGAAATAGAGAAGTCACTTCAGAAGGCACTTGTTCTTGCAGAGACAACTGCAGAGGAGACAATTGTAGGTGCGAAGAAGAATGCCACTGTTATTGAACAGGAAGCCGTTTTGAAGGCACAGTCTATTGTGGCAGATGCTAAGGTGGAACTTGAGCAACTGCATGTGAAGACAACAGATCTGCTTCAGCAGTATGACCGCTACAGAACACAGTACAAAGCACTTGCTTCGGCACAGCTGGATCTGCTGAATTCAGAAGCATTTGATATTGATGTTGCAACGATGAAGGCAATTTCAGGCCTTGAGGAATCAGCCGCAGAGCATACAGATCAGCTTCAGGCTGAGCCGGTATATGCTGTGGAAGAGACTGAGAGTGAAGAAACCGCAGTAGAACAGGAAGAAGACTTTGATGAGACACTTTCAACAGATGATGCAATGATCAAGGATTTCTCCGAGATGTTTGACAGCGAGAAGGACGAAGAGAACCAATAAAGCGGATGTACTTATTTCAGTATAGCATAGTTATTAATAGAATATTCAGAAGTCCGGGTCAGTGGCTGAAGCGCATGCCCGGACTTTTTGTACAGAAAAGGAAGACAGCAAAATGCAGAAAATGATGATTCATTACAATGATGTACCAATTTATCCAATTGTTCTTTCGGAGAATTTTGATGCGCTTGGTGAAGCGCTGGATGATCTGATGATCAAAGACAGAAAGGTGTGCATCGTAACAGACAGCCATGTGGCAGATTTTTACCTTGAACAGGTAGAGCATATTGTAAAAGAGCATTGTGCAGCTGCCAGTCATTTTATTTTTCCGGCCGGTGAAGAGAGCAAAACGCTGACAACAGTTGAAAATCTTTATGAATTTCTGATTCAGAATAAAATTGAACGTAAAGATATGCTGGTGGCGCTTGGCGGCGGTGTTGTCGGTGATCTGACAGGCTTTACAGCGGCAACTTATCTGAGAGGCATTCGTTTTATCCAGATTCCCACAAGTCTTCTGGCACAGGTGGACAGCAGCATCGGAGGAAAAACAGGTGTTGATTTCAGAGCCTATAAGAACATGGTGGGGGCTTTTCATCAGCCAAAACTGGTGTATTCCTGTGCAGAGACGTTGAAAACACTGACCAGTCAGCAGTATATATCCGGCCTGGGTGAGATTATTAAACACGGATTGATCAAAGATGCCGCCTACTATGAATGGCTGAAGGCACACAAAGAAGCGATCTTGGCCAGGGATACGCAGACGGTGATTGATATGATCGCAGTCAGCTGTCACATCAAGAAAGAAGTGGTTGAGAATGATCCTGAAGAAGCCGGCGAACGTGCTTTACTGAATTTTGGCCATACATTGGGGCATGCAGTGGAGAAACTGATGAATTTTACAATGCTGCATGGAGAATGTGTTGCCGTCGGCATGCATGCGGCGGCATGGTTGTCCATGGAGAAAGGAATGCTGACAGAGGCGGCTTATAAAGATATCACAGATACCATTGCATCATTCGGCTTGCCGGTCAGTGTCAAAGGGCTTGAGCCTGAGCAAATCGTAGCCGTTTCAAAATCAGACAAAAAGATGGACAAAGGACGGGTTAAGTTTATACTGCTGGATCCCGAAGGGCATGCGGTGATTGACCGGAGTATCCGTGATGAACAGCTTTTGGCAGCGGCCTCCGTTATCGTCAGAAATGGAGAACAGTCATGAAATATATAAAGGCGGGAATTGCAGTTTTACTGCTGGTTCTTCTGGATCAGTGGACCAAGGTGCTGGCCGTAAGGCATCTGATGAATACAGACGGCATCACACTTATACCGAAAGTTTTCAGATTATATTATCTGGAAAACAGAGGCTCTGCTTTTGGATTAATGCAGAATCAAAAAGTCTTTTTAGTCTTTTTTACAGTTATCATACTGGCAGCTTTGACGTTTCTTTATCGTAAGATTCCGGATACCGGAAGGATGATGCCGCTTAAAATTGCAGCGGTTCTGATTTATGCCGGTGCCATCGGCAATTTTATTGATCGGATTCGTCAGAGCTATGTGGTAGATTTCTTTTATTTTGAATTGATTGATTTTCCTGTGTTTAATGTTGCAGATATTTATGTGACAACAGCGGCCATTGCCCTGATCATCCTCGTTATATTTTATTACAAGGATGAGGATTTTGAGTTTCTTGGCGGTAAGAAAGCAAAGAAGACAAAAGCATAAAAGAGGCAGGTGAAAACGTGGAACAAAGAAGTTATGTTGTTGATGAAGCCAATGATGGCGTACGTATTGATAAGTATCTGGCACTCTTGATGGAAGAATGCTCAAGATCTTATATACAGAAAATAATTGGCGATCAGTCGGTGTGTGTAAACGGAAAAGCGGTTAAGGCGAATTTCAAAATTCATACAGGTGATGCAGTTATGATTGAATTGCCTGATCCGGTTATTCTGGATATTCAGCCGGAGAATATACCCTTGGATATTTTATATGAGGATCAGGACATTCTGATTATCAATAAGCCAAAGGATATGGTTGTGCATCCAGCGCCGGGACATTATACCGGGACCCTTGTGAATGCAGTGATGTATCACTGCGGGGAGGACCTCTCAACCATCAATGGCGTATTAAGGCCCGGAATAGTGCATAGAATTGATAAGGATACAACAGGTGTGCTTGTTATCTGCAAAAATGACAGGGCGCATCGCGCCATTGCGGAACAGCTCAGCGTGCACAGTATTACAAGGGCCTATTATGCGATTGTTTATAATAATATCAAAGAAGATGAGGGAATCGTTGATGCACCGATTGGCCGTATGGATGCCGATCGGAAGAAAATGGGCATTAACCATAAGAACGGCAGACATGCAGTGACGCACTACCGTGTACTTGAGCGATTTGGCAAATACACCTATATTGAGTGCCGCCTTGAGACAGGCAGAACACATCAGATCCGTGTGCATATGGCCAGTATCGGCCATCCTCTGCTGGGGGATACTGTTTATGGTCCGTCTAAGGATCCGTTTAAGCTGGAGGGGCAGGCGCTTCACGCAAAGCTGCTTGGATTTATCCATCCGTCCACCGGTCAGTATGTGGAATTTGAATCACCGCTTCCGCCATATTTTACAGCACTGCTGGACAGACTGCGGCAGTCAGCCGGCAGATAAAGATCCTACTGTTCATGCAGTACAATATGTGATAAAATAGAGTCAGAAAAGGCAGGGGATAGAGATGAAGAAGCACAAGAAGGATCCACTCTATAAAAGTTTTGGTTATGCCTTTCAGGGAATTTATACATGTATCAGCAAGGAACGCAATATGAAGATTCATTGCTGTGTTTCACTGCTTGTAGTGATTGCGGGCATTATCTTTCAATTGTCAGTGACAGAATGGTGTATCTGTCTGACATTGTTTGGACTTGTGATGGCATTGGAGCTGGTGAACACATCGATAGAGGCAGTGGTGGATCTTGTAACAGAGGAGCGAAAGCCTTTGGCGAAGATTGCCAAGGATACGGCGGCAGGAGCTGTACTCATTGCAGCTATTATGGCAGCGATTATCGGCTGTGTTATTTTTGTTCCCAAGGTCATGCAGTTTTTGACAGGGCTTTAGTGATTTGTTGATTGGTTTCATGGATGCATTGCAGCTGCAGAGAGAGAATCCGGCGGTTGTGATGTCTGACAGTAAAGGAGAGATGTAAGATGGAAAAACTCGGAGAAAGCCTTAAGAAGCTTTTACTTATCGGTATCGGAACAGCAGCTGTTACAGCAGAGAAATCCAAGGAAGTATTAGACGATCTGGTGAAGAAGGGTGAGCTGACAGTTGAACAGGGCAAGGTCCTGAACAAAGAACTGAAGCACAATATCAAAGAGACATTGAAGGACAATGTGAATGTTTCTGTGAAAGCATCCACACCAGAAGAATTGCAGACCCTTCTTGAGAAGATGACACCGGAACAGATTGAACAGCTGAAACAGCAGATTAGCAATATGGAGCAGACCGCTGAGGAGAAGACAGAGACAGTGGAATCAGAAGAAGCACCGGCTGAAGCTACAGAGGACGCTCCGGCTGCGGAAGAGGCAGCTGATGCTGAATAAGAAGAATGAATACAAAGTCTGAAAAAGTCAGATCAAGCGGTTATGGAGAACGGTTGAAGGAGATTACAGCCGTTCTCCATAAACATGCTATTACGCGTGGTGTATCTCCGGAGAAGTTGAGAATGATTCTGGAGGACCTTGGACCGACATATATCAAGCTGGGTCAGATTATGTCGTTGAGATCAGATATTTTGCCGAAGCGATACTGCGATGAATTGATGAAGCTATGCTCGGATGTGGCACCTATGCCCTTTGACCAGGTGGTGGATGTGATCCAGGATGCCTTTGGTTGTCTGTGGCAGGAGGAGTTCCAGTCAATTGAAGAAAAGCCTCTTGGTTCAGCTTCTATTGCACAGGTTCATCGTGCGGTTTTGAAGAGTGGAGAACAGGTTGTGATCAAGGTCCAGCGTAAAGGTATTTACAGGACCATGGCCAGAGATATCGGATTGATGCATAAGGTTGTGCGTTTATTGCCACCGGTGAGTATCAAAGAGATGGTGGATCTGGATCTTGTTCTTGATGAACTGTGGAAGGTCACACAGGAGGAAATGAATTTCCTTACAGAGGCAGCCAATATAGAGGAGTTCCATCGCAAGAACAGAGATGTGGCTTTTGTGGATACGCCGGTGTTATATCGGGAGTATACAACTCCGCATGTTATTGTGATGGAGTATATCGATGGCTTTTCCATTGATGATAAGGAGAATCTTCAGGAAAACGGCTATGATCTGAATGAGGTCGGCAGTAAGCTCATTGATAATTTTATTAAGCAGGTTATGGTAGATGGCTTTTTCCATGCCGATCCGCATCCTGGTAATCTTCGTGTGCGGGACGGCAAGATCGTCTGGATTGATATGGGAATGATGGGCCGTCTGTCTGAGCATGACAGGGAAGAAATCGGACGGGCCATTGAAGGTATTGCGCTGAATGATATCGGTATGATCCAGGATGCTGTTCTGGCAATCGGAGAATTCCGTGGGAAGCCGGATCAGAGCAAACTGTTTGAAGATATACGCAATCTGATGGCCAAATACGGTTCGGAAGATCTTGGCAATATTGATATTGCAGAGATTATGCAGGATCTGATGGAGGTCATGAAGGAGAACAAGATTACAATGCCTCACGGTCTGACGATGCTTGCCAGAGGCCTGACACATATTGAGGGAGTCCTTGCAGACATCAGTCCGGAGATTAACATGATGGAGATCGCATCTGCCCGTGTGAAGAGCCAGATGTTTGAGGAGATGGACTGGAAGAAGGAATTGAAAAACAGTGGAAAAACACTGTATCGTTCTCTGAGAAAGGCGATAGATATCCCCACCTTGCTGGCAGATATTCTGCAGGGTCAGATGAAAGGTCAGACAAAGGTGAATCTCGATCTTCATGCCGGAGAAGATGTATCGAATCTGCTTCGAAGGGTAACAAGAAATATTGTTATGGGTCTGTGGGTAATGGCATTGCTTATAAGCTCCAGTATTATCTGTACCACGGATATGAAACCGAAATTCCTTGGCATACCGGCATTGGGGGCCTTTGGCTATTTCATTGCCGTTATTATCGTATTTTATGTGTTTGCAAAACATATTTTTTCAAAAAGAAAGTAAAAATAAACTGAGGCTATTACTGTGATTGGCAGCTAATTCCTCAGTTTATTTTTTGCGGATAGATTTATATAGATGGTTTTGTTGTCTTTTTTTCCCGGATAAGAATGAGCGGCGTACATTGGAGGCCCTGACCGGCAGGGTTGTCACTAATTTGCCTGATAGAACCTTTACTCATTGTTAATGCCTCCTTAAATATAGTATTTATTATTATAGAAAAAAGCTATAAAAATATGACGATGCATACTTTTATAGCTTTCCCTTTATTTTTCCCTTATACGATTAGTGGGTATCCATTTTGTATTTATACACGTTCTGCAATATCGTACAGCAGTCTTTCAGAATCTTCCCAGCCAAGGCAAGGGTCAGTGATGGACTTGCCGTAGACATGGTTCTCACCGCCCACCTTCTGGTTGCCTTCAACGATATAGCTCTCAATCATCACACCTTTGACAAGCTTGCGGATGTCATCGGAATGCTGACGGCTGCTTAAGACTTCCTTGACAATACGGATCTGTTCTTTATGCTTCTTGCCGGAGTTGGAATGGTTGGCGTCAATGATGCAGGCCGGATTCTTGAGTCCTTTTTCGGCATACATTTCATTGAGAAGCTGCAGATCTTCATAGTGATAGTTCGGATGTGTCTGACCATGCTTATCAACAGCACCACGAAGAATCGTGTGTGCATAAGGATTGCCGTCTGTTGTGGCATCCCATCCGCGGTAGAGGAAATTATGACCATGCTGAGCAGCAACAACAGAGTTCAGCATAACGGATAAGTCACCGCTGGTCGGATTCTTCATACCGGTTGGCACTTCAATGCCACTGGCAACCAGACGATGTTGCTGATTCTCAACGGAGCGTGCACCAACAGCAACATAAGAGAGGATATCGGACAGATATCTGAAGTTTTCAGGGTAAAGCATCTCATCAGCAATTGGCATATGAAATGTCTGCAGGGCATGCATATGGATCTTTCTGATGGCAATCAGACCATTTAAAAGATCGGGTGCCTTTTCAGGATCTGGCTGATGAAGCATACCTTTGTAGCCTTCGCCGGTTGTACGCGGCTTGTTCGTGTAAATACGCGGTACAAGGACAAGCTTATCTTTGACTTTTTCCTGAACTTTTGTAAGACGGCCGATGTAATCACAAACAGCTTCTTCGTTGTCGGCGGAGCAAGGACCGATAATGACCATAAATTTGTCTGAGGCACCTGTAATAATATCAATCAGTTCCTGGTCTTTCTCTGCTTTTAAAGCAGCCAGTTCTTCGGAAACAGGATATAATTCTTTGATTTCCATTGGTGTCGGAAGTTTTTTTGTTAATACAAAGCTCATAGTGTTTCTCTCCTTGGTAACATTTGTACAACGGCAAAAAGAATAAGCAGTTATACTTTTCTGCAATCAATTATAGCTGAAAAGGAAAATGATGTAAAGGCATAAGTTAACAGGCACAAACGTAAACTGTAAAAAAAGCACGGTGACAGTTATGAAGAATAAAATTATAGCAGCTATCCTGTTGATGGGTATTTTATGGAATGGACAAATGGTTTATGCAGAAGATACTGCTGTCGGAGAAGTGATAGCAACGGAATCAGAAAATTCAGAATCAACAAATGCAGAAACGACAGAGATGGAATTGGAAAGGAAGTCGGAAAGTCAGGGGGTAGTATCAACTGAATCGGCGGTAACTGTCATATCGGAGGCGGCTGTTTTAATGGAAGCAGGAACCGGAACAGTCATTTATGAGAAAAATCAGGATGTTCGGGTCAGTCCTGCCAGTATCACAAAGATTATGACACTGCTTCTGATCTACGATGCGCTGTATAACGGAAAAATCCAGCTGACAGATGAAGTTGTAACAAGTGCCCGGGCAAAATCCATGGGCGGCTCCCAGGTTTTCCTTGAGGAAGGCGAAAAACAAACAGTGGAAACGCTGATCAAATGTATTGTGATTGCTTCAGGTAATGATGCTTCAGTGGCAATGGCAGAGTATGTAAGCGGCAGTGAGGAGGCCTTTGTGGGGGAAATGAATCAAAAAGCCGCCGATTTGGGCATGAACGGGACACATTTTGTGGATTGCTGCGGGCTGACAGATTCAAATGACCATTATACAACGGCAAAAGATGTGGCCATCATGGCCCGGGCGCTTATTACAAATTATCCTGACATTTCGCAATATGCGACGATCTGGATGGAAAATATCACGCATGTAACAGCAAAAGGCAGTAGTGAATTCGGTCTTTCCAACACGAATAAACTTCTGAAAATGGCAAATAATTTTGAAGTAACAGGGTTAAAAACAGGCTCTACAGCAAAGGCGGGATATTGCTTTTGCGGAACAGCTGTCAAAGACGGATTGAGTCTCATTGCCGTGGTGATGGATGCACCGGATTATAAAATACGTTTTTCCGAGGCACAGCAGCTTCTGAATTACGGCTTTGCCAACTGCAGCGCATACAGGGATGATCATCCGCCGGTACTTTTGCCAATGGCGATAAAAGACGGAAAAACAGAAAGTGTTGAATTGATGTATGACGGCCAGTTTTCCTATGTGGCGCTGCGAGGGGAAAATCTTGAAAATATCCATTCAAAACTGCAACTGGATGAAAGCCTGTCTCCGCCTTTTGAAGCAGGAACAAAGGCAGGACGTCTGATCTATTATCTGGATGATACGGAGATTGGTGAAGTGCCTGTTGTGACAAAGGAGGGGATACAAAAAGCCGGTTTCAGTGATTATTTAGAAAAAGTTTACAGGAATTTTATGAGCATCTGCGGATAAATATAGGCTATTTTACAAAAACATGGTATAATGAACTTTATTGAAAAACATATCGGAGGTTTATGTGCGATGGAGCAGCGTGTGTTACTTATGGTGAATCCAATGGCCGGACGTCAGAAGATACGTAATGAATTGCTTTATGTCGTTGATACACTGACGAAAGCAGGGTATGAGACGATTATTTATACAACACAGGGTAAGGATGCAACAAGAGATCTGTTGGCTGAGAAGGATAGTCAGTTTGACAGAGTTATTTGCTGCGGTGGAGATGGCACCTTTAATGAGATTTTGTCGGCAACGATGCATTGGGATAAGCGCCCTATTCTGGGGTATATTCCTGCAGGAACCACCAATGATTTTGCAGCAGGTCTGAAGCTGCCTTCAGATATCAGGGAGGCAGCGGTGAACATTGTTAGGGGAACGCCGCATACCGTTGATGCAGGTTTGTTTAATACGTCCTATTTTTCTTATGTCGCTTCTTTCGGTGCTTTTACGGAGACATCCTATTCAACACCGCAGAACTTTAAGAATGCATTGGGGCATCTGGCCTATATTCTTGAGGGCATCAAAGAGATTCCGGCATTTACACCCTATACGGTCTGTGTGGAAGCGGATGGACAGATTTATAAAGATTCCTATATTTTCGGTGCAGTCAGCAATGCCAGAAGTGTGGGGGGTATTTTGAAGATCAGTGATTCTCTTGTGGATTTAAATGACGGTGTGTTTGAAGTGATGATGATCAAGATGCCGAAGACATTGATGGATCTCAGTGCAATTGTGACATCGCTGACATCTTTGAATCCGCTGAAGTATGATCCGTCCATGTTTTTATTCCTGCAGACAAAGGAATTGAAGATTACTTTTGAACAGGAGATGGTGTGGTCCCTGGACGGAGAACGTGTAAGCGGCGGTAAAGAGGCAAGAATTGCCTGCATCAAAGATGCATTCAAAATATTAACCGTATAATGGAGGCCGAATGAAAGATAAAAAGAAATGGATGATGGCTGCCGCAGCGGCAACCGGTGCCCTCATAGGGCGGATATGCTATGAATGCAGACATTTTACGACAGAATATTATGATGTAGCATCAGATAAAATACCGGAAGCTTTTGAAGGCTTCCGTTTTGTTGTGCTGTCGGATCTTCACAACTATGACTTTGATCAGGGCAACAGGCAGCTGCTTGGGGCGATAGAGCGTTTGAAACCGGATGCAGTGATGATTGCCGGCGATATGATAGATGCACATCCGGGAGCGGATATGTCCGCAGCAGTTCGGATGGTCCGTGATCTCTGTGACCGATGGCCGGTTTATTTCGGCAATGGGAATCATGAACAGCGGATTACCCTGTATCCGGAAACATACGGTGACATGCATGCGCGTTGGTGCAAAGCGATTCGTCATCCGAATCTTCATTTGCTGCGCAATCAGCATACGGTGATCAGGAAAGACGGCGCATACATCAATATTTATGGATTAGAATTGAACAGAACATATTATAAACGTTTCAGAAAAGTGCCGATGAAGAAATGGTATCTTACGGAGCAGCTGGGCATCTGTGACAGAAAAGCATTCAATCTCCTTTTAGCCCACAATCCGCTGTATTTTGATGAATATGCTGATTGGGGGGCTGATCTGGTCCTCTCAGGGCATGTGCATGGCGGTGTTGTGATCTTGCCGTTTTTGGGCGGCGTGATTTCGCCGCAGGTGCGTTTGTTCCCTAAATATTATGCGGGAACTTATTTTCATGGCAAAAGCGAGATGATTCTGAGCCGTGGACTGCACATGCACAGTTTTCGTATTCGATTGTTCAATATGCCAGAGCTGTCATGTGTCACACTGCATCATTCCTGAAGAAAATGATTGACAGAAATGCCGGAAGATGCCACAATAGATAGACGAAAGGTAACGATTCAGTGAATACTGCCTTCTGGATAGTTACGACGAAAGGTTCAAAAGCAGAATATGATGGAAATGACATTTAAATTAGAGGTTTTTGAAGGTCCTCTGGATTTACTGCTTCACCTCATCGATATCAATAAGATCGATATTTATGATATTCCCATTGCGATGATTACGGATCAATATATGGATTATATTCATCGCATGCAGATTGAAGATATGGATGTGACCAGTGATTTTCTGGTGATGGCGGCGACACTTCTTCGGATCAAGTCCAAGATGCTGCTGCCGGTGGAGAAAGCCGATGCAGAGGAAACAGGTGAGGATCCGAGAATGGAACTGGTGAATCGCCTGTTAGAATACAAAACCTACAAATACATTGCCCAGGAACTGAAGGACAGGGCTTTTCTGGCTGCTCAGACGCTGTATAAACCGACAACGATTCCTGATGATATGGTTTATACAGAACCGCCGGTGGATTTAGATGCGCTGGTGGGGGATATGAATCTTGAGAAGCTTCACAGGATTTTTCAGTCTGTGATGAAGCGACAGTTTGACAAGATCGACCCGATCAGAAGCAAATACGGACGGATTGAGCAGGAGCCGGTGAAATTGTCGGACAAAATGACCAGTATCCGCCGTATCGTGACAGACAGGAAGAAACCGGTCAGCTTCAGGGGCCTTTTGACGTCGCAGTCAACAAAAGAGGAAGTGATTGTGACATTTCTGGCGATACTCGAATTGATGAAGGATGGCTCTGTGACGATCGTGCAGGAGCATCTTTTTGATGATATACTGATTTCGCCGGGGGACAATATGGACAAATCCGAAGAGAATCAGATATCCGATGAAAATGCAACAGGAGTGACAGAGTAGACATGGAAGAAGTTTTAAAGCCGGATGAGGCGGAAGCGGCCATAGAGGCGCTTCTTTTTACGATGGGAGAAGCCATCAGCGCAGAGGCCATCGGTGCTGTTATTGGACATGATAAGGCGACAGTGATCAGGCTTGTACATCATCTGATGGACAGATATCAGAATGAGAAGAGAGGCATCCGTATTATTGAGCTGGATGGCTCTTTTCAGATGTGTACAAGCCCTGAGATGTATGATTATGTGATTAAGCTGACGCATCAGCCGAAGAAGCAGGTACTGACAGATGTCATGCTTGAGACGTTGGCGATCGTGGCTTACAAGCAGCCTGTGACAAAGGCGGAAATAGAACAGATTCGAGGCGTCAGCTGCAGCCATGCCATCAATAAGCTGTTGGAGTACGGTCTGATCACAGAGGCCGGAAGGCTGAATGCTCCGGGACGGCCGATTCTTTTGGCAACAACTGAAGAATTTTTAAGAACATTTGGCGTTCAGTCGGTGGAGGGATTGCCGTCCGTTTCACCGGAAGAGATGGAGACACTGAAGACAGAGGCGGAAGAAGAAGTTCAGATGACACTTGATGTATAGAGAGGAACAGTTATGAAGAATTCTAAGAAAAAAACAATGCGTTTTTATTTAACGCTGGCAGGTATCAAAGTATTGATCAAAGTTCTGCAGCTTTGCGGCAGGAATGCCACACATGTACCCGGCCGAAAGGCGATTAATATCTGTCCGGATTTTCTGGATCAGATTGATAAACCGGAGTTTATCATCGGTATTACCGGTACCAACGGCAAGACAACCGTTTCAAATCTGATTGCGGATGTGATGCAGGATAATGGCTATGATATTATTGACAATCGTTTCGGCGGCAATATCGATTCAGGTATCGCTTCTTCGCTGATCAAGAATTCTACTATGGGCGGTCATATGAAGAAGAAATATGCTGTTCTTGAAATTGATGAGCGAATGACAACGAAGATATTTCCATATGTGAAACCGGATATTCTTGTATGTACGAATCTTTTCAGAGACTCTTACAAGAGAAATGCCCATTCTGAATTTATTGCAGGTATTTTGAATCAGACGATTCCATCAACATCCAAACTGATTTTAAATGGAGAGGACTTAGTGAGCAATCATCTGGCACCGGACAATGACAGAGTTTATTTTGGTATTGCCTGTGAGGATGAGAAGACAACTTCCACCAACAACATCATCAAAGATGTGGTTGCCTGCCCGAAATGCGGTGCAAAACTGAACTATGAATATATCCGTTATAACCACATCGGACGTGCGTTCTGTCCGAACTGTGATTTTGGTTCACCGGAGATGGATTATGCCGTGGAAGCAATTGATTATGAGAAACGTAAAGTGCATATCCGTACACCGAAGGGCAATATGGAAGTGAAGCTGCTGGGTGATAATATTACAGATGTTTACAATACCGTGACAGCTGTTGCTGCCTTGGAGGAGTTTGGCCTGTCAGCGGAGGCTATCAGTCGTTCCTTCGAGAAAATGAAGATTGCAGGTACACGTTTTAACTGTGTGGAAGTCAAAGGCAAGAAGCTGATCACAGATGTTGCAAAGGGTCAGAATCCGATTGCAGTATCAAGAGTTTGTGACTTCGTGCGTCATGAACCGGGTCAAAAGGCAGTTGTACTGATTGTGGATGATTTCTATGATCGGCAGGAGTCATCAGAGAATATTGCATGGTTTTTTGATACAGATTTTGAATTTTTAAATGATCCCGGCATTGAACAAATCATTGTGGGTGGTTTTCGCTGTCCGGATATGCATCTGAGACTTCTGATGGCCGGCATTCCTGAGGAGAAGATCGTATGTTGCGATAAAGAGCCGGACACAGCAGCGTATGTGGATTTTGATAAAGTTGACAATGTGTATATTCTGCATGATATTTACACAACGCAATATGCTAAGGCTATTCAAAAGAGCTTAAGTGAACAGTTAGAAAAGGAGGGCAGATAATCATGACACGTATTGAAGTTTTATTTCCAGAATTCTGCAGTCTTTTTGCGGATTCCAGTAATATCCGTTACCTCGAAAAATGTCTGCCTGATGCGGAATTTGTGTTCACGTCTTATATGGATGAGCCGTTGTTTGTAAAAGAACAGCCGGATTTGATCTACATGGGAGCCATGACAGAAAGTGCCCAGGAGAAGATCATCAGGAAACTGATGCCTTATAAGGCGCGTATTGCAGAGCTGATCGCAGCAGATGTGCCCATGTTATTTACCAATAATGCAGTCGAGATTTTTGGACAGTATATTGAGAATGAAGACGGTTCAAAGATCGAAGCGCTGGATTTATATCCGATTTATGCCAAAAGGGATATGATGCATCGTTTCAACTGCCTGGAGAGAGGCCATTTTGATGATATTGAGATTGTCGGTTTTAAGACACAGTTTACTATGGCTTACGGTGAGACGGAGAAATATCCGTTTATTCATGTCGATAAGGGAACAGGCATGAACAAAGGAACAGCCAATGAAGGCATTCGTGACCATAATTTCTTTGCGACTTATCTGGTAGGCCCTTTCTTGATCCTAAATCCGCTGTTCACGAAATACCTGTTGAATGATGTGATGAAACTGGATGCAAAGTTGGCCTTTGAACCGGTGATCATGCAGGCATATGAACGCCGCGTCAAAGAATTTAATGATCCGAAGACCGAATTTTAAAATCTAATCTTATATACTGCATAGGCAGCATATTTTTGCACAGACTAAGAGCAGCTTACAGAACTGTTTTTGGAGGTGTGCAAAAGTGATGAATATACAGAAATGTGCAATTGTAGGCTGCGGCGCCGTTGGGGCGACCGCAGCCTATACTTTACTTGGGAGCGGTCTTTTTAATGAACTGGTGCTGATCGATATCAATCAGAAAAAGGCAGAAGGAGAAGCCATGGATATCGGTCACGGTGTGCCCTTTATCCATCCCGTGGAAATTTATGCGGGTACCTATGAGGATTTGGCGGATGCGTATCTGGTGATTGTAACAGCCGGAGCCAATCAGCTGCCGGGAGAGTCGAGGATCAATCTGACAGAAAAAAATGCCCGGATTTTTCAGTCCATTATTCCGGAAATTGTCCGTTACAATACGGAATGCCTGCTGCTTATTGTTGCCAATCCGGTGGATATTCTGACAACTGTGGCCCTACGTCTGTCCGGTTTTCCACCGGAGAGAGTTATCGGCAGCGGAACAGTACTGGATTCTTCCAGGTTCAAGTACCGTCTGGGAGAGTATATCGGTATCGACCACCGCAATGTTCATGCATTTATTATTGGGGAACATGGTGACAGTGAGGTGGCGGTCTGGAGTTCAGCCACAGTATCCGGCATAGCTGTGAGGGATTTTTGTGATGAACTGGGGATTGTCTTTACACGGGAGCAGATGGATGAGATCGTCCGGGACGTGAAAAACAGTGCCTATGAGATTATAGAGAAAAAAGGAGCCACATTTTATGCAGTAGCGCTGGCAATCCGCCGTATTGCGGAAGCGCTGATCCGGGATGAACATTCCCTGTTGACCGTGTCCGGGTATTGCAGTGGAGCCTATGAGATTGAAGATGTCTGTATTGGGCTTCCGATGATCCTAGGCAGGGATGGCATTGAGAATATTGTGGAAATTCCGTTGAATCAGTTAGAAAAAGATAATCTTCATGAATCTGCCGATGCGCTGAAAAAGGTTTTGACGGATATGGGTATTAATTAAGATGAAAAATGCATAGATTAAGCCAGGAGTATCAATAGATAAGGTGATGCCCTGGCCTTTCAATAAAAGGCGGCAGGCAGAACCTGAAAGGACGGTTTGTGAGTGAATGACTGGATTAAACAAATAGGTCAATTCCTAATGGTTGCTTTAGGCATATTCTGTACATTGTTCATTCTAATACAAAATCCTGCGGCAGCGGCGGAGACTGGGCAGCAGGAGGAAAAAGAGAAGCTGTCATTAAACGCCCGCGCAGCAGTACTGATGGATGCTGACAGTGGGCGTATTCTTTACGGCAAAAATGAAACAATGGTCTTTCCTATGGCCAGCACAACAAAAATTATGACATTGATCGTGGCATTGGAACATAATGAACCGGATCAGATTGTGATGGCTTCAGCAGGGGCATCTGCTATGCCGGAAGTTCGTCTGGGTGTTCATGAGGGGGAACGCTACCGTATGGAAGATCTGTATTATGCCATGATGCTGGAATCTTTTAATGACGCAGCTATGATGATTGCTGAAGGTACCGTCGGCAGCGTAGAAAATTTTGCAGAACTGATGAATGAAAAAGCGATATCCCTTGGATGTACGCAGACATATTTTATAACGCCGAACGGGTTGGACGCTGCGGACGAAAAAGGTGTGCACAGCTCTACAGCAGAGGATATGGCGAAGATCATGCGATATGCGATCGACAATGAAGATTTTTTAAAAATTACACAGACAGCGGATTATTCTTTTACGGATTGTGATAGGAAAAGAAGTTTTGAGGTACATAATAAAAACGTCCTTTTGACCATGATGGATGGTGTACTATCCGGAAAAACCGGGTATACGGCAGATGCGGGCTACTGTTATGTCTGCGCTGTAAAAAAAGATGACCGTACATTTATCGCAGCACTTCTTGGCAGCGGATGGCCGCCGCATAAAGGTTACAAGTGGTCGGATGTACAGACACTGCTGGACTATGGCGACAAGAATTATCGTTATCAGACTATTGATATCAGCAAAGGAGTTCCGGATAGGCAGGTACATGTTATGAAGGGGGAACATGATTTTGCTACCGTGAGAGCAAAACAGACAAATTACAGGTTCCTTTTAAGTTCGGAGGATAAAGTACATGTGGAGAGCGTGCTTCCTGGACAGTTGGAAGCACCGGTGGAGGCAGGACAGTCAGTGGGCAGTATTCGGATATTTGTGAATGGTGATTTGACGGCGGAAAATGATTATGTCACAATAAATAAAATAGATGCCCGATGTACTTGGATGGAACGCTTGTTAAGAAAATAAAGAATTGTCTGTCGGAGGCAGATAGGAAGCTTTTTGTTTTGTTGATAAATTATTGAAATAATACAAAAATTATCGATAAAAATAGTAAAAATATACAAATGTACTTGAAGCAATACAATTAGTCTGGTAAAATAACAGATAAGAAACGGCAAAGTTTTTGTCAGTTAAGAGAGGATGAGGGCATAATTATGAGTCGGGTTAAGGCAATGTCTGCCGTGGAACGTATTGAGAGTTTGTTGGATGCCGGAAGTTTTATCGAAATCGGTGCTTCTGTTCATGCAAGAAATACGGATTTTAACATGCCGGAAAAGCAGACGCCGGCAGATGGCGTAATCACAGGATATGGTACGATCGACAGCAATCTTGTCTATGTATTTAGTCAGGATCCATCTGTGATGGGCGGAGCGATCGGAGAGATGCATGCGCGCAAGATTGAGAAGATCTATGAACTGGCGTTGAAGATGGGTGCGCCGGTGATTGGTATGTACGATTGTGCGGGCTTAAGATTGCAGGAAGCAACAGACGCACTGGATGCACTTGGAAGATTATACAGACAGCAGACGGCGGCTTCAGGTGTAATTCCGCAGTATGCAGCTGTGTTTGGTCAGTGCGGCGGCGGTACAGCTTTGCTGGCGGCATTATCAGATTTTACTTTTATGGTGAAGGACACAAGCGCACTTTTTGTGAATGCACCGAATACACTGGATGATAGTTGCGGTGCAGCTGAGCGGTATGCCGGTGCAGAGTTTCAGGGCAGGGAGACAGGCAATGCGGATTTTGTCTGCGAGAACGAAGAGACATTGCTGGCACAGCTGCGTGAGCTGGTGCTGATGCTTCCGTTTAATCAGGAGGATGTTCTGGATTATGACGTATGCGAAGATGATTTGAACAGAAAGATTGCAGACTATTCAGGAACAGGTGATGCGGCACAGGTACTGAAGGATATCACGGATGTCGGCAGATATGTGGAAGTAACGGCCGGTTATGCCAGAGAGATGGTGACAGCTTTTGTTAAACTGAACGGACTTACTGTCGGTGCAGTGGCCAATAGAACAGAGATTCTGGATGAGAATGGTGAGGCAGCTGAATCATTTAACGGCAAGTTGACAACAGAAGGACTTCAGAAAGCAGCAGATTTTATTCGTTTCTGTGATGCATTTTCAATTCCGGTGCTGTCCCTGGTTTCTGCAACCGGCTTTGATACAACCGTGGCCAATGAAAAGAGTGTTGCCAGAGAAGCAGCCAGACTGATTCATACTTTTGCGGATGCATCCGCACCGAAGGTGACATTGTTGACAGGTGAAGCTTACGGCAGTGCTTATCTGACCATGAATTCAGGACATATCGGTGCAGATCTTGTTTATGCATGGCCGACGGCGTCTGTTGGCATGATGCCTGCAGAGAATGCGGTAAAGATTATCTATAATGATGAGATAGATGCTTCTGATGATGCACAGGGACTGATCGCAGAGAAGGCAGCAGCTTATGCGGCACTTCAGACGAGTCCTGAATCTGCGGCAGGCAGAGGTTATGTGGATGCGGTGATTGAACCGGAGAGCACAAGACAGCATTTGATCGCAGCATTTGAGATGCTTTATTCAAAGCGAGCCGTACGACCTTCTAAGAAGCACAGTACGCTGTAATTGGAGGCGCTATCTATGAAGAAGAAATTAATGGCTTGTGAGGCTCTTTTGCTGCCGACGCTGGCGCTTACCGGCTGTGGTTCACAGTTTGGAGATAAGATGGTAAGAGCCGGAATGAATACATTGATGGGTATGGGAACAGTCTTTGTTGTTCTGATATTCATTGCATTTCTCATATCAAGATTTAAATACATCAGTCAGCTGGAGAACTGGTTTAGAAACCGTAAGACGAAGAATGAACAGGCAGTTACTGAGACTGTTGCTGAAGAACCGGCGGCAGATGAGGAAGAAATTGATGAAACGGATGATCTGGCTCTTGTGGCAGTGATTACTGCTGCGCTGGCTGCATCCCTTGAAACATCACCGGATAAGTTAATCGTCCGTTCAATTCGAAGAAAAAGTACGAACCGCTGGTAGGAGGACAAGTAATTATGAAAAACTATATTGTGACCGTTAATGGTGTCAGCTATGAAGTTTCTGTTGAGGAAGTAGGAGAGGGTCAGGCAGCAGCGCCTGCAGCCGCTCCAGTGAAAGCCGCTCCTGTAAAGGCAGCAGCCCCTGCTAAGAAGGCCAAAGCATCCGGAGCAGCAGGCTCTGTGAAGGTTTCTGCACCAATGCCAGGCAAGATCATTGCAGTGAAGAAAGATGCCGGTGCTGCAGTGAAGAAGGGCGAAGTCATTCTTGTCCTTGAAGCGATGAAGATGGAGAACGAAATTGTTGCACCGCAGGATGGCACAGTTGCATCTGTGAATGTTGGAGCCGGTGATGCGGTTGAAGCCGGTGATGTTCTCGCAACGATGAATTAATGTCACTGTTAATTTAATTCATCTGTACGGGAGGCTTCAATATGGATTATATTTTTACAACATTAGGAAATCTCGTCCATCAGACTGCATTTTTCAATCTGACGGTGGGAAATTTCATCATGATATTTGTGGCATGCTTTTTCCTGTATCTGGCCATTGGACGCGGTTATGAGCCGCTTCTTCTTGTGCCGATCGCATTTGGTATGCTTCTGGTCAATCTGTATCCGGATATCATGAAAACTGTGGAGGAGGCCGCTGCGGACGGCAGTACATCAGCGGGACTTTTGCATTATTTCTTTCTGGGAGACGAGTGGGGCATATGGCCGTCACTGATCTTCCTTGGTGTCGGTGCCATGACAGACTTTGGACCGCTGATTGCCAATCCTGCCAGCTTTCTTCTGGGAGCAGCAGCACAGTTTGGTATTTTCTTTGCTTATATTGGCGCTATGTGTCTTGGATTTGAAGATGCAGCGGCTGCAGCTATTTCCATTATCGGCGGTGCGGACGGCCCGACATCCATATATCTGGCTAGTAAGCTGGGACAGGCACATCTTATGGGACCGATTGCCGTAGCGGCATATTCCTATATGTCCCTGGTGCCGATCATTCAGCCGCCGATCATGAAGGCACTGACAACAAAAGAAGAACGTTCCATCAAGATGGAGCAGTTAAGACCAGTATCCAAACTGGAGAAAATCCTTTTCCCTATCATTGTTACTGTTGTGGTCGTACTGATTTTGCCTTCAACAGCACCTCTTGTAGGTATGCTGATGCTGGGTAATCTTTTCAGGGAAAGCGGTGTGGTTAAACAGCTTGCTGAAACAGCATCCAATGCCATGATGTATATCATCGTTATTCTTCTTGGTACATCCGTTGGTGCCACAACAAGTGCAGAAGCATTCCTGAATTGGACAACCATCAAGATTGTAGCCCTTGGCCTGATAGCTTTTGCAGTGGGAACAGCATCCGGTGTCCTGTTTGGCAAAATTATGTGCAAAGTAACCGGAGGCAAGGTAAATCCTCTGATTGGTTCCGCGGGCGTATCCGCAGTACCGATGGCAGCCCGTGTTTCTCAGAAAGTCGGTGCAGAAGAGGATCCGACAAATTTCCTGCTGATGCATGCCATGGGACCGAACGTTGCCGGTGTTATCGGTACAGCAGTTGCTGCCGGTGTATTTATGGCTATTTTTGGTGCATAAGGATTCGACTTTTACGATGTATCTGCAGTGCAGACATGGACTTGGCGCCGGTGTCTGCGGGCAGATTCTGAGTTTGATATATGAATGATAGGAGAATGAAAAATGTCCGAGATTAAGAAAAAACCTGTGGGTATTACTGAGACCATTCTCAGAGATGCCCATCAGTCACAGATTGCCACACGAATGACGACAGAGCAGATGCTGCCGATTATCGACAAGATGGATCAGGTTGGCTACCATTCTGTAGAATGCTGGGGCGGAGCCACTTTTGATGCCTGTCTGCGTTTCCTGAAGGAGGACCCATGGGAAAGACTTCGTAAGCTAAGAGACGGATTTAAGCATACAAAGCTTCAGATGCTGTTCAGAGGTCAGAATATTCTTGGTTATCGTCATTACGCAGATGATGTGGTTGAGTATTTTGTTCAGAAATCCATTGCAAATGGTATTGATATTATTCGTATTTTTGATGCGTTTAATGATCTCCGCAACCTTGAAACATCTGTTAAGGCCTGCAAAAAGGAAGGCGGCCATGCACAGATCGCGCTTTGTTATACACTGGGAGAAGCGTATACTCTGGATTACTGGAAAGAAATTGCCAAGAAAATCGAGGAGATGGGGGCTGATTCCATTTGTATCAAGGATATGGCGGGCTTGCTTGTGCCTTATGAGGCAGAAGCACTTGTAAAAGCGTTAAAGGCTTCTACAAAATTGCCAATTCAGCTTCATACCCATTACACAAGCGGTGTCGCTTCTATGACGTATATGAAGGCTGTTGAGGCAGGATGTGATATCATTGATACAGCGATGTCACCGTTCGCCCTGGGCACCAGTCAGCCGGCTACAGAGGTGATGTGTGAGACATTCAGGGAAACACCGTTTGATACAGGCCTTGATCAGAAACTGTTGGCAGAGATTGCAGATTATTTCAGACCGATCCAGGAAGAAGCTTTAAAGAGCGGTCTGCTGAATCCGAAGGTGCTTGGCGTTAATATCAAGACACTGATGTATCAGGTACCCGGCGGTATGCTTTCCAATCTGGTATCGCAGTTGAAAGATGCACATGCTGAGGATAAATATTATGACGTACTTGAGGAAATCCCTCGTGTAAGAAAAGACTTTGGTGAACCGCCGCTTGTAACACCATCATCACAGATTGTTGGTACCCAGGCTGTACTGAACGTTCTGATGGGGGAACGCTATAAAATGATTACCAAAGAAAGCAAGGCCCTGCTTCATGGCGAATACGGTCAGACCGTGAAGCCATTTAATCCAGAAGTTCAGAAGAAAGCCTGCGGTGATGAGACACCGATCACTTGTCGTCCGGCAGACCTTCTGGAACCTGAGCTGAGGGAAATGGAGAAAGAGGTGGCCCGCTATAAACAGCAGGATGAAGATGTATTATCCTACGCTTTATTCCCGCAGGTAGCCGTTGATTTCTTCAAGTACCGTGAGGCGCAGCAGGAGAAAGTCGATCCTACCCGGGCGGACACGAAAGCCGGAGCTTATCCAGTGTAGGAAATAGATAAATTGGTTCAGCCAATCACGTTAGATTATTAACATGTAATTGGCTGGGCCAATTTGCTTTTTGCGAGCACTCGTCAATCAATAGTGCTGAAAGAAATTGCCGAACAGGGATGATTTTCAGACAAAAAATAAAAAACTTTAAAAAATTAAAAAAAAGTACTGTACAAATCAGAAATTCATGATATAATAACATCAACACGATGTTAAAGAATTAACGAATGCTCATGGGAGTTGAAAATGGTTCAAAAGTTTTTCAAAGAGTTTCGTTAATACGCACGTGACATTGCAGCTTTATTAATATTTTATCATGTTATGTTAATTGAAAGGGAGAACAAGATCATGGGAGAAATTGTAATTGCAAGTGCATGTAGAACAGCTATCGGTACATTTGGCGGTACATTAAAGGATGTTCCAGCAGCAGAACTTGGTGCAATCGTTGTTAAGGAAGCAGTTAAGAGAGCAGGCATCAAACCTGAGATGGTTGATGAAGTTATTTTCGGTAACGTATTACAGGCAGGTCTTGGCCAGAATATCGCTCGTCAGGTTACTTTAAAGGCAGGTCTTCCTATTGAGACAACAGCTATGACAATTAATATCGTTTGTGGTTCTGGTCTGAAGAGTGTTGCTCTTGCAGCTAACCAGATTCTTGCAGGCGAATCTGAAATCGTTGTTTGTGGTGGTACAGAGAACATGAGTGCTGCTCCATATGCAATTCCTAGTGCTCGTTGGGGCGCAAGAATGAACAATTCTAAGATGATCGACGTTATGGTTAATGATGGCCTGTGGGATGCTTTCAACCAGTATCACATGGGTATCACAGCTGAAAACGTTGCTGAGAAATACGGTATCACAAGAGAAATGCAGGATGAATTTGCAGTAGCTTCCCAGAGCAAAGCAGAAGCAGCTATCAAAGCAGGCAAGTTCAAAGATGAAATCGTTCCTGTAGTTATCCATGGCAAGAAGGGTGATACAGTATTTGATACAGATGAACATCCTAAATTCGGCACAACACTTGAAAAAGTGGCTAAATTAAAACCAGCTTTCAAGAGAGATGGCGGTACAGTTACAGCAGCTAATGCTTCAGGTATCAACGACAGTGCAGCAGCTCTGGTTGTTATGTCCAAAGAAAAAGCTGATGAATTAGGTATCAAACCTCTTGCAACAATCGTTTCCTATGCTACAGGCGGTGTAGATCCATCTATCATGGGTGTTGGCCCTGTCCCTGCAGTTACTAAGGCAATGGCTAGAGCTAACATGACAGTTGATGATTTTGATCTGATCGAAGCAAATGAAGCTTTCGCAGCTCAGTCTCTGGCAGTTGCTCAGGATCTTAAGTTTGATATGAGCAAGGTTAACGTTAATGGTGGTGCTATTGCTCTTGGCCATCCAATTGGTGCATCAGGTGCCAGAATCCTTGTTACATTATTATATGAAATGCAGAAGAGAGAAGACGCCCATACAGGTCTTGCTACACTGTGTATCGGTGGTGGCCAGGGCCAGGCTCTTATCGTTAAAAAATAATTCCTTTTCTTCTAACATACATAGAGGATGAAAGAAAGGCTGTTTCAAAACATGTTTTGGAACAGCCTTTTCTTCGCATTATTCACAAAGAAGTATAAGTTTGTGTGCATTCTTTGATTACTTGCGGGAATGAAAAATCTGTGTTATGATAAAACAGACTGATGAAAAAACTGGAGGCAAATATGGATACATCGGCAGATGTGCTGCAATTAATAGAGGAAGCTTATAAAACATTCAGCAAAGGACAGAGATATATAGCAGATTATATATGTAATAATTATGATAAGGCAGTGGATATGACAGCGGCTCGCCTTGGAAAGATTGTCGGAGTCAGTGAATCGACGGTTGTTCGATTTGCAACAGAGCTTGGCTTTAAAGGATATCCGCAGTTTCAGAAGGCACTGGGAGAACTTGTGAAACAGAGATTGAGTTCTGTTCAGAGAATTTCACTGGCATACGAGAGATTATCTGAGAGCCCGGATCTTATTTCTTCTGTGCTCCATAATGATATACAGAATTTGAAACATACGGAAGAAATGATTGACCGGGATGCATTTTACAGGGCGGTTGATCTGATTGGGGATGCCAGGAAGATTTATGTGATCGGCGGGAGAAGCTGCAGTACGCTTGCTTCATTTTTAAACTATTATCTGAGCTATATCTTTGATGATGTTCGATTAATACGTTCAGACAGTGTGACAGAATCAATTGAGGAGATTCATCGTATTGGAGAGCAGGATGTGATTCTTGCAATCAGTTTTCCACGTTATTCAGTGAAGACAATACAGACCGTTTCATTCGCCAAGAACCGTAAGGCGAAGATCATCGCTATTACAGACGGCGAACAGTCACCATTGGCTAAATATGCAGATTGTTCGATTTATGCAGGCAGTGATATGGTTTCCTTTGTGGATTCGCTTGTTGCACCGCTCAGTGTTGTCAATGCATTGCTGGCAGCACTGAGTATGCGGTATAAGGATTCCGTAACGGATACAATGTTGTCTATGGAATCAATATGGAATACGATGAACGAATATGAACGCATTGATTAATGATTCGGATGGAGTCTTTTTATGAAGAAAATAATAATTGTCGGCGGTGGAGCCGCCGGTATGTTTGCGGCTGTTTCGGCAGCAAATGAACATACGGAAGTTCATATATATGAACATAATGAGAAACTTGGGAAGAAACTCTTTATTACCGGTAAGGGTCGATGCAATATTACAAACGGATGCGATGATGTGGAGGAATTGCTGAGTCATGTCGTGACAAATGCACGATTTTTATATTCTGCATTTTATACATTCAGCAATCAGGATATGATGCAGTTCCTGACTGAACAGGGACTGGAATTGAAGACAGAAAGAGGCCAGAGAGTATTTCCGGTTTCAGATAAATCCTCTGATGTGATCCGTACACTGGAACGTGTTTTGAAGGACAGGCATGTGCAGGTCCATTTGAAACAGCAAGTCTGTGATTTGTGGATTGAAGACAATGAGATAAGAGGGATTTTCTTGTCCGGCGGAGAGAAGGTTGAAGCAGATGTGGTGATCCTGGCTGCCGGCGGTGTCTCTTATCCTTCAACAGGTTCTACCGGAGACGGTTATCGGATGGCTGAGCATGCGGGTCATCATGTGACGCCAAGGGTGCCTTCACTTGTACCGATGGTTGTGGATGATGCATGGTGTACAGAACTTCAGGGACTGTCTTTGAAAAATATCAGTTTTTCCCTTCGATGCGGGAAGAAAGAATTTTACCGGGAATTCGGAGAGATGATGTTTACACATTTTGGCATTACCGGACCGGTTGTATTAAGCGGCAGTACCCGGATAGCCCCTTATCTGAAGAAAGGCACTGTTACGGCTGAGATTGATATGAAACCTTCATTGACCGAAGAACAGTTGGATGCACGGCTGCTTAGGGATTTTGATAAGAACATGAATAAGCAGATCAGAAATGCATTGTCAGAACTTTTACCGTCCAGTCTGATACCTGTGATTATCAGACTTTCGGGGATTGATCCTTACATGATCGTGCATGATGTGACGAAACAGCAGCGCCAGAAATTGATTCATACAATGCGTCATCTGACTATGACGGTGACAGGTGTGCGCGGTTTTAATGAGGCAATCATTACCCAGGGAGGCATCCGTGTTAAAGAGGTGGACCCGAGTACGATGGCATCGAAGCTTGTGAAGGGGCTGTATTTTGCCGGTGAGATCCTGGATCTGGATGCAGTTACCGGCGGTTATAATCTTCAGATTGCCTGGTCAACGGCTTATCTGGCGGGCAGGTCTGCGGCAGAAGCAATCACAGAGTAAAGGAATGAGAATAATGAGTATAAATGTAGCGATAGATGGACCAGCTGGTGCAGGAAAGAGCACAATCGCCAAAAAGCTTGCCAAGGAGCTGGACTATATTTATGTGGATACTGGTGCGATGTATCGAGCCATGGCATTATATATGATAGAGCAGAAGACGGACATTCAGCATATGGATGCTGTCAGAAGTGCCTGTGATGCAATCACAATCGATATCCGATACAGCGATGGTGAACAGCAGGTTATTCTGAATGGAAGGAATGTTAATGATTTTATCCGTACGGAGGCAGTCAGTGAGATGTCCAGCAAGATTTCGGCAATACCTGAAGTGCGGGCTAAACTGCTTTCTCTGCAGCGTTCTCTGGCAGCTGCATCAAATGTCATTATGGATGGCAGAGATATCGGAACGCATGTTTTACCGAATGCGGATGTGAAGATTTTCCTGACGGCGGATGCGCATGTGCGTGCCCTGCGACGATATGAAGAATTTACAGCGAAGGGAATCGATTGTACCTTGGAGAATGTTGAACGTGAGGTCATTGAGCGTGATGAACGTGATATGAACCGGGTAATCGCACCGCTTAAACAGGCAGAGGATGCGGTCAGAGTGGATACATCACAGATGAATATTGATGAAGTCGTTAATTGCCTTAGACAGCTGATTCTTGACCGCATTTAGAAGGTGAATAGAATGAAGAATGTTATATTGGCAAAGACAGCAGGATTTTGTTTCGGTGTCCGTCGGGCGGTTGATATGGCTTATGGCATTGCCGGCAGGGACAAGGTCTACACGTATGGCCCGATCATACATAATGAAACGGTTGTTGAGGACCTTGAGGCCAAAGGGATAAAGGTGGTTCATTCCATCGAAGAAGCAGCTGCCCTTGCAGGCGGGACGATGATCATTCGGTCACACGGAGTATCCAAAGAGGAGATTGATCTTCTGAAACAGATGGGATTTGATATTGTGGATGCCACATGTCCTTTTGTTAAGAAAATCCATCACATTGTCGAGGAATACAGCGAACAGGGATATGGCATTATTATTATAGGCAGTGCGGATCATCCGGAGGTGCAGGCAATCAGCGGGTGGTGCAAGGAACCGCCGGTGATTATCGAATCTGAGGAAGAAGCCCGGAATTTTAAGACTGATCCGGACAAAAAATTGTGTCTTGTATCACAAACGACATTTAATTACAATAAATTTCAATTATTAGTTGAAATTATTTCAAAAAAGGGTTATGATATAAGATGTCTAAATACTATATGCAATGCGACTGAGGAACGCCAGTCAGAAGCCCGGGAGATAGCCGGACGCGTTGATGCAATGATTGTCATTGGCGGAAGACAGAGTTCCAATACGCAGAAATTATATGATATTTGCAAAAACGAATGTAAAAATACTTACTATATACAGACACTTGTTGACTTGGATTTGAAGACATTTGAATCTATAGGTAATGTAGGTATTACAGCAGGGGCATCGACCCCAAATAATATTATCGAGGAGGTTCACACCAATATGTCAGAAATGGGTAATGAACAGAGTTTTGAACAGATGCTGGAAGCATCATTAAAAACTATCAGAACAGGAGAAGTCGTTGAAGGTACCGTCATCGATGTCAAAGAAGACGAGATCATTCTTAATATAGGCTACAAGGCAGACGGAATCATCACGAGAAATGAGTATTCCAATACATCTAATCTCGACCTTAGAACAGTTGTCAATGTTGGCGATACAATGCAGGCTAAAGTTCTGAAAGTAAATGATGGCGAAGGTCAGGTTCTCTTAACATATAAGAGACTGCTGGCTGAAAGAGGCAACAAGAGAATTGAAGAAGCTTATAACAACAAGGAAGTCCTTACAGCAAAAGTTGCTAACGTTCTTGACGGTGGCTTAAGCGTTGTTGTAGAAGAAGCAAGAGTATTTATTCCTGCAAGCCTTGTTTCCGATACTTATGAGAAGAACCTGTCCAAGTACCAGGATCAGGAGATCTCTTTTGTAATCACAGAGTTTAATCCACGCAAGAGAAGAATCATCGGTGACAGAAAGCAGCTGATCCTTGCTGAGAAAGCTCAGAAACAGAAAGAATTATTCGAAAAGATCAATATCGGTGATACAGTTGAAGGCCGTGTAAAGAATGTAACAGATTTTGGCGCATTCATCGATCTTGGCGGTGCAGATGGTCTGCTTCACATTTCTGAAATGTCATGGGGCAGAGTTGAGAATCCAAAGAAGGTTCTTAAAGTCGGTGATACACTTAAAGTCCTGATCAAAGATATTCAGGGCGAAAAGATTGCATTAAGCCTGAAATTCCCTGAAACAAATCCATGGCTTACAGCTGCTGATAAGTATGCGGTAGGCAATGTTGTTGAAGGTAAAGTTGCAAGAATGACAGACTTTGGTGCATTCGTTGAACTTGAACCAGGCGTAGATGCACTTCTTCATGTATCTCAGATTTCCAGAGATCATGTTGACAAACCATCTGATGTTCTTTCATATGGTCAGACAATCACAGCAAAGGTTGTAGATTTCAATGAAGAATCTCAGAAGATCAGCCTGAGCATGAAAGCACTTGATGCAAAGGAAGAAACTGAAGAATAAATTATCATTTATGATTTCAGGAGAGGCTTTGCCTGCTGTTGGCAGGTAAGGCCTCTTTTTTCAAAAGGAGGTTTTATATGCAGCCTTACTATGCGATAAAGTTAAAATGCTTTGTATTACGCTTGATGATGGGATGCTCACTGCTGTTGATTTCGGCAGGGATTGTCGTCTCTATTTTGCAGGAAGTCATGAACAGTTATGATGCCAACAGCAGACTTGCATATATATTAGGACTGCTGATCTGCGCATTGATGGTTGCGTTGGGAACTGTGCTGATTTATCAGGCTTTTCATTTTGAAAGATTCGTTTTTGGACGAAGTCAGCGAAGTTATGATCTGTTGAAGAAAGATATGCAGGACAAGTCAGTGGTCAGTGCAGGCAATCTGATTGTAACGGATCAGTTTATGCTACTCTTTTCCAAGCATATTTTTAATATGTGTAAGGTGATACGGCTGGAGAATGTTATTGCCTGTTTTGAAGAGCCTGTTTATGGAACTGTTGCAAAGCCTTCAGAATATACACTGTATATTTATGACCGGGATTTTAAGTGCCATACCATTGTATTGGATGCGAAGCAATCAGAGGCCGGACACCAGGCAAAGGAGAAGATTTGTCAGACACATCCGTGGATTTATGCAGTCAGTCGTGATACTTTTCTTGATCGCACGATGTCTAAAAACAGCAGAAGGAATTTTCTGAATCAGATTGAGAAGAGAAAGTATGAAATGAATTCCACGGTCAATGTGGATAAGGAGGCTGAAGCAGAAATTGATCAGATGGTCAATGATGCCAGAAATAAGCTGGATTTTCACTCCATCCTCGGCAAAAATAAAAAAGATGCAGAATCGAAGCAAAAATAAAAGGGCACAGAGCCCTTTTATTTTTGCTTTTTAAATCATACGGAAAAACGGTGTTACACAGAAGCAACTTCTTTGATGAGAGAGGATATATAAGACCTGAGAAATGCCGGGTCAGATGTCAATTTTTCTGTATCACACAGGATATACAGCTGCTTGTCATCGAAGCTTTTCTTGAAAGTAGGCTGCAGTGAAGTGTCAAAAGATGGGAGGAAAATCCCCTCCTGGCGGATGTAACAGGTGGCTGCGGTTGCTTTTTGACGGTATGCTTTATCGACGTAACAGGCAATAGAGCGATGGATGGCACGGTCTTCTTTGGGAAGATAATAATAGTCTTTGACGGGGCCTGGGAGAAAATATTTCAATTCACCGGATAAAACCGGAATGACAAGATGTGCCGTATCTTTCTCTAAAGAGAGAGAAAGCAGAGCGTTCGCCAGTTGGACCCTTTGGGGGACCGGTGTCTCTAATATGAGAGCAAGGTGACAGAAATTCTCTTCTAACCTGCAAAGATGTACTTTGGCGAACCTTCCTCTGAAAAATTGTGTATAGGCAGAGAGTGAATGGAGGTGGAGTAGTCCGATCATATCCGCTTCATGATGGGACTTCAGCTGTAAAAGCAGCGTATCTTCTTTGGAAAGCTCCCATGATGTATAGCATTTAACCAATGCTTCAGGGTCAAGATGCTCAGGACGGGTATAGCGAATAAAGGCTTCAGCGGTGGCTTTTCGGGTGTTTTCCAGAGAAAGCAGATGCCTGAAAGGAGAGATATCTTTTTGAATATCCAGCTGTCGGACGCTTTGAAAGAGTGTCAGATCAGCAGTATCTTCGCTGGAAAAACAGTCGGCGTCGCTGTAATTGCGCCAGCGGTTGTTGAGAAAGCGGTAAGTAAAACTGTGACCGCCATAGGTGAGTACCTGGCTGAAATTCTCAAGTATCTGTTGGAAAGACTGCATCAGTTCACGCTCATCCATTTTCTTTTCGGCCAGCAGGCATTGAAAATGCCATCCTTTTTCTTCCTGCCATCCCAGTCCGATCATAAACACAAAAGCGTTCCTGGGGGAAAGACCGGTTGTCTCGATGTTCAGAAGCAGCGTCTGATCAGTAATATGTATGTCTGATGGATAAAATGTATCAAATGTAAGCATAATAGATCCTCCTGACGCTATCTTATCATAAAGAGACATAGTTGAACAGCCTTTATCGACTGAACAGTTGTTTTGTGTTTGGACTGGACTGAACAGTTGTTTTGTGGTATGATGATTTTCGAAGAGGTGAAATGAGTGATAGCGTTTATTCAGGGAGAATTATGTGATGCCGGCCAGGATACGATTGTTGTTGCCTGTCATGGTATTGGCTATGAAATACAGATACCCGTGTCGGTAGCTCAGGTACTGCCGGATCCAGGGAATGTTGTTAAGATATATACGTATACTTATGTGAGAGAAGATGCATTGGGATTATTTGGCTTTTTGACGCAAGATGATCTGAAGATCTTCAAGCTGCTGATCACTGTCAATGGTGTCGGACCGAAAGCGGCATTGGCAATTTTGTCAGCGATGACAGCTGACGAGCTCCGTTTTGCAATATTAGCGGAAGATGCCAAGGCAATTGCCAAGGCTCCGGGGATCGGACCGAAGACGGCGAAGCGAATGATTATTGAATTGAAGGACAAGCTGAATCTTGAATCCATGATCGAAGGTCATGGCGATGCAGAGATGAGTCTTTCGGACCCTGGCGATGCGGCTGCGAATGTTCGGGATGAAGTCATTATGGCATTGACAGCACTGGGTTATGGTAATACGGAGGCTGTTCGTGCGGTGCGTGCTGTTTCAGGGGCAGATGAGATGGACAGTGAGACGCTTTTGAAACAGGCTTTGAAGAAAATTATGATATTTTAGGTGAGAGACAATGGCAAAACGAATTATTACAACCGAGTTTGCAGAGGAAGATGTCAAGATCGAGAATCATCTCAGGCCTCAGCTTCTGAAGGATTATATCGGACAGCAGAAAGTGAAGGAAACACTTTCTATTTATATTGAGGCAGCCAGACAGAGAGAAGAACCACTTGATCATGTCCTGTTCTATGGACCTCCGGGATTAGGAAAGACGACGTTGGCGGGAATTATTGCCAATGAAATGGGCGTGAAGATGAAAGTGACATCGGGACCGGCCATTGAGAAACCGGGTGAGGTTGCTGCTATATTGAATAATCTGTCGGAGGGGGATGTTCTCTTCATTGATGAAATTCATCGCTTGAACAGACAGGTAGAAGAGGTCCTTTATCCGGCGATGGAAGATTTTGCAATTGATATTGTGATTGGCAAAGGCGCAGCTGCAAGATCCATCCGTCTGGATCTTCCGAAGTTTACACTGGTGGGGGCAACGACAAGAGCCGGACTGTTGACGGCGCCACTCAGAGATCGTTTTGGTGTTGTCAGTCGTCTGGAATTTTATTCAACCCAGGATTTAATGACGATTATCAGGCGGTCAGCAGAAGTTTTACATGTGAAGATCGATGAGCGGGGAGCAGAGGAGCTTGCCAGACGTTCCAGAGGAACCCCGCGTCTGGCCAATCGGCTGCTAAAGCGTGTACGCGATTATGCCCAGGTTTGTCACGATGGTGTGATCACGCTGCAGGTTGCCAATGAAGCACTGGATCTTCTGGATGTGGATAAGTATGGTCTGGATCAGTCAGATAGAAACATTTTACTCACCATGATGAATAAGTTCAGAGGCGGACCGGTTGGTCTTGATACACTGGCGGCAGCTCTTGGAGAGGATTCCGGAACATTGGAAGAGGTGTATGAACCATATCTGATCAAGAATGGATTTATACAGAGAACACCGCGGGGAAGAGTTGTAACAGAACTTGCCAGAGCTCACTGCGGAATTCCGGCTGATGCGTCATAACAGGAGACAATGCCTGCTTGAAGGACTTGAATTAAGACTTGTAATTCCGGTTAATTCGTTTATAATGGTAACAGACGGGATTGGGTGACAATGAACCTTGTAAGGACTGAAGATAAAAGGAGGATATGGAATGGCATCAAAGACAGATGTTCAGGTTTTGCTCGGTGGAAAGGTCTATACACTGAGCGGCTATGAGAGCGAGGAATATCTTCAGAAGATTGCATTATATATCAACAATAAGATGACAGAGCTTAATCAGATGCCGGGGTATAAGCGGATGGGCAGCGATATGCAGAAGACTTTGCTGGAGCTGAACATGGCAGATGATTATTATAAAGCAAGAAAACGAATCAGCGAGCTTGAAGCAGATCTGGAAGATAAGGATAAGGCTGAGTATGATCTAAAGCACGAATTGATCTCAGCACAGATTCAGTTGGATGAATCCACGAAGAAGATTGATCAGCTGAAAGACGAGATTAATGAACTTCAGAAACAGATTGTAAAGCTTGAGGCGAAGGCCGAACGCCAGAATGATTAATCGGCTTTCTTGACGATGTAAAAAGGGTTGCTGTACGGATTCAGTAGTGATAAGTTGCGGCGCCCTTTCTTTTTTCACGGCAGGACAGGAGATAGAGAATGAGAGAAATAGAGGTACTGGCACCGGCAGGCTCTTTTGATACGATGAAGGCGGCCTATAAGGCAGGCGCGGATGCTGTGTATATGGGCGGACCGATGTTCGGCGCAAGAGCCTATGCAGATAATGCGGATGCAGGGCAGATGCTGTCAGCGATTGACTATGCGCATCTTCATGGGCGGAAGCTTTATATGACGGTGAATACACTTTTGAAAAACACAGAAATAGAAGGGCAGCTGGAAGATTATATCCGGCCTTTTTATGAACAGGGACTGGACGCGGTCATTGTACAGGATTTGGGCGTTATGGAAATGATTCATACACTTTTTCCGGATATGGCGATACATGCCAGTACACAGATGACAGTCTGCGGAACGGATTACGGCAAATGGCTCAGAGATCATGGTGCATCAAGAATTGTTACACCCCGTGAGCTGGATTTATCAGAAATTGCGGATATGAAACAGCAGACAGGGGTGGAGATTGAGACATTTGTGCATGGAGCACTTTGTTACTGCTATTCGGGACAGTGCCTGATGAGCAGTATGATCGGAGGAAGAAGCGGTAATCGCGGCAGATGTGCACAGCCATGCCGCCTTCCATGGACCTTTCGTTCGGACAGCAGGGAGAAGAGCGGCTATCTTCTCAGTCCGAAGGATTTGTGCAGCCTGCAGCTGCTGCCGGATCTGATTGATGCAGGTGTGGATTCTCTGAAGATAGAAGGCCGCATGAAAAAGCCGGAATACGCAGCACTGACAGCTTATTTATATCGCAAGTATACAGACCTATATCTGACAGGTGGGCGTGAACATTATCATGTGGATCAGGCAGATCTGGAGCAGTTAATGGATCTGTATAACAGAGGCGGTTTCACGGACGGCTATTTTTACAGGCACAATGGGCAGGAGATGATGTCGGTTAAACGTCCGAACCATTCGGGCTTGAATATCGGACAAGGAAGAATAAACCGCAGGGGTGAAATGGAGATACAGCCTATGAAGGCCCTGGGAGCGGGTGATGTTCTGGAATTGCCGGATGGACAGTCAGTCAAACTGGACAAAGCTGTTTCGGTGGGTGGACAGCTGAAGGTGAAGTATACAGGCAAACCATTTAAGCAGACATGTTCCGTTATGAGAACACGAAATCAATCGCTGATCCAGTCGGTTACCGAGCAGTATGTCAAAAACAGTGACCTGAAAGAGAAGCTTTATGGATATGTAAGTATTTCGAAAGATTTACCTGCTAGAATAGATGTATATTATAGAGATATGCATGTCTGCAGTGAGGGAGCGATTGTCCAGCCAGCCCAGAAGCGGCCGCTTACAGAAGAGGAGATTCGCAGGCGCCTGATGAAGACGGGGGGGACACCTTTTGAATTCGATCAGCTGGAGATTTTCCTTGAAGAGGACTGCTATATGACGGTCCAGGAATTGAACCAGTTTAGGCGTGAGGCGCTTGATACTGTGGAAAGAGCCGTACTGACACCATTCAGAAGACAGCAGCCGTCGATTTTACAGTCGTCGAATGATAGCAGAAAGCGAGAAAAGAGACCTGTATCCATCAGTGTTCTGGCATCTTCAAGAGCACAGGTGCTTGCAGCATCAAAGGTGGATGGTATCAGCCGCATTTATTTTAATTACGAAGGCAATGACAATCTTGCAGTTGAAGCAGCTGCTATGACACATGGTGCGGGCAAAGAATTCTATCTGGCAATGCCTTATATTTTAAGAAATGATACAAAGAAGCAGTGTCTGTCTAAAATTCAGAAGCTGAAGTCAACGACAGACGGCTTCCTGGTGAGAAATATGGAGACGCTGCTGATGCTGAGAAAGGCAGGATTTGACCAACCGTGTATATCGGATTATAATATGTATTGTATGAATGACAGAGCCGGCCGTGTATATGAGCAGATGATGGATCAGATGACCTTACCTGTGGAACTGAATCGAAGGGAGATTGCAGGACTTCGATCTGCGGTGAACAGCGAGATGATCGTCTACGGATATCAGCCGCTTATGGTGTCGGCACAATGCCTTATGAAGACAACCGGCAAATGCACCAAAGAACCCGGGTATTATGAACTGGAAGATCGCAGACACAAGAAGTTTCTGGTGCATAATGTCTGCGCTTTCTGCTATAATCTTATTTACAATTCAGTGCCGTTATACTTAATGGATGTATTGGATGAGGCAACGGAAAGTGGTATTGGCGGTGTACGCCTTCAATTTGTCAATGAGACAGGCGATACTGTCAGAGCAATGGCAGAAGCATGCATCCGTGCCCTTCAGGGAGAACGGGTGACAGCTGCCGGAGATTTCACGAAAGGACATTATAAAAGAGGAGTAGAATAGGGACAGGATGGTTAATGTTATTACGCAGTTATTTAAGTACATGGTTGCATTGATCATGGCGATTTATACGATTCGCTGTTTTACGGTTTTCAGTGTCAAAAAAGAAAAGAAAAAGCGAAGGATTTACAGAAGCCAGAATTTTCTGATGCTCTGGATTCATCTCATGCTTTATACGATTATTTTTCTGAATGAGAAATCCATGTATGTACTTGTCTTTTACGGCGCACAGCTGTGTTTCTTTATTGTTGCGTTGTTTATGTACAACAATATTTACAGGAATGCGTCAAAGCTTTTGATCAACAATATGTTTTTTCTGATGATGATCGGTTTTGTAATGCTGACAAGACTGGACATGACACTTGCAGTGAAGCAATTTTTAATTGCTGTTGCATCTGTTGCCTTCAGTCTGACAGTGCCGGTGATTGTGGAGAAAGTCGGTTTTTTGAGCAGGCTCGGTATTGTTTACGGCATTATCGGTCTCGGAGTTGTTGGTTCCGTATTTATTTTTGGTACAAAGGTTTATGGTGCGACCAACTGGATCAGCATTGCGGGTATTGGTTTTCAGCCATCAGAATTAGCAAAGATTATTTTTGTGTTTTTTGTAGCAGCTATGCTGTATAAAAACACCAGTCTGAAGCAGATTATGCTCACCTCCGCTCTGGCGGGAGTGCATGTGCTGATGCTTGTTGTTGAGAAAGACCTTGGTGCGGCAGTTATTTTCTTTGTTACGTATATTGTGATGCTTTACGTGGCAACACGTAGAGCCATGTGGCCGCTTATGGGCCTTGCGGCAGGAGCCGGTGCTTCTGTTGTTGCTTATCATCTGTTTGACCATGTCAAACGAAGAGTTGTTGCCTGGAAGGATCCTTGGGGCAATTATAACGATGCTGGATATCAGATCGCTCAGTCACTGTTTGCCATCGGAACAGGCGGATGGTTTGGCATGGGTCTGTATCAGGGAATGCCAAAGGATATTCCTGTAAGGGAAAGTGACTTTATTTTTGCGGTGATCGCTGAGGAACTGGGTGGTTTTTTTGCCATCTGTCTTATTTTGGTATTTATGAGCTGTTTTATTATGTTCATTAATATTTCGCTGCGTTTGACCAATAATTTCTATAAGCTTCTGGCAATTGGCCTGAGCATTGCATATGGTTTTCAGCTGTTCCTGTGTATCGGTGGTGTTATCAAGTTTATTCCGCATACCGGTGTTACATTGCCACTGATCAGTTACGGCGGAAGTTCCATTCTTTCCACAATCATTGTATTTGCAGTGATTCAGGGACTTTATCTGTTGAAACAGAAGGAGGTGAAAGAGATTGAAGAAAAACGACGAGAATCAGAACAACGACAGTGGAATGACCAGACGCGTGTATAAGAAGGCCAGTTTGGATGATACTGTTGTCAATGTCAGGAAAGATCCATCGGATAACTTTGATCTGCTTTCGGATGATGGAATGATGGACTATGTGCCGGGTGTGGATGATGTGGATCATTTTGATTTTGATGAGAAGGATATCGAACACTACCGCAAGGTCAATGAACAGGAAGCGGCTGAGAGAGACAGACGCAGGAAGCAGCGTGCGCTGGAGAAACAGTGTACTGCTCAGAAACAGCAGTGTGAAACAAAGAAATCAGATGAACAGCCGCAGGGAAAAAGACAGAATAAACAGGCCGCTAAGGCTGTTGCAGACGAGGTTCCTGTGAAAAAGACAAATACCAAAAAGAAAAAACGCCGCAGAAGAAAAGATGAAGAGACGGATATTGATGATATAGAACTGCGCCGTGAACTCAGTGAAAAGAAACGCACGAACAAAGAGATCATGCGTATTACGTATGTGATGATGCTGCTTTTCTTCGGAATGATCGGTTACTTTATTTATTTTGACGGCGTGACAAGCAAGGAAGTTATTAATAATCCACATAACAGCCGTCTGGCCAAGATGGCGGACAGTGTTGTCAGAGGAGAGATTCTTTCAGCGGACGGAGAAGTTCTGGCAGAATCCATCAGGGATGATAATGGCAATTATTACCGTTATTATCCGTATGGATGTACATTTGCCCATGTGGTGGGAACAAGTGATGTGAACAAGTCCGGTGTGGAGCTGACAGCCGATTACAATCTGATTACGTCAGATATCCAGCCAGTGGAGAAGATTATTAATGAGATCAGAGGTCAGAAGAATCCGGCGGATAATGTGGTGACAACATTAAATGCCAATCTGCAGCAGGTGGCTCATGATGCTCTGGGAGACAGGGAGGGCGCTGTAGTGGCAATAGAACCATCCACAGGTAAGGTACTGGCGATGATTTCAAAACCGGACTACGACCCGAATTCACTGGTTGATAATTATCAGGACATTATTAGTGATGAGAACAGCAAAGTTCTTCTGAATCAGTCAACGCAGGGACTTTTTGTACCGGGGTCTATATTCAAGATGGTGACGTCATTGGCATATCTTCGCAGCGGCGGTGACCCGGATAATTACAGCTATTACTGTGATGGTTCGATTTCACTGCAGTCTGACAGCGGTGACAGCTATATTAAGTGTTATGACGGTGAAGAGCATGGACAGGTGGATCTGCTTGAATCTTTTGCAGAATCCTGTAATGCATCATTTGCTAATCTGGGGCTATCCATCAGTGTAGATAAAATGAATGAAGTGGCCAATTCGCTGCTGTTTAATCAGACACTGCCAACGAAGTTTACGACGGCTAAAAGCCAGTTCAGTCTGTCTAACACAGACAGCCAGTGGCAGATTGGTGCAACGGCTATTGGCCAGGGCAATACAGTTATTTCTCCGATCCATGCAGCTATGCTCGTCAGTGCCATTGCCAACGGCGGAACATTGATGAAGCCGTATGTGATTGATTCTGTTCAGAGCACGGAAGGTTCTGTGATTGAACAATATGAATCAGAGAACTATGGAACGCTGATGTCAGCTTCAGAATCTTCACAGCTGACCAAGATGATGAAGGCGGTTGTTGAAGAGGGTACCGGTTACAAACTTTCCGGCAAGAATTACTCTGTTGCCGGAAAGACAGGAACAGCGGAAGTTGTCGGAAGAGGCAACAATGCCTGGTTTGTCGGTTTTGCACCGGCGGATGATCCGAAGATTGCCATCTGCGTATTGGTGGAAGATGCCGGAACAGCCAGCAGCGAAGCGGTTCCTATTGCCGGAGAGATACTGGATGCTTATCTGAATAATTAAATGGACAGGTATTCCTTTACAAACAACAGGTTAAATTCCTGTGATATTATTGTAAAATACCTCAAAGCATTGTATACTAATAGATAGAATACTTGATTGACACACCAATGAGCAGGGAGGAATTGCGATGACAAAGGCAACGAGCTGTGGCGGTGTGGTTATATTCAGAGGTAAAATCCTTCTGCTGTATAAGAATTACAGAAATAAATATGAAGGATGGGTGTTACCGAAAGGTACTGTTGAGGCAGGCGAAGAATTTAAGGAAACGGCACTCAGAGAAGTGAAAGAAGAAACGGGTGTAGACGCATCTATTGTGAAATATGTAGGCAAGAGCCAGTACAGCTTCAATACATCCCAGGATGTGGTGATGAAGGAAGTCCACTGGTATTTGATGATGTCTGACAGCTATTTCAGCAAACCACAGCGTGAAGAGTATTTCGTGGATTCGGGGTATTATAAGTATCACGAAGCTTATCATTTACTGAAATTTACGAATGAGAGGCAGATCCTTGAGAAGGCTTACAGTGAATATATAGAATTCAAGAAGAGCAATCTCTGGGGAAGAAAAAAGTATTATTGATCTATCTGTCCTGCGGACGGAGCACAAAAGAGGGGATGTTGTAAAATACGGAGAGGTCGCAGTACCTTTTCCGGGTATGTCATTTTACGGCATCTCCTTTTGTTTTATTTGCAGAGGAGAATGAAATGCTGAGAGAAGTCGATTTAAATAAAAATCTTACCAAAAAAGAATACAAAGAAATGATGGATAAACTGGCGCCGAAGTTTGCTGCGCTTCAGCGAGAAGCGCGGGCTAAGGGTTTGCCGGTGATGGTTATTTTTGAAGGATGGGGCGCATCCGGTAAGGGAACGATGATCAGTCGCCTGATACAGCCGCTGGATCCGCGTGGATTTAAGGTATTTACCATTCAGGCAGAAAATGAAGAAGAGCATATGCATCCGTTTTTGTGGCGTTTCTGGACGAAGACACCGGCGAAGGGGCGCATGCATATTTTTGACCGAAGCTGGTATCGGCGCGTGATCACAGAACAGATGGATGCGCCAATGGATCAGAAGCGCCTGGATGCAGCGTATCATCAGATTCTTTCATTCGAGGAACAGCTGTCGGCTGACGGAACATTGATCATCAAATTTTTCCTGCATATTTCTGCCGATGAACAGGAGAAGCGTCTGAAGAAGCTGGAACGTTCATCTGAGACGAAGTGGCGTGTGACCAAAGCGGACTGGAAGCATTTTAAGCAGTACAAGGCGTATCTGCCGATGTATGATCATATGCTGGAACAGACCGATATGTCATGGGCACCATGGCATGTCATTGAGGCAACAGACAGGGAATATGCAGCAGTGAAAGTCATGACAATTGTTGCCGGGATGATAGAAGAACGTTTGAATGAAGAGAATGCAAAAGAGAGCCGCAGTCATTTGGCAGAGAGGGCGCAGGAAGAATTGCCGGGTACGGAAGAGACAATGCGTACAACGGTTCTTGACGGTGTGGATGTCAGTCTGACAATGACAAAGGAAGATTACAAGAAGCGTTTATCTGTTCTGCAGAAAGAATTGACCCGTCTGCAGAATGAGATGTATCTGAAGCGGATTCCTGTTGTTGTGGCTTTGGAAGGCTGGGATGCGGCAGGAAAGGGCGGTGCGATCAAGCGTTTGACAGAGCCTCTGGATCCGCGCGGATACGAGGTGGTTCCGACGGCGGCACCGAATGATATAGAAAAGGCCCATCATTATCTGTGGCGCTTCTGGCGAGCCATGCCGAAGGATGGTCATATGACGATTTTTGATCGGACATGGTATGGACGTGTGATGGTGGAGCGTATTGAAGGCTTCTGTAGCCAGGCAGAATGGCGCCGTGCATACAGAGAGATCAACCAGATGGAGCAGAATTTGACAGACCACGGGGTGATCGTTCTGAAATTCTGGCTTCAGATTGATAAGGATGAACAGGAACGACGTTTTAATGAGAGAATGGAGGATCCTGAGAAACAGTGGAAGATTACGGATGAGGACTGGCGCAACCGTGAGAAGTGGGATGCGTATGTCAAGGCTGTCGATGAGATGATCTTGAGAACTTCTACTACCTATGCACCGTGGACGATTGTTGAGGCTGATTCCAAGTATTATGCAAGGATTAAGATACTCGAGACGGTTGTTCGAGCCTTAAAGAACAGAATCTGATTTCTGACGTAGAAAAATAACACAAGAAAAAGTGATTTATCCATTGCATTCTGTTAAAAAATATTGTACAATAACAATTGCATCTGTAGCTCAGTGGATAGAGCAACGGTTTCCGGAGCCGTGTGCGAGGGTTCGATTCCCTTCAGGTGTATTTTTTTAACAGAATTCGCAGAATGATTCTGCAGTGCTGCAGATGAATGTTCAGGAATGAAAGCATCGTTATGATGAGTAATTGTATGGAGGAATAGAGAGGAATGAAAAGTCCATTAGGAGATAGAGAGAGCAGAAGAAACAATTCTGCCGGTGAGGAGAATATAGCTATGAATCGAAACAGTATATTGATTATTATATTGTCGGTTGTTGTCGTTGTTGCTGCCATTGCAGGTCTGGTGGTGAACCTTGGAAGCAAGGAGAATAAAGGGACGGCCGCCAATTCCGGCAGCTTGACTGCAGAATCAACCATCAGTGTCGATGAGAATACCAATGCCCTTCAGGAGAATCAGTATCCTGCAGTGAATGAACTGATTGCCAATTACCGTAAGGCATTTAAAGAGAGTGACACAGATCTTCTGAAGAAGGTTTATAATTCTGATCAGGAGATCAATGCAGATGTATTGACAGCAACTTCACAGATTATTGAGGATTACCAGAATACGCAGTATTATACCAAACGCGGTCTGAATTCCGGAGAATATGTTGTTTTTGTATATGATGAGTTGAAGTTGGCAGATATTAAGACACTGGCACCGAATCTTTCCGTATTTTATGTGAAGTCAGCGGATGACGGAACATTGTATATTTATCGCGGTGATTATAATGCTGCCACAGGTTCTTTTCAGTATGATGAGGCCACTCAGAATTACATCAATCAGCTTTACCAGGATCAGGATGTCATGGATCTTATTTCTACAGTGAATACCAAGATGGACAGTGCATGTGCGAATGATTCAAGCTTGATGGAATTCATGCAGAAGGTGCGCTCTAAGACAAGTGTAACGAATTCAGCATCTACTGATACCAGCGATACATCTTCAACTGAATCAGGACAGTCAGAGACTGAATCTGCAGCAGAGACTGAGTCGGCCGGTGAGACAGAATCACAGACGGACAGTAGTACAGCTACACAGAACTAATTAGATGAACGAATGATAAAAGCTTTTGCTGGAGGTGTCTGCAGCAAAAGCTTTTTTTGTAACAGAGGTATAGAAATGAGTAATTTTAAAAAGGATATATTACATGAGAATGAAGATAAATCAGATGTTCGTCTTAATCGTTTCCTGAGTGATGCGGGTTTTTGTTCCAGAAGAGAAGCAGATCGTCTGATTGAGGCAGGACGCGTGACAGTGGATGGCACGAAGGCTGAGCTTGGTACCCGGGTGAGGCCGGGGCAGGTGGTTAAGGTAGGATCGAAGGTTGTCAGACAAAACGACAGGATGGTTTTGATCGCTTTTAATAAACCAAGGGGAATTGTCTGTACAACAGATAGAGTCCGTGAGAAGAATAATATTATAGATTATATTCATTATCCGGAGCGGATTTACCCGATCGGACGTCTGGACAAGGATTCGGAGGGATTGATTCTTCTGACGAATGATGGTACAATTGTCAATCATATTCTGAAGGCCAGTCAGTATCATGAGAAAGAGTATATTGTCCGGGTGAATAAGAAGATAACAGATGAATTTATCCAGGGCATGTCAAAGGGTGTGCCGATTCTGGATACGGTGACACGTCCGTGTACGCTTCGGAGGATAGATGATTACACATTTTCTATTATTCTAACACAAGGGTTGAACCGGCAGATTCGGTATATGTGCCGACATTTTGATTACCATGTAACGAAGCTTAAGCGGGTCCGTATTATGAATATCCGTCTTGGCAGTCTGCCGGTTGGAAAGTGGCGGGATGTAACAGCGGAAGAACTTGAGCAGCTGAAAAGACAGTTTATTGCAAATGATCGCAGGAATCAGTCGAAGCGGAGAAAGCGTATATAAAATCAGATAGGGTATTGGAGAAATAATATATGAATAGAGAAGAATATAATACGCTCATTAAAACAATCAATTATCATATGAATCTTTATTATAACCAGGACGAATCAGAAATCAGTGACTATGAATATGATCAGTTGATGCTTCAATTAAAAGCAGCTGAAAAAGAACACCCGGAATGGGTCACATCGGATTCGCCATCGCAAAAGATTGGTGGAACTGCAAAGAGGGAAGCCGGTGTTAAGGTAACGCATGATGTGCCTATGCTTTCAATTGAAGATGTTTTCACAAAAGAGGATATCGTTGCCTGGGTAGAAAAGGTTAAGGCTGTTCATCCTGAATGCCAATTTTCTGTTGAAACAAAAATTGATGGCCTTTCAATGACTTTGAGATATGAAAAAGATGAAAATGGTTTGTTAAGATTGTCTTTGGCGGAAACTAGAGGAGATGGACTTGTTGGAGAGGATGTAACAGCAAATGCACTTGTTGTACCAGATGTAAAAAAATATTTAAAGTTGCCATATGATGCATTGCAACTTCGAGGAGAAGTCTATATGTCTCATAGTGCTTTTGAAAAATATAATGATGAACAGGAAAAGACAGGAAAAAAACTGGCGGCTAATCCACGAAATCTGGCAGCAGGTACATTAAGGCAACTGAATCCAGCAATTACAAAAGAGCGCGGGTTAAAGATGTTTGTATTTAATGTTCAGCAAGGACCGGAAGAAGTGATGGAAAGCCATTGTGATGCAATGGATTTTTTATCGGCAAATGGTATTCCGACGGTATTCCATAAAAAATGCACAACGGTGGATGAAATTATTCAGGCAATTGATGAGATTGCAGAAATGCGTGATAAACTCGAATATGATATTGATGGTGCTGTTGTCAAAATAGACCAGATTCAGTATCGAGACGACTTCCCGGCAGGAAGTAAATATTCCAGCGGTCATATTGCTTATAAATATCCTCCAGAAGAGCGTGTTGTCGTGATGGATGAAATTCTGGTAGATGTAGGACGAACAGGAAAGATAACTTATACGGGCGTTTTCCATGATGAAGAAACAGAAAAACCAGCCAGACTTTGCGGAACGAATGTTTCAAGAGCGACACTTCATAATCAGGATTATATTAATGAGATGAAGATTGGCATTGGAGGCTCATATAAATTATTTAAGAGCGGAGAAATTATTCCAAAGTTAAATGGATGTGTTAAGACGCCAAAAGTTGTTTTTAAAACGCCTACGCGCTGCCCAGTATGCGGCAGTGGGTTGATAAATGAAGAAGATACGGCAGATATCCGCTGTGTCAATGTGTTATGTTCAGCACAATTGGCAAGAACTCTTTCGTATTTTTGTTCACTTGATGCGATGAATATTGTAGGACTGGGAGATTCTATTATTGATGCATTAATCAAAAATGGTTATGTGAAAACCTTTGCAGATATTTACAAATTAAATGATTTGAAGGATGAACTGATTAGAAATAATATATTTGGCAAAGAAAAAGGAACAGGCAGAGTATTGGAAGCGATTGAGAAATCTAAAACAAACGATCCTACAAAGCTGTTGACCGGACTTGGAATAAGAAATGTCGGAAAGAATACAGCAAAGTCAATTATGAAGCATTTTTCTTCAATTGAAGAATTGATGAATGCATCATACGAAGATTTAATAGCCATTGATGATATTGGCGGGGTTACAGCTACATGCATCAGGCAGTATTTTGATAATCCCAAGAACCGTACAGTTATAGATGAACTGGAGTCTGTAGGTGTTACAATGAAGATGCCGAAAGGATCAACTTCTAGTGAAAAACTGGCAGGATTAACAATTGTTGTGACGGGTGCTTTACCAACCCTTGGTCGAAAAGAAGTTTCAGATTTAATTGAGAATAATGGCGGTAAATGTACAGGCTCTGTAAGTAAGAAAACAGATTATCTAGTTGCAGGTGAGAAGGCAGGAAGTAAGCTGACAAAAGCACAGGCTTTGGGAATTCCAATAATTACAGAAGAAGAACTGTTGAACATGATTTCATAAAGAAGAAGCTTGTTTGAGAATCGTATTATTTTGGAATAGTAGCTTTATAATTTATAAATACATTCAGATGAATCGTGGGAGGCTTTATGGCAACGGGATTTATACAGCTAAATGAGAATGACACAAAAGAGTTAAGAAAAGAAATCGGCTTATCTGTTACAACTTCTGAGGATTATTCAATATCGAATGTCAATAATAAAGATGAATTAGTTGAAGTTGGTGATTTAGATGAAGGGTGGCAGGGAAAACTCCTATCGAAGTTCGGGAAACTTGAAAGTGAGTTTGGTCTGATGGAACATTCCTTTTCTATTATGGCAAATGCTGGAAAAGATGGAAAAATATCTTCTTACGCAATTTGTGTTTATGAACCGGACCTTGTTGAAGACAGGAGAGACAGCAGTAAGAATACGGTCCTTGCGAGAGTGAAAGAAGATGTCCTCAAGTCAAATGCCGATATCGTTGAAGTATACTCAAAGTACTTTGGAAAAAATGACGAGAAAAAAAGATATGATAAGGATTCTGATGAGTTTATTAATTGCCTGATGGAATGTATGCGATTTGGCATTAATAATTATATTCCAAAGGCTGCGGGATTTGCGTGCTGTTCTAGATATAAGGAATGTTCTGATGCAAAGAAATGTATTCATCCGAATCGACTTTATGCAAAAGCATGTCAATATCGAAAGAATCTGGAAGAAGGAAATATTTTTTATTAGATGAGATATTTAAATGATTCTGAATAAGTACATTTCCCTACCAAAATAGTATGAAAAAGACTTGACGAATATGTGATGAAATGTTAAGATAAAAAGGCAAGTTTTCATTAAAAATGCGGGACATATAACATAGAGAATGATTATGCATATATATAAGAGACGGGGAGATTTTCTTTCCCCTCGCTTTGGAAATATGTCACCAATGATAAATTTTGAATAATTGAAGGAGATGAGCAAAATGGATCATTTAGTTTATCTGGATCATGCGGCAACAACTGCTGCAAGACCTGAAGTCGTTGAGGCCATGCTGCCTTACTTTACAGAGAAATACGGCAATCCATCCAGTATCTACAGTTTAGGCTCAGAAACAAAGGCAGCTATTACACATGCGCGTGAGATTATGGCGAAGTCCATCGGTACAACGTCTGAGAATATATATTTTACAGCCGGCGGCAGTGAATCAGATAACTGGGCACTTGTTGCGACTGCTGAAGCATATGCTTCAAAGGGCAAGCATATCATCACATCCAAGATTGAACATCATGCGATTCTGCATACATGCGATTATCTGGCATCCAGAGGATATGAGATCACTTATATTGATGTCGATGAGAACGGTGTGATCAAACTGGATCAGCTGAAAGCAGCTATCCGCCCGGATACGATCCTGATTTCTGTTATGTTTGCCAACAATGAGATCGGAACGATTCAGCCAATTGAAGAGATTGGTGCTATTGCGAAAGAGCATGGTATTTTATTCCATACAGATGCCGTACAGGCTTATTGTCAGGTGCCTATTGATGTAGACAAGATGCATATTGATATGCTCAGCATCAGTGGTCACAAGATCAATGGACCGAAGGGGATTGGATTCCTTTATATCCGCAAGGGTGTGAAGATCCGCTCATTTATTCACGGCGGTGCTCAGGAACGTAAGCGTCGTGCCGGTACAGAGAATGTTCCGAGTATTGTCGGTCTTGGCAAGGCAGTTGAGATGGCAGTGGCTGATATGGAAGAACGTACATCGAAGGAAATCGAATTAAGAGACCGCATGATTGATGCCATTTATAAGAGAATCCCTTATGCACGTCTGAATGGTGACAGAACACGCAGATTGCCGAATAATGTCAACTTCAGTTTCCAGTTTGTTGAGGGTGAATCCATGCTGATCATGCTGGATATGGCACATATTTGTGCATCCAGTGGTTCTGCCTGTACATCAGGTTCCCTGGATCCATCCCATGTCCTTCTGGCGATTGGTCTGCCTCATGAGATTGCACATGGTTCTCTGAGACTGACACTGGGTTATGATAATACACAGGAAGAAATTGACGGTGTTGTAGATGAAATTGAGAAGATTGTTGCACGTCTTCGTTCCATGTCACCGTTATATGAAGATTTCATCAAGAAAACAGGAGGAAATAAATAATGTACAGCGAGAAAGTTATGGATCATTTCCAGCATCCGCGTAATGTTGGAGAGATTGAAAATGCAAGTGGTGTCGGCACAGTAGGCAATGCGAAGTGCGGCGATATCATGAGAATATATTTTGATATTGATGAGAACCAGGTGATCAGAGATGTCAAATTCAAAACATTTGGCTGCGGTGCCGCTGTTGCAACTAGCAGTATGGCAACAGAACTTGTCAAAGGCAAGACAATTTATGAAGCGTTGGAAGTAACCAACAAAGCGGTTATGGAAGCGCTTGATGGTCTGCCTCCGGTCAAGGTACACTGTTCTCTTCTTGCTGAAGAAGCAATTCATGCTGCCCTTTGGGATTATGCAGAAAAGAATGGCATCAAGATTGAAGGCCTCCAGAAACCGAAGAACGATATCAGTGAAGGTGAAGAGGAAGAAGACTATTAATGAATGATAAGGGAGGACTGCTGCGTTATGACAGATGATGCGGCAGTCCTTTTGTTACATGAGAAGGAGGATGCATATGGCATCGAAAAAGGTTGTAGTAGGTATGTCCGGTGGTGTGGATTCTTCTGTAGCTGCCTGGCTGCTCAAACAGCAAGGGTATGATGTGATCGGAGTGACCATGCAGATCTGGCAGGAAGAGGAGGATGAAATCGTCGAAGAAAACGGCGGTTGCTGCGGTTTATCTGCAGTGGATGATGCCAGAAGAGTGGCGGAGAGAATCGGTATACCGTATTATGTGATGAATTTCCGGGAAGTGTTCAGAGAGAAAGTGATTGACAATTTTGTTTCTGAGTACGAAAAAGGGCGGACACCGAATCCATGTATTGTCTGCAATCGTTATGTCAAATGGGAAGCACTACTTGAGAAGGCATTGGCTCTGGGTGCCGATTATATTGCAACGGGCCACTATGCCAGAATCGTTCATCTTCCAAATGGCAGATATGCGATTGAAAAGGCAGCATTTGACAGAAAAGATCAGACGTATGCATTGTATAATCTGAATCAGCATCAGCTGGCGCATACCCTGATGCCGGTGGGGGCTTATGATAAATCAGAAGTGCGTCGTATAGCTGGAGAAATCGGTCTGTCTGTGGCCAATAAGATGGACAGCCAGGATATCTGTTTTGTATCAGACGGCAATTATCAGGCGTTCATTGAAGATTATACAGGCAAAAAACTGCCGGAAGGTGATTTTGTCGACAAGAATGGCAAAGTGCTGGGACATCACAGAGGTATCGGTGCTTATACCATTGGTCAGCGAAAGGGGCTGAATCTGGCCATGGGACATCCGGTTTTTGTTACCGGTATTAATCCTGAAGAAAACAAAATCATTATCGGTGAGAATGATGAATTGTTCCAACGGGCATTGTATGCATCTAATGTGAATCTGATGTCCCGTGCGTCTTTGGATGAACCGGTGCGCCTGACGGCCAAGATACGTTACGCCCACAAAGCAGCACCGTGCATAGCCAGACAGTTGCCGGACGGAAGTTTATATGTATGTTTTGATGAGCCTCAGCGTGCGATCACACCGGGCCAGGCAGTTGTTTTGTATGACGGAGATCTTGTCGCAGGCGGTGGAATTATCGAGAAAATTGCGCCGGAATTAGATGATGCGAGTTAAAAGATTGTCAAATCTGGATAGAACTGTGTGTATAATCCTGGATTTTTTGCAAATAATGTACAGATGTAAAAACAAAAAACTTCAATTTGCGAAAAAATCATGAAAATTATGCAGTAATCTGCATCAAATTATAAGGATTGTTAAAAAATTAATAAAGTGGTTTTTTGTACTTGAAAAAAACATTAAAATCCGATACAATAGGGACAGAGCGAAAGTGGTAAGAAAATTCTTTAAGCTTTCGGCAAAATAATAAATGATATACAATATCAGGAGGAGTTATTATGGCAGTAAAAGTAGCAATTAATGGATTTGGTCGTATTGGTCGTCTTGCATTCAGACAGATGTTTGCAGCAGAAGGTTATGAAGTAGTTGCAATCAACGATTTAACAGATCCTAAGATGCTTGCACATCTTTTGAAATATGATTCATCTCAGGGCAGATATGCCGGACATACAGTAACTGTTGGCGAAGACAACGCATCTATCGTTGTTGACGGCAAACAGATTACAATCTACAAAGAAGCAGATGCTTCTAACTTACCATGGGGTGACCTGGATGTTGATGTTGTTCTTGAGTGTACAGGTTTCTATACATCCAAGGCAAAAGCTGAAGCACATATCAAAGCAGGTGCTAAGAAAGTTGTTATTTCTGCACCAGCAGGCAATGATCTTCCTACAATCGTATATAGCGTTAACGAGAAGACACTTACAGCTGATGACAAGATTATCTCTGCTGCATCCTGTACAACAAACTGTCTTGCACCTATGGCAAAGGCTTTGAATGATTATGCTCCAATCCAGAGTGGTATCATGTCTACAATCCATGCTTACACAGGTGACCAGATGATTCTTGACGGACCACACAGAAAAGGTGATTTAAGAAGAGCAAGAGCAGGTGCTGTCAACATTGTTCCTAACTCAACAGGTGCTGCTAAAGCAATCGGTCTTGTTATTCCTGAATTAAAGGGCAAACTTATCGGTTCTGCTCAGCGTGTACCGGTTCCTACAGGTTCTACAACAATCCTTACAGCTGTAGTTAAAGGCAGTGATGTAACAGTTGACGGTATCAACGCTGCTATGAAGGCTGCTGAAAGTGATTCCTTTGGTTACAACGAAGATCAGATCGTATCATCTGATATTGTAGGTATCACATATGGTTCTTTATTTGATTCTACACAGACAATGGTTTCTCCGATTGGCGATGATTTATATCAGGTGCAGGTTGTTTCATGGTATGATAATGAAAACTCCTACACAAGCCAGATGGTTAGAACAATCAAATATTTTGCTGAATTGGCTTAATTTTGAAATCAGAATAAGTAAATAAGATCCTTGGCGGGTCCGGTCTCATTGGACCGGACCCGTTTTTGCGCTTAAAGGGCGCTTAAATATAGTCAGACAAAAGGAGATAATAATATGCTGAATAAAGTTTCTGTTGATGATATTAATGTTAAAGGCCAGAGAGTCTTAGTAAGATGCGATTTTAATGTTCCTTTACAGGATGGAAAGATTACAGATGAGAACAGACTGGTAGCATCCCTGCCGACAATCAAGAAACTCATCGCTGACGGCGGCAAAGTTATCCTTTGCTCACATCTTGGTAAGCCAAAGGGCGAAGCAAAGCCTGAACTTTCTCTGGCACCTGTTGCTGTTCGTTTAAGCGAACTTCTTGGTCAGGACGTAAAATTTGCTGCAGATCCTGAGGTCGTTGGTCCAAATGCAAAAGCTGCTGTAGCTGCCATGAAAGATGGCGATGTTGTTCTTCTTGAGAACACACGTTACAGAATTGAAGAGACAAAGAATGGGGAAGCCTTCAGCAAAGAACTGGCAAGCCTTTGCGATGTTTATGTGGATGATGCTTTCGGTACAGCTCACAGAGCACATTGCTCCAACGTCGGTGTCACTCAGTATGTGAAGACAGCAGCTGTTGGCTATTTGATGCAGAAGGAAATCGATTTCCTTGGCAATGCAGTCAATAACCCTGCAAGACCTTTTGTTGCTATTCTTGGCGGTTCCAAGGTATCCAGCAAGATTTCTGTTATCAACAACCTGCTTGACAAAGTGGATACTCTGATCATCGGCGGCGGTATGGCTTATACATTTATGAAGGCTCAGGGCGGTAAGATCGGTACATCTCTTTGTGAAGATGATTATCTTGATTATGCCAACGATATGATCAAGAAGGCTGCTGATAAGGGCGTGAAGATGCTTATTCCTGTAGATACAGTAACTGCTGATGCATTTTCTAATGATGCCAATGTGAAAGTAGTCGATGCCGGCCAGATCGATGACGGCTGGATGGGCCTTGATATCGGACCGAAGACAAGAGAACTGTTTGCCAACGCTGTCAAAGATGCGAAGACAGTTGTATGGAACGGACCGATGGGCGTATTCGAGATGCCTAACTTTGCAGCTGGTACTGTTGCAGTTGCTCAGGCACTGGCTGATACAGATGCAGTGACGATCATCGGTGGCGGTGATTCAGCAGCTGCTGTTAACCAGCTTGGTTTTGGTGACAAGATGACACATATCTCCACAGGCGGTGGTGCATCTCTTGAATTCCTTGAAGGCAAAGAACTTCCGGGCGTTGCAGCAGCAACAGACAAATAATTTAAGTGGATAATGAGTCAATTATTTATTAGTTAGATAGAAGGGATCGTAATATCATGCGTAAGAAGATTATTGCAGGCAACTGGAAAATGAACAAAACACCAAGTGAGGCAGTGGCTCTTGTAGAAACACTGAAACCACTTGTAGCAAATGATGACGTGGATGTTGTTTTCTGCGTACCTGCTATCGATATCATTCCATGTATGGAAGCAGCTAAAGGCAGCAACATCAATATTGGTGCTGAGAATATGTATTTTGAAGAATCCGGTGCTTATACAGGCGAGATTTCTCCTGCTATGCTGACAGATGCCGGTGTGAAATATGTTGTACTTGGTCATTCTGAGAGAAGAGAATACTTTGCTGAAACAGATGAAACTGTCAACCGTAAGGTTCTCAAGGCTTTTGAACACGGTATTACACCGATTGTCTGCTGCGGCGAGTCTCTGACACAGCGCAAACAGGGAATTTACATCGAATGGATCCGTATGCAGATCAAGATCGCATTTCAGAATGTAACAGCAGATCAGGCAAAGACAGCAGTTATTGCTTATGAGCCAATCTGGGCAATCGGAACCGGTGAAACTGCAACAGCAGATCAGGCTGAGGAAGTTTGCGGTGCAATTCGTCAGTGTATCCGTGAAATCTATGATGAAGCAACAGCAGAAGCTATCCGTATCCAGTACGGCGGTTCTGTGAATGCAGGCAATGCAGCTGAACTTTTCGCAAAACCGGATATTGACGGCGGCCTTGTAGGCGGTGCATCTCTGAAACCGGACTTCGGCAAGATTGTTAACTACAACAAATAATTTTTATCAATAACAATATCAATTGGGGCGCGTCTTGAATAATTCGGCGCCCTTTTTTGAAGAAAGTGAGAGAAAATGAGTAAAAAACCTACAGTTTTAATGATTCTTGATGGTTTTGGTTTAAATGACAAAAAAGATGCCAATGCTGTTTATGAAGCAAAGACACCTGTCATTGATAATTTAATGGCAACCTATCCATTTGTCAAAGGCAATGCCAGCGGGTTGTCCGTTGGTCTTCCGGAAGGTCAGATGGGCAACTCTGAGGTCGGACATATGAACATGGGCGCCGGACGTATTGTTTATCAGGATCTTACAAGAATTACCAAAGAGATCCAGGATGGTACATTCTTTGAAAATCCGGCTTTATTAAAGGCCATTGAGAATGTTAAAGCCAACAATTCTGCACTGCACTTATATGGTCTGTTGTCCGACGGTGGTGTCCACAGCCATAATACACATCTGTATGGGTTGCTGGAGCTGGCAAAACGTCATGGACTTGAGCAGGTCTATGTTCACTGCTTCCTGGATGGCCGTGATACACCGCCGGCATCAGGTGCAGATTATATCAAAGAATTATACGAGAAGATGCAGGAACTGGGTGTTGGACAGATTGCTTCTGTTATGGGCCGTTACTATGCCATGGACCGTGACAACAGATGGGACCGTGTAGAAAAAGCTTATCGTGCCATCGCTTTTGGTGAAGGCATACAGGCAGAATGCCCATATGATGCGGTTAAGGCATCCTATGAGAAGGAAGTTTATGATGAATTTGTTGTACCGACTGTCATTATGAGAGACGGCAAGCCAACGGCTACAGTCAATGACGGTGATTCCATTATCTTCTTCAACTTCAGACCGGACCGCGCCCGTGAGATCACAAGAGCTTTCTGCGCAGATGAATTTGATGGTTTTGACAGAGGCGAACGCAAGAAAGTAACCTATATCTGTTTTACAGAATATGATGTAACAATCCCGAATAAAGAAGTGGCATTCAACAAAGTAGAAATCAAAAATACATTTGGTGAATTCCTGGCTTCTAAAGGACTGAAGCAGGCAAGAATTGCTGAGACAGAGAAATATGCACATGTGACATTCTTCTTTAACGGCGGTGTCGAAGCACCAAATCCGGGAGAGGACAGAATCCTTGTGAATTCTCCAAAGGTAGCAACTTATGATCTGAAGCCTGAGATGAGTGCTTATGAAGTGTGCGATAAACTCGTAGAAGCCATCAAATCAGATAAATACGACGTGATCATCATCAATTTCGCTAATCCGGATATGGTGGGTCATACAGGTGTTGAATCTGCAGCGATTAAAGCAGTTGAAGCAGTGGATACATGTGTCGGCCGTGCTGTTGAGGCATTGAAAGAAGTGGATGGTCAGATGATTCTCTGTGCAGACCATGGCAACTGTGAACAGTTGGTTGATTATACAACAGGGGTGCCTTTCACTGCTCATACAACCAATCCGGTGCCATTTATTTTGATTAATTATGATCCGGCCTACACACTGAAAGAGGGAGGCTGCCTGGCAGACCTGGCGCCAACACTCATCGATATGATGGGGCTGGAGAAACCGGTAGAGATGACTGGTCATTCACTTCTTGTGAAACGATAAAATATACTTTACATGCTGTAGGAACCTGTGCTATAATGATTTAGATTGAATGCAGGAGGTGTACGCATGAGCGGTATCAGAATTGCAGCCACAGTGGTATATATCATTGTATGTTTAGTACTTGTATTTTTAGTATTTAAAGGAAAAGGTCAGGGTGCGGATCTGTCTGGCGGAATTACAGGCAGAAGCAACGACACATATTTCACGACCCATGGTAAGAAGCACACAGAAGATGCTTTACTTGAGAGATCAACAGCTATTTTGGCAGCGATCTTTATTGTATTATCTCTTGTGATGAACATGAGCTGGGGATACTAAGAATGTCAGACTGCTGAAGGCAGTATCATTCAGCCGGTAATACTTCCGGCCTGAACATGTACAGCAAGATGAATAGAAACACTCCTTCGGGAGTGTTTTTGTTCTTTCTGCAGATAGAATGTATAGAATGCACAGAGAATGTTAGCGGCGGATACAGATCCGGCCGAAGAATAGAAAAGCGAGTATAGAAACAGGAGGTGACAAACATGGACAAGGTTATTTTTGATGTAAGAAGAAAAATGGTCCTGGATTTTATTGAAGAGAAGAACTACAAACCGATGAAGTTCAAAGAGCTTTGCATGGTATTTTCAGTGCCGAAGCGTGAGAAGGAGGAATTCAAGGAATTTCTGGATCAGCTCATTGCTGGCGGAGAACTGGCATTGACTGAGAATGGGCGATATAAGAAGGCAGAACCGGATACCTTCACAGGCAAGTTCTGCGGCAGTACAAGGGGCTTTGGTTTTGTGACAGTTGAGGGTATGGAGCATGACGTATTTATCCCGGCGGATGAGACAAAGGGTGCTTTTCACGGGGATACGGTTCTGATCCAGTTGGTGGCACCGGCTGTCCCGGCGGGCGGTACAAGGGCAGCCAAGAGGGCTGAAGGAAAGGTACTTCAGATTGTTGAGCGCGGTTTTACGGAAGTAACCGGTATTTTTCAGAAGAATAAGAATTATGGTTTTGTGATCCCGGATAACCAGAAGATTGGCAGTGATATTTTTATCCCGTGCGGGAAGACCATGCGGGCGGTGAATGGCCATCGTGTTGTGGTGAAACTGACGGATTATGGCAATGATCGTAAGAATCCGGAAGGAACTGTGACAGAGATTCTCGGCCATGCGGATGATCCGAAGACAGATATTCTGGCGGTTGTGAAAGCCTTCGATCTGCCGACGGAATTTCCGGAGGATGTGAAAATACAGCTTTTATCTGTTCCGGAATCTGTCAGCCCGGAAGAGACTGAAGGGCGCAGAGATTTGAGAGATCGGATGACCGTGACCATTGATGGAGAAGATGCCAAGGATCTGGATGATGCGATTACTCTTGAAATGAAGGATGGCCACTATTTTCTGGGGGTGCATATTGCAGATGTGACGCATTATGTCAAGGAGGGATCTCCACTTGACAAAGAGGCACTGAAGCGAGGCACCAGCGTCTATCTGGTCAATAAGGTGATTCCGATGTTGCCCCATGCCCTTTCCAATGGTATCTGTTCCCTGAATGAAGGGGTGGACAGACTGGCACTCAGCTGTCTGATGGAGCTGGATGAACGGGGCGGTATTATCGGCCATGAAATTACGGAGAGTGTGATCAGAGTCAATCACCGTATGTCTTACAACCAGGTTAGTCGTATATTGGATGGGGACAAAGAATTAATGGTCGTATATGCGGATGCGGTGAAGATGTTTAAAGAAATGAAGACATTGTCGGATCTTCTTCGCAAGAAACGCAAGGAGCGCGGAGGTATTGATTTTGATTTTCCTGAATCCAAGATTGAACTGAACGATCGGGATTTCCCGGTGGATATTCATCCATATGACAGAAATCCGGCAACGAAGATCATCGAGGATTTCATGCTGATGGCCAATGAGACCATTGCAGAGGATTTCTTCTGGCAGGAACTGCCATTTCTTTATAGAAGTCATGAATCCCCGGATACAGACCGTATTAAACGTCTGATGATCCTGATTAAGAACTATGGATATTATATGAATATCCGTCAGGACAGCATTCATCCGATGGAATTTCAGAAATTGTTAGGTAAGATTGAAGGAACGCCGGAAGAAACCATGATTTCAAGACTGGTACTGCGATCCATGAAGCAGGCCCGCTATACAACGGAAAATCTCGGCCATTTTGGACTTGCAGTTTCCTACTATTGTCATTTTACGTCACCAATCCGAAGATATCCGGATCTTCAGATCCATCGTATCATCAAGGAGAATCTTCACGGTCAGCTAGACGACGGGCGTCAGGCGCATTATCATCATATTCTGCCGGATGTCGCTGTTCAGACGAGCAGTACAGAGCGCAGGGCGGATGAGGCTGAACGTGAAGTTGAGAAGATGAAGAAGGCAGAGTATATGTCCAAACGGATTGGTCAGAGATACGAAGGCGTCGTCTCAGGCATTACCAACTGGGGCATGTATGTGGAATTGCCGAATACCTGTGAGGGTCTGATCAGACTGCAGGATATGGACGATGATTATTATATTTTTGATGAGAATACGTATACATTAACGGGAGAAGATACCGGAAGAACCTTCAAGCTGGGTGAACATGTCCGTATCATTGTCAAAGATGTAGATTTTCTGGCGAAAGCCGTGAATTTTATGCTGGAGGACAGCATTTTTGCAGAGGGGGAAATGTAATGGCCGGAAAAGGAACCAAACTGATCGCCAATAACAAGAAAGCGTATCATGATTATTTTATCGAGGATAAGTATGAGGCGGGTATCGTTCTGCACGGTACAGAGGTAAAGTCTCTCCGCATGGGCAAGTGCAGCATTAAGGAATCTTTTATTCATGCAGATCATGGAGAGATTTATATTGAGCATATGCATATAGCGCCTTATGAGAAAGGCAACATTTTCAACAAAGACCCGCTTCGTACAAGAAAGCTTCTGCTGCATAAACGCGAGATTACGAAGCTTCTGGGACAGGTTTCTCAGAAAGGTTATACGATCATGCCGCTGCAGGTGTATTTCAAGGACAGCCTTGTGAAAGTCCAGATTGGCCTTGCCCGAGGAAAGAAGCTATATGATAAACGTGAGGATATTGCCAAGAAGGATCAGCGGCGAGAAGCAGAACGCGAGATGAAGATCCGCCTTCGCTGATTGACGAATCGGGATGCAGCCTTTATAAGACAAAAATTAATAAAATTTTTACAGTTTGGTCAAGACTTTGATGCAAAGTTTTTGCTATAATATTAAGAAATAAAGGGGCTGCGATATATGAGAAAAAGAAGAACACGTTATTCAGAACGAAATACAAGGTACCATAGTAGAAAAGGACAGACATTTCAGCAGATTATTTTATCGATAGTGGCTTTGTTTCTTGTTGTTATATTTCTGGTTGTGCTGTGCACGGATCCAATGGGGAATAACGGCAGTGTGCCGCCGGAGAGTGTCATGGCCGCCAAAGATGCGGATGAGACAGCGGACAGCAATGTTTCACAGAGCGATGAGAGTGTATCAGATACAGCATCCGCAGATGGATTAGATCAGACATCTGACGGTCAAACAGACAGTACCGCTTCAAGTTCAGACTGGCGGCTGCTCCTGGTGAACAGTACCCATCCGATTGCTGATGATTACAGTATTGATCTGACGGAATTACGCAATGGTCAGTCTGTTGACTCACGTATTCTCACAGATCTTCAGGAGATGTTTGATGCGGCCAGATCGGAGGATATCTATCCGATCGTCAGCGATGCATACAGAACACGGGAAGAGCAGCAGGCGCTGATGGACGATACGATCCAGAATTATGAGGATGAAGGCTATTCTGCAGAAGAAGCAACAAGTAAGGCTGAACAGGTGATTGCAAAGCCCGGAACCAGTGAACATGAAACCGGTCTGGCAATTGATATTGCCGGTGATGAAGACTATGGACAGGATACAGACAGTGTCCTGGCATGGATGAATGACAATGCGTATAAGTATGGCTTTGTCCTGCGTTATCCATCCGGAAAGGAATCAGTGACGGGGGCTGCGGCTGAGGATGATCATTATCGCTATGTCGGCAAGGAAGCGGCTAAGGTGATGTATGATAAGGGCATTTGTCTGGAGGAATATCTGAGTCAGAACAATTAAAAATGATTGGATATAAAAATTAACCCGCAGCGTAAATCTGAAAATTTGGCAGCGGGTTAATTTTTGAGCATTTATTCCACAGAGACGGAAGATAGCTATAATATATACTTTTCTTTTTTTGCCCGATTAGTTCCTCTATCTTTAATGTGTGAAAATCAATGTCTTCTATGCCGACTTGAACAAAATTACCTATTTCACAAATACATTGCTTAATATTTTCTTCAGAAGCGGATGGATTTTGTTCTAAAAAAATATTAACATGTTCCTAGATGATATCCATAATTGCTCGAACATCTTCTTTAGAATAAACAAGCGACAACTGATATTTCATGTTTTTCAAATAATTTTTGATTTTTTTTGGTGTATTCATTTTTCTCCATTAATTTGAGATTACTTTAAGATTCTCAAAAGCTGTGTCGATAATCCAGTTTCTTATTTCTAGTGAAAGGATACTTAAACAAATAAAAATAAGTATGCAAAATGCAATAATGATAATTATTTTTTTATTAATAACTTTTGTATCTATTTTGCTGATAACATGGTCAACAGGCGCGTTTTCTATCCAATCGCATAATACGTCATTTATTTGAATATGTTCTTTAAATTGTTCCAGTGAAGCTCTGATTTGGCAACTGCCCAATGGGCAGTGCCAAGAATCAAGAATGTTGATTATGGGATTTTAAATTAAGATATACATGAAAAAAGAGAACAGCTTTCGCCATTCTCTTTCCTACAAACTGGAAGTTATCGCCTAATCTTTTAAATTAGTTAAATCCTCTAAGTACATTTCTGTATAACCGCACTCTGGGCAGACTGCAACTTTTACATCATCTATAATTGTTGCCTTTTGCTTTTCATCTACACGAACAACAATCCCATAGCCACCACCATTTACTTTAAGCCTTAAATCTGATACCATAACTTTTCCGCATTTTACACATTTTCTCATTGTTTACCACCTCCAAATGTATAAATTAAATCCCGATTTGTTAAATTTATATCCACAGTATAGCATAAAAATAACGACACTGTATATCACTTTCGCAACATACAATGTCGTTACTTTTATTTTCTTCGATACACCAAACAAAACATATTCCTGTATACGATAATAGCATATACAGAGATTAACGTGTTCAGTTTTAGTGGACCTGCGGGGAGTCGAACCCCGGTCCGAAGATATCTCCATCCAAGCATCTCCCATCACAGTCATTATACATTCATTCCCTCTGCAATATGCCTAATGACAGGCCTACAGCATCAGTAGCTTCATAAATTTTCCAAAGCTGCAAAGCTTAAGCTCTGGAGGTCCTCACCTTCTTCGATGCCGGTAACCGGAATGGTGAGCAGTCCCGGGCCGACAAGCGCCTAATTAGGCAGCTAAAGCTAACTTATCGTCTGCTTTTATATTTAGGTTCCGGCTTTTAACGCAGCTCCGGAGTCTGCGGATGGCTTCTCAAACTTCAACATCCCCGTCGAAACCAGTACAAGCCCTTATGATGATGATTCACTTACAATTACAATAATCTATCATCTGAACATGCGCGGTATGCAAACGAATGGATAAAGCATAGTTTATTATAGCAGATTTTATTTTAAAGTCAACGGGTTAATCAAAATGTGTGGTCGTATTTTTTTGGAATGTCCCGGATTGAAATCATTCAGCTGGATGTGCGTGCTTATCTTGAAATTCAACCTCAATTCCAGTATAATAAAATCACCAGAGAAAGGGTGAGGTTATCCTGTGAATACAGAAATCACGAATGCGCTGAAAGCGACCAGTGACACAGCTCAGTATGATAACAGCGCCAAACGCTTACTTGGCAATAAGTATATTTTGGCGCAGATACTGGTCTATACTGTAGATGAATTCAAGGGGATGCAGCCGATGGATGTAGTTCCTTTGATAGAGGGAGAACCAAAGATAGGAATTGTTCCGGTAGAACCGGGACTCACAAATGAACGTCAGGGAGATAAGATTATCGGTTTAAATACCGAGAATACAGAAGAAAAAGAAGGTCTTATACGATTTGACATTGTATTTTACGCTCGAATGAGAGATGGACTCACACAGATCATTATCAATGTGGAAGCACAGAAGGATGATCCTGATGAGTATGATATTCTGAACAGAGCTATTTTCTATGTCAGTCGAATGGTTTCATCTCAAAAGGAACGGGATTTTGTTCATCAACACTATAACGATATCAAGAAAGTTTACTCAATCTGGGTGTGCATGAATAACAAGGCGAATACGCTGAATCATATTCATTTGAAAGATGATAAAATCATCGGTCATCGCACATGGGCCGGAAAACTGGATTTGATAAATATCATTATGATTGGCTTGGCGGATGAAGTTCCAAATCATGACGAAAGACTTCAGTTGCATCGTTTATTGAGTGTACTGTTGTCAATGGAGATGAAGGCAAAGGATAAAATAAAAATCATGGAAGCAGAATATGGTATTCCGATTGAGGATGGTATCAGAGAGGAAGTGAATATCATGTGTAATCTTGGTGAAGGACTTGCAATCAATTATATGAAGCGAGGTTGGGAACAGGGACTTAGTAAAGGTATGAAGGAGGGGATAGAATAAAATATACCCCATAGAATGGACACGATAAGAAGAAGGGTTCCTTAAAAATGGACACAAGAAGAAGGGATAAAATCCTGGTTAGTGGACAATAAAAGAAGGGATTTCTTCTGGTAGATGATGTATAATAAAAGTATCTATCGGAGGAAATATGAAAGAATACACACCGAAACAAATTAAGGAACTCAAAGCTAACCCGTACACACTTAATGTGACAAAGAGCAAGCTTTATTTTACAGCTAAATTTAAAGAGGATTTTTGGATCAGCTATCAGGCTGGTAACGCTCCAAGAAAAATTCTTCTGGATTTTGGATATAATCTAGAGTACTTTGGACAAAAACAGATAGATGACATTGTGCAAAGAATAAAGCGTCAGGCTCTATCGGGCAATGGCTTTACCGAGGGCGAAAACAGACAAAAAAGAATTCCTATGAAAGCAACAAATGAAGAGGATTTGTC
>NZ_JAMOKJ010000029.1:0-22787 GCF_023656595.1 Coprococcus intestinalis | reverse complement strand
TTCTCCAACAACGGGATTCGAGATTTATTATTGTATTTATAAATCAGGATGTGACCACGAATCGGTAACCCATAAAAACGCAAAAATGGAATACATTACAGTTTTTCAAGGCGAACTGGAGATTGTTGTTGAAAATCGTTCCTATATAGTGAAAAGCGGAGAGGCCATTAAGTTTGATGCAACATTGCATCATAAATATATCAATAAAGGTGAAACGGATGTTATTGCGCAGGTCATTTTAAGTTATTAAAGAGTCTATGATATAATAGACAACATTGGGAGAATCTTGTATTCTGAAAAAACGGAAGAAAACAGTACGCAGAATAACAATGACAGATGGCAAAAGAAATATATCTGTCAGCTTCTCGGAGAGTATGATATTGAGACGATGGAAGATATTTAGGACGCTCTAAAAGATCTTCTGGGTGGCACTATCAAGGAAACAGGACGAGTGCTGATGTGTCCGGTCGCGCCGACACCTTCCTTGTTTGAGTCCACAAACACCATGGCAGCTAAAGCTGCAGCTAAATCCAGCAATACATTTGGAAAGTAAGCGTAAAACACATTCTCTCGTAACCAACAAATGCCGGTATAGGATTATAAAAATCCTGTATCGGCGTTTTTAATTGCTTTATTGATTGTGATCATTTTATCTTTAACTGCTCAAAATGATAACGCGGTTTTCCTATGCTCTTTTTGCCATACTCTATTTCAAGATAGTGATTAAACATCTTTTCCTGCTCATCAGCTAATAACAATAATGCTATAAATTGCTTTTTATTCTCATTCACTTCTCAGATTTTCATATCTACTACTCCGTCAAACTTGAAGTTCATAAACGCATTTGCTTCTTAAACGCAAACATTCCCTCATTGCCATCACCGACAAAATCGTCCGGTGTATCCGGCATAGGATGTTTTTCATTAAAAAATTCTGTAATATGAAAACCGCAGACATTCACATAAAAATGAATGTTGCGCTTATCAAAGTACGGCGTACAGGTTTCCCATACTTTCGTGTTCGGATATATTCGTTCCAATTCAAACCATATCTTCTTACCAATACCATTGCTCTGAACTCCGTTCTTTACAAAAAGCAGGTCAAGATGGTTATGCTGTGTACTCTCATTGATAATAACAACAGCACCGCCCACCATTTCTCCATCGACAACAGCTTTATAGACAGCAGAACCCTCTGCATTCAGCGACTGGTCAATGTCCTTTTCAGGCAGAATAACAGCATCTGTTTTTCCGAAAACATCTTCAAAACCTTTCTGAAATGCTTCCTGCATATCCGACTTGTATTGCGTTAATTCTTTTGGTTCTATACAAACTAATTGGAAGGTCATTTTATATCTATCTCCTCAAAAATACCGATTTTCTTAATTCTACATACTGGAATTTGCTTGACTATTCTCTAAATCTGTCATATCCCCACCAATTGGGGACTAACTCTTTGAGTCTGACTGTTTTTTTAGTTTCAATATCAAGTAGAATTTCAATTTCTCCGCTATTCTTGTCTAATTGCATCATATACTCACGACAAGCACCGCAAGGAGAACCCACTCAACCATCAGGCATAACTGCTACGACCTTATCAATCCGACTCTCTCCATTCGTAATCATATTGGCAATGGCGTTTCTTTCTGCACACATTCCAAGTGTACATGCCGTATCGATGCATACACCAACATAAATATTTCCTTGTTTTGTAAGAATAGCAGCTGCAACACCGCCTGCATCTATAAATGGGGAAATTTTTCGACTATTTTGCACCTTAACCGCTGCATTATATAATTTGTCCCACATATTACTTACCTCATTAAATACCGATTGAACTAAATCGCTGCGCGATGGCCTGCGAAGGCTGTGGCGCAGTTTTCTCTTTAACTTAAAAAAGGCAGTAGATAATGAGTCCTAAAAGTAGTATTGTTAAATCACCACAAAATAACAATTGAACAGGATCATCATTAACACTGCCATGAATAGAATAACACCAGAATCTCGTTTTCACAAGAGGGTATCTTTGATACGTGGACCTCCATGATGGCAGTGACTCATTAACGTTACTAGTATCATGGAGGTTTCCATTATATTTATATATAGAAGCGATGGGATACTCAAATGTGCCGTATCTGGTAGCAGATAAACCTATAAAACAAGCTGTTGTTGAACTTGGAACTATCGCCTTTCAAATTAGCATGATTTTTAGCAGCTTTTTTCGGGAAATTAGCAGGAAAGGTATTTTGATTAGCAAGATGGACTTTTGCTAATCGCACTTTGCTACCTGTCCGATTTCTCTCGGTAAATAAGAAACGCCGAAAACCTTGATTTTACACAATGTCATTAACTTAAATCTAAAAGGATTAGATATCTTCTGCTTTTTTTGATATGCTTACATTGTAAAGAGAAACCATGAACCTGCCGCAGAAAAGGATGTGATGCTCATGAAACATTCTCAAAAACGTACATTCATGGATATAGAAAAAATGAATTCTAATGAATTTAAGGCATTTTGTCGGTCTGGTAACCAAAATCATTTTACCAGAACTAGAAAAATGCCTCTTCAGGATCTTCTTTTCACAATGATAAACAGAAAGGGGCTGACATTGGCATTGGAACTGAGAAATTATATGAAAATTGCTCATCCGGGAACATTCATTTCCAAACCAGGATATCTGAAACAGCGTATGAAACTTAATCCAGATGCTTTTTTAGAACTGTATAAATATCATAACCGCAACTTCTATGCGGATTCCTCTTTTTCAACTTATAAAGGCCATTTAATATTAGCAGCAGACGGCTCAGACATTAATATTCCTACCACTGCTGAAACGCTGGAACTGTATGGTTCTGCAAGCCGAAAAAATACAAAACCCCAGGCTCAAATAGGATTAGGCTGTATCTATGATGTAATGAATCGCATGATACTAGAAAGTGATTGTAACAAAGTAAAATTTAATGAGATGCGCCTGGCAGAAAAGCAATTAGAGCGGATACCGGAAACCATAGGAAATATTCCATTTATCATTATCATGGACCGGGGATATCCTTCTACACCTGCGTTTATACATATGATGGATAAAGGTATTAAATTTATCGTACGTTTAAAAAGCAGTGATTATAAAAAAGAACAAAGCAGTCTGTCGGAAAATGATCAATTGGTTAAAATAAAACTTGATAAGTCAAGAATCAGACACTATGAAGGGACGATAGATGGAGAACGTATGAAAGAACTGGGAGAAATTTCATTACGTATGATAAAAATCCCGTTAGAAAATGAAAGCTTAGAAGTGTTAGCCACGAATCTCTCAGAAATTGAATTCTCTACAAAAGAAATTAAAGAGTTATATCATATGAGATGGGGAATAGAAACTGCATACGAAACCTTAAAAAGTCGGCTACAATTAGAAAATTTCACAGGAACAAAAGCGATTTTGTTATTACAGGATATATACAGTACCATATATCTGAGTAATTTAGCTGAAGATATCATATTAGACGCAGAACGTGAACTGGATCAGAAAGAGACAGAGAAAAAGCATAAAATGATGATCAATCAGACAGTTAGTATTGGAATCTTAAAAAATGATCTGATCTATATTCTTCTTGAGACGAATGAGAAAAAGAAAAGTATGTTGTTTCAACAGATATATGAAGATATCAGTAAGAATCTTGTTCCGATTCGTCCTGACCGTCATTACAAAAGAACGAAAGGGCAGTTAGCAGGAAAATATTCAAATACTCATAAAAGAGCGTATTAGCTAAAAAGATATGAATAGTAGAAACAAGGGATAAGTATGCCCATATCAAAAGTAAAAAAGCAGGAATCATAATTTATAATAATTACGATTTCTGCTTTTTGCTAAAGTTAATGACATTGTGATTTTACAGGGTTTTCGGCGGGGTTTTTGGCGTTCCCGAGATGACTCGAACACCCGACCTACCGCTTAGGAGCAAGGCACTCGGTACCTTGCTCCTGGTTTATCGCTGTTTTATGAAGTTCTTGAAAAGCCTTGATTTACGGGGATTATTAGCTATCGTGGGCACCTGATTGTCAGTTCTTATATGTTCCCGGATAGGCCCCGTTTCGGCCTGTTTTATTTGCAAAATGTTGGCATGAGCTAATTTAGTTCTCAGTACCGAATTGCCAAACAGTAAAAATTGAGTGCTTATAACGACGCCAATAGATTTATCGGCTACCGATTCCGTACTTTCTCGGAATTGATAACTCTATTAAATTATTGACCTGTTTTATAATCTCTACGCTTATATTATGCTCCAAAAACGCACACATTGTGTATTCCTAATTTTGGCAATGGAGTTCTTATTCGTCACCGGCTTCACCGCTTTGCTATTTCGTGGGACTTTATCAGCCGGCACTCAGAAAAACTGCTTCAGTGGTCAAAACTATCCCCCGTCCCGTCAGCTTCACCTGGTATTGCTAAGATACATCCGTAAAATACGTTTTACGGATAATCAGCGGTCGTCAAATGAATCCAAGCAAGCTTGATTCATTTTCCTCGTCACTATAACATATATCATGCCTTACCATATCATTCAACAATGTACATAAAAGAATTTCGATTTTTAATGGTCGCCAACTTGGCTACCATTAGCCAGAGCATGGTTTTATGCAAAGAAAACTGCAAGTCTGGGCGAGTTGGCGAAGGGATGGACTTATCTTTTCAACCTTTTGCAATCTCTACATTTTTACCTGCAAAGGCAATGCCATATTTCACAATTTCCTTGATTCCACGGTCCTTCATATCTGTATCATAGTGCTTATCCTCAATCTGCTTTAGAGCCTCGTCAGCGGATGCAGATAAACCGGCATCATTCTTTGTCGCTTTGAATTCCATGATAACACCCGGCAAAGAATGTACCTTAGGCTCCAACACAAGATCAAATCTTCCTTCTCCGGATTCCCTGTTTGATCTAATGTAATATCTTGAGGACATACCTGCTGCCAGTCCCAGCATCATGCCATGGTAAAAGCCTTCTGCTGCTCCATCAAAACAACTGATGCAGGTAATCATATATTTTCGGAGGAATTCCTGAAGTTTCTTCCCATCATTCAGATACAGTGCTTTTTCAAGTCCAGCCATGACATTGCCATCTACTGTCCCCTTGAGCCAGGATAAAATCTCTGTATTGTAAACTCTGCGAATCTCCTTATTCGGCAGCGCCAGCTCCATAAATGTCCCAAATTCTGTTTCAACTGCATCGCTTACAGGTTTTAAATATCCTGCAAGTAACAAGAAACTGAAGATGGTATCGGTTCCATCCGTTATCCTCGGATAGATGACATCCATATTTAACGATGCCTGAACGGTCTGCCCCTGCAACAGTGCAAAAAGGTTTTCTGCAATATCCGGTGTAAGAGATATCATGATCTCCCGGATAATCTCATTATCACTAGTATTGGTCCAATATGGTTTCGCCTGGCAGTTATTATAGAAATAATTGGCAACAGACCAGGGATTATAGATTTCTGTACTTCCGAAACGATATCCATCGTACCACTCACGAAGTTCTTCCAGTTTTGTCTCCTGTCCGTAGTATGCTGCCATGGTATTCACTTCATCCACGGTAAATCCAAAGTATTTGCTGTATTTCTCATCAAGTACAGAATTTACGATTGGATTATTAAGTCCACTAAACAGGTTCTCCTTTGACACACGCAAGATACCGGTAAGAACGCCAAAAGCAAGAGAAGGGTTATCTTTAAGACCACCGGACATAAAATTACGCATAAATGTAATCACTTCATTATAGAAATTTCTGGAATGTCCCTGTTGGATCGGAGTGTCATATTCGTCAATGAGAATGACTATCTTAGACTGATGATGTTTTTCCAGCATGCGTCCCAGATTCAGGAGTGATCTGGTATATTCCACATCACTCAGCTCATCCGTCTGCATTCTGGACAAATAATCCTGTTCCACCGGATTAAGTCTGTCGCTTGTAAAAAGCTCATTGTGCCGCATAAATTCATCACGGATCACATTTTTAATTGCCGCATAAGTACTGGCCCAATCCGAAAACTTTGCATCTTTGAAAGTGATGGAAATCACCGGAAATGCACCTTGCATCTTCTGATATTTTTCACCACATGACCAAATCTGTTTATCTTTAAAATAAATAGATGTATCCTCTTTCGTTTTTTCAAAAAACGTTTTAAGCATATCAAGAGCAAGTGTTTTGCCGAATCTTCGTGGTCTGGTAAACAAAATGACCGGAACCTGATCGTCAATCAAATCACGGATCAGAAGAGTTTTATCTACATAATAACTGTTCTTTACTACATCCATGTAAGATGTATTGCCGACTGCGCAAGAAAGGATCTTTCCATTTCCCGCTTTAGGTTTTTCAGTGCCAATGTAAGCATATGCAGTCTCCTCCGGAACCTTCCAATTGCGACCTTTTCTCAAAGCACCTTCCAGTTTTCCTGCATTGCATAATCCTACTACTCTTCTGGTTGATAAGTCCATGATCCCGGCGGCTTCTTTTGTTGAAATATATCTAATATCGGTCATACAATCGCCCCTTTCGGAAATATCATAACATATATCGGAAACTTCAGCAATGTATTTCCGTTAAATTTCCGTTATTCTCCCTCTGCGTTTCTGAGTGAATGTCCGGTTTCTTGCATTCCTCTGCAATTTTCTCTACCAACTTCTTTGTATTTCCGTGATGTACAGATGCATAAACAATTACTGACTTCATTTTTTTCTCCCGCCTAACGATGCCATTCCATCGTATATTCTTCTTCTGATGTATTTTCATCAGTTTCCTTATTCACAATTTTGAATCCACAATGCTGATAAAACACTACCGCTCTCATATTTTTCTTATACACATTCAGTTGCAACTGATCATATAAATTCATAACGGTGCGAAGCAGTTCTGTTCCGATCCCTTTTGATTGTTCCGTTTCCTTTACAAAGATCCCGGCTATATAAGTATCTGTCAGACCAATAAATCCCAGAATTTCCTCATTTTCTTCTGCTACAAATACTTTCGCTTCAGGAATCAGCTTTCTGACCATATCATAATTCTTTTTCCAATAATCTGCTTCTATAAAAGAATGGCTCTCTATATTTGCATGAAGCCATAAGTCCATTATCTCATCCAGATCTCTTGTTTCAAATCTTCGAATCATTTTCTTGTACCATATTTTCTTTACAACCCGTTTCTGTAAATCTCATTGATCACAGCCTGGGCATGTTCCATTTCTTTTTTCTGGATGATTGCATCTCTGTCACTTAAGATTGCAAGCATCTCATCCACCAGATCCTCGATTCGGGGATCACTTACCCGGTATAAATATCCAAGCATACGGGTGGCAGTATAATCTGTGTTCATATTTTTATAGGCAATTTCTGCACAGAACTCTTTGGGATATCCTCTGTCCAGTAAAACCTTGTATAATTCATCGGTTCGTTCCGATGCCATAAGCAATCACTCCTGTTATTCCAAAAAACTCAAATCATGACAACCCGTCCAACGGGTGGTTTGCTCTAGGGCTATAAGCCCTTGCTACTAGGCCAGCGCCTCAAGACGCTGGCTTTCTCTTTTGGCTATGGGAATCCTGCTTACACAGCATTCGCATAGCTCCGTTCAAGCCATATTGCTCTTGACTCGTCGCTACCCCTTAAGGGGTATTGTTACTACTTGGCATCAACCCTTAAAAGGGTCTTCATATTCTTTTACACTCAATTTATCCATTGCTATATCATGCATTTCCTGCTCTTGAATATATTTTTTTATTGTTGCCTCATTCAATCCTACCGTACTAACATAATATCCTTCTGCCAAGAAATGACGATTTCCAAATTTATACTTTAAATTTGCGTGTCTATCAAATATCATAAGTGCACTTTTTCCTTTCAAATATCCCATAAACGATGATACGCTTATCTTTGGCGGAATACTTACTAACATGTGAATATGATCCGGCATTAAATGCCCCTCAATAATTTCAACACCTTTATAACTGCACAATTATTTTATATTATCTCTTATATCCGCTTTGTATTGATTATAAATTGCTTTTCGTCTATACTTAGGTGTGAAGACGATATGATATTTGCACATCCATTTCGTATGTGCGAGTGAATTTTCTTTCTTCGCCATAAATTACCTTTCCTTTCCACAATATAGCCTGAACAACTTTATTGAAAATGGAAAGGTAATTTTTTTGTATAACAATCGACTCTTACCCGCATAGCGGGTGGTTTATTGTTTCGCCCATCTCCATTTTTCGGAACAACGAAAAATGGAGATGGGCGAAACATACTAAAGTCCATAAAGAAAAAAGCGGTTCATGACATAGCATTTTCTGCTAATCATTACCGCTTTGTATGCAACCGTCCCCTGCGGGAATCGAACCCACAGCTAGCGCTTAGGAGGCGCTTGTTTTATCCGTTAAACTAAGAGGACGAACCAGTACATCCCGGTGTTTCACACTTAGACGCCTGTTTAAATATCATACTATTTACAACCTGAAAAGTCAAGTCTTGACCTGCTATTGAAAACTGTCTGTTTATTGAAAGCTGTCTTAGAGTCGGCCGATGGCACTCTGTGACCGCCTTTAGTCTTTTTGCAGCACAGCCGCTTTCATGCTGCGTACATACTCTCCGATCGGACCTGCTGCCTCCGATCCGTATTTCTCACACAGACGAACAATGGCACTGCCCACAATAGCACCATCCGATACAGCTGCCATTTTTTCAGCCTGCGCCGGTGTTGAAATACCGAATCCAACGGCGCATGGGATGTCCGGATTAGTCTCTTTGACAAGGCGCACCATGGCACCGATATCTGTTGTAATCTCACTTCTGACACCGGTAACTCCCAGTGACGAAACGCAATACACAAATCCTTTTACCTCTGCAGCGATCATTTTGATGCGGTCATGGGATGTCGGTGCGATCATAGAGATCAAATCCAGTCCCGCCGCTTCACATCCGATATCCGGCTCACGCCGGATCCCGAAACTAAAAAATCCCCGGCAATGTAAATTAATACATTGCCAGGGACGATTGGAATTCACTTATATCGCGGTGCCACCCTGCTTCACAGGATAGAAAAATCCTGCGCGCTTGTTAAAGAAGTACTAACATACTCCCGGCAATTAACGCCTGCCCCGCGTCATAGAATACTTGAACAGCTCTGCTGCCTTTCACTATGCCCTCAGTGGTCCATTTGCCTATCTGCGTTCGGCCCGGCTCTCATCTTCCCGGACTCTCTGTACGTGCACAATATATCTGTCAAGAAATTTTTATAATTTTTTATCTTTTTATTTCAGCGCATCTTTCAGCTCTTCCTTGGATGTCACACCAACCATACGCTGAACTTCCTGTCCGTTTTTAAAAATAATCAGTGTCGGAATGCTGACAACACGGAATTGACGTGCCAGATCCATCTGCTCATCCACATTGACTTTGCCAATCTGAACATCCGGCATTTCCGTTTCAAGTTCATGAAGAATCGGTGCCATCATCTGACACGGACCGCACCATACAGCCCAGAAATCTACCAGTACCGGTTTGTCGGATTTTGTAATTTCCGCCTGAAAATTTTCTTTTGTTAAATCTATAATTGCCATAATAAAACCTCCTGAAATTAAATTTCTTCCATATCATTTACATGCTCAGTATAACAGAGATACCCACAGAATGAAATATCTGATTTTATGAAGTTACTTTACTTTTGTCCATTCACCCGCTATACTAATTTATATAGTACTTTATTTTAAACAAAAAGTAACTCCTTAGAAAACATTAAAGGATTGTGATCATTTTGAATCAGACGAATGTCTCCAACGAGCTTGCCGCCGCACCGGTGGGAAAGCTCCTTTTTAAACTGGCCGTTCCCACGGTCATTGCCCAGCTGGTCAATCTGCTCTACAACATCGTAGACAGAATTTATATCGGCCATATGCCCGGAACCGGCAGTTCTGCGCTGACCGGCATCGGACTGTGTTTTCCGATTATTTATCTTATTTCTGCTTTTTCAGCATTGATCGGTCAGGGCGGTGCCCCAAGAGCCGCCATCTGCATGGGGCAGAATAAGACAACCGAAGCCAACAGGATCCTGAATAACTGTTTCGTTGTCCTGATCATTGAAGCCGTTGTCCTGAGTGTATTTTTCTGGATTTTTGGTGAACCGCTGCTGTGGCTCTTCGGCTGCAGTGAACAGACAATTGTCTATGCGCTGCCTTATATGCAGATTTATGTTTCCGGATCGATTTTTGTCATGCTGGCTCTGGGCCTGAATCTTTTTATTACGACACAGGGATTCACACGTTTCAGCATGACCTCCGTCCTGATCGGTGCCGGTGCCAATATTATCCTGGATCCGATTTTTATCTACGGTCTGCATATGGGAGTCCGTGGTGCCGCCCTTGCAACAATCATTTCACAGGGTTTGTCCTGCATCTGGATTCTGAGGTTCCTCACCGGCAAAAAGACCCGGCTGAGATTGAAGAAATCCGATATGCACCTTGAGAAGCGCATTGTCATTCCATGTCTCGGACTCGGACTCGGTCCTTTTGTTATGCAGGCTACGGATGCACTTTTGAATATTGCCTTTAATTCCTCACTGCAGCATTATGGCGGTGATATTGCCGTTGGTTGTATGACCATTTCCAGCACGATCCAGCAGATGGTATGGATTCCCGTACAGGGCATTGGTCAGGGGGCTCAGCCCATCATCAGCTACAATTACGGTGCCGGCAACGCCAAAAGAATCCGACAGACGTTTAAATGCATGCTTGCTGTTTCTATGACAGCGCTGACCGTTTTCTGGCTGTTTGTCCAACTGTCGCCAACAACCTTCATCCGCATATTCAGCAATTCTGAAGAAATTATTGCGACAGCCGGTTGGACACTTCGGGTTTACATGGCCGTTTTCTGCATGTTCAGCATCCAGATGTCTGTCCAGCAGACATTTACAGCCCTTGGAAAAGCAAAGGCATCCCTTTTTATCGCCTGCCTCAGGAAGATTATTCTGCTGATTCCGCTGATTTTTATACTGCCGCATTTCTTTGACAACAAAGTGTTTGCTGTATTTCTTGCGGAACCGGTATCAGACACCATTTCCATTACAGCATCCATCATTACTTTCCGTATTGTCTTCAAAAAGGCAATGCAAAGTATTAGTAAATCTGCATAACAGAAATTTTTGTGTAAGATACCCATTGTATATTTTGTCTTTTAATATTATAATCAACTATAATACATCTATTATTGCATTATAGTACTGATTCAGGATAGGGAGGTATACAAATGTATTGCGATTTTGAAGAATATGTCAAGAACCGAAAACCGGACAAGTTGTCTCTGAAGAATCTTGTCGACCCATCTCTTGAGAAACCGTACGACAAAGATGAACTAGCTCTGCTTTCCCACCTGGCAGTAATATACAGCGAATCTATTACACCTGCTTCGGAAGATGAGAACCCTGAAGCTGAAGCTGAAGCTGATGATGACGACGACGATGATGACTTTTAGAATCTTTTAAAAGAAAAAGCTGACGTACTGCGAATAACAACAGTATGCCAGCTTTTTTATACACTCTTGGACTCACCTGAGAGTCCCTACACGGAATTCAGGTCCGATTCACAGACACTGCTTCCATCTGTTTATACATAGTCCAGATGCCCCTGAAGCCAGATATTGCCGCGGAAACGGCGTCCCACTGCAGGCTCACCCAATAGATCTTCTGCATTCATACACAGATCGATCAACACATCATTGCATTCGATCTGTATCTGATACAGCTTCTCTCCTGTCAGTTGATTGTAGACTTCTTCTACACTGAGAATATCCCCCATCACCGAATACTGATCACAGGCAATACCATACGGCATAAAATAAGACTCTACAATCGTCAAGACATCCTCTGACTTGATACGCTTTGAAATAGAGGTATACATGTCAATATCCTCTAATGTGAGATTCTCCAGTGCATCCTGATCGCCCTGTCTGGCGGCTGCAATCATACCATTGCGTGATTCATTCTCCCGAAGCCGCTTCAAACGCTCAGAATCATTTCTCACAACAGGCAGGATCACCTTGCCGGAAATCGACAATGCCGACAACCTTACGGATACAGAAGAAATCTGACGACTCTTCGGGTTCATATCTGCATAATCCATCAGATGATTCATATGGAAAATAAGAGATACCCCAAGATTCACCACATCACACATGCCATCATATTCTTCTCTTTCAGAAATCTTCTCAACACTGACATCATCTGTGAGCGAAATCTGATGACCTGTATAATGCGGAAAATAATATTCATAACTGAACATACCATGCTCATCTACTTCACCACGCACCGTGATGCCTGCATTGGACACAAAATCTCGACACTTCTCTGCATAGACCGTGCCGCCGCAATCTGAAGCAAATTCACTGTCAGGGCTTCCCATGACCATATCAAGCAGCCGCTGCAAATCTCTTTTATGTTGAACCTTACTAAAACCTACCGCTCTCAAATAATCATGCATATAACCACCTGCAAATGATTTCTACTTGGAAATAACTTCAATACCGCCAAGATATTTTCTCAGAACTTCAGGAACAACGATAGAACCGTCTTTCAGCTGATTCTGCTCAACCAGTGCAGGAAGTACACGGGATGTAGCAAGACCGGAGCCATTCAATGTGTGCATGAACTGGATAGAGCGATCTGCTCTTCTGACACGCATATTGCCTCGTCTTGCCTGATAATCTCTTGCATTGGATACAGAAGAAACTTCTTTGTAACCATTCATAGATGGAATAGAAATCTCGATATCGTATGTTCTTGCCATAGATGCAGAACAATCACCTGCTGCCAGTTTCACAGTTCTGAAGTGGAAGCCAAGGCCTTTAACAAGGTTCTCAGCCTTTGTTACGAGTTCTTCAAACGCTTCATCTGACTTCTCAGGCAGTGTGTACTGGAACATCTCTACCTTGTTGAACTGATGGCCTCTGACCATACCTCTTTCGTCCGCTCTGTAAGAACCTGCTTCTCTTCTGAAACATGGTGTGTAAGAGAAGAATTTCTTCGGCAGATCAGCCTCTGTCAGGATCTCATCTCTGTAAACAGATGCCAGCGCAGCTTCTGCTGTAGGCAGCATGTAATGAATTCTGCCTTCATCTGTCGGATTAGCAATCTTATAAACTTCATCTGCAAACTTAGGGAACTGACCTGCTGTCAGACCACACTGATATTCAAGCATGTATGGCGGCATGATCATCTCATAGCCATCAGCCAGATGTGTATCAATAAAGTAGTTCAGTAATGCCCATTCAAGACGTGCGCCCATGCCTTTGTAAATCCAGAAACCGTTGCCGGCCAGCTTAACACCGCGCTCATAATCAATCAGGCCAAGGTTTGTACAGAGATCCACATGGTTCTTTGGCTCAAAGTCAAACTTCTTCGGTTCGCCAAAATAACGCAGCGGTTCATTATTCTCCTTGCCGCCCGGTAAAAGATCATCATCCGGCATATTCGGCAGACAATATAAATCCTGCTGATACTCGTTCACAACATCTCTTAACTGTCCGTCCAGCGCGGAAATCTTGCCTTTGATCTCACCCATTTCCTTGAAGATTGCTGTTGTATCTTCACCAGCCTTCTTCAATGCAGGAATCTGTTTGCTTACTTTATTCTGTTCAGCCTTCAGCGCTTCTGTCTGCTGAAGGAGTGTTCTTCTCTGTTCATCTAACTCGAGAATACGGTCGATCAATTCGTCACAATCTACCTCTTTTGCCTTCAAACCGGCTTTGATCTTATCCGGATTCTCTCTGATTAATTTAATATCAAGCATCTTTGTCACCTCATCATCACTGCCCGCCCAGGGGCGGATCCATTCATTCTTATCGAGCATTAATTATACCATTGTAAAAATACTTTTTCAATACTTCTGCCTGCCCTTTCTTTATCAGCATACTCTTTTTCATGAACGCATATACTATAAACATGGCATTTTACTCCGCGTTATTTCAAATTCTGCTTTTGAAAGGAAATATAACCATGACTGATTTTTTATATCCTGATATTTTGAATGAACAACTGACCTATGCCAGACAGGCACGTGCCGCATGGCTTTGGACCAATGTTGCCGAACGAAGCCGGATTTTTCTGCAAGTTCTGGATACCCTTCAGCCCATCTGCGCATCCCTTGCCCGTGACAGCGTCCAAGAGACGGGCTACGGTATTTTTGAGGACAGGATGCTCATAATCACACGCCTGCTTCGTGACCTCCGTTCCTGCTGCCTTCAAACAGAATCTCCCTTTTCAGAACGTCTTTCCTGCACGGACACACACACCCAAAGCCAGCCCTCCGGCACTTTGCTTGGCATACCATCATCCATACATCCGGTCACTGAAACCCTCTTTGCCGCTGCTATTGCCATTCAAACAGGAAATCCGCTCATTTTTTTCTTTTCTGACAGTGCATTTCAGATATCAGCCCGAACAGCCTCCCTGGTCCGTGATGCTGCAATTGCTGCCGGTGCACCTGACAACTGCATTCAATGGCTGGAAATTGCTGATGACAACCTGCTTGAAAAATGCAATCACTGTCCCGACATCAGCGGCCTTATTCTTTCCGGACTTTCCGCCAATATCCGCAAAGTATTTTCTGCTTTTTCAGCGGAATGTATCCTTTCCTTTCCACAGCCTGCTTTCTGCTATATCCACTACAGTGCTGATCCGACACTTGCTGCAGGGCAGATTGTTTTATCCAAAACCTTTGACAACGGAATGTGCTTGAACGGTGAGCAGATAATCTGTGCCGATGCTGTGATCCTGCCGCCGCTGAAAGATGCCCTGCGCCGCACCGGCGGTTATTTTGCATCCCCGGAAGAAATTGTCCGCCTCACTGCGATTCTTGCCAACCTTTCGGACAATACAGTTAATCCTTCTGTTATCGGACAATCTGCGCAGGCACTGGCTGATCTGGCCGGTATTGTCATTCCTGAAGCCACCCGCCTCATTATTCTTGAAATCGAACCGGATAATGCTTCCCACCCACTTCTTCTGCCCTTTTTGTGCCCGGTTCTTGTACTGATATCGGTGAATGATTATGAACAGGCAGCCGACAAAATTCGTCTTTTATCCACAAAAAGTGCATCTTTTTCCACTGACTTTCCTTTTTCCGACACCCGCCCTCTGCCGACACATCATTATCTTGCGCTTTATGCCGCCGACAATGCACCGATTTCATTTTTATCCTATGCACTTCCGGATTTTTCCATAATTGAAAATGCTCCGGCTGCTTCTGTATCCATGATCCAGCAATATATGGATATCTATGGCCATCTTCTTCCTTCTTCAGCCATTCCTCAGCTTTTTTCCATCCGCCGCTGCCATTCGACAATGATCGAAACCGCCCACTGCTTTTCTTTTCCTGCAGAAATTTATTATGGACAAAATCCCCTTGAACAACTGAAACTTTATGAACATGAAGACCATCTTCTCTTTCTGCAGTGTCCTGCATTTTCAGAATCTGCCGTTCAGACTGTCATAAAAAGGATACAGCAAAAATACCCCTTTATTCAGTATGAATGCCTAAAGCTTGCGCCCGATGATTCACAGATCACCGACTTTCTCTGCCAGCACTCGCTTTTTCCTGAACTGCCTGCTGCACCGGATTGTCTCATTGTCATTGGTGACAGCACCGCTGTCCATATTGCCAAAATGCTCATGACCCGTTATCAGCAATCCGCAAGTTCTTCCCTCCCACGCCTGATCATCATGACTTCGGATGCCGGATGCCATGCGGCGCTTCTGCCTTTTTATCCACACTATGACAGCTGCAGCAACCGATTGACAGATATGTCCTGCCGGCTTTCCTATTTTACATTGATTGCTGACAGCCATTTTTCCTTTTTTCGAAGCCACAAACATCTGATCAGTGCCTGCATGGCTGCTATGGCCGATGCTTTTGATTCTCTCTTATTCGTCGGCGGAGATGATATTTCCGATGCTATGGCTTTCCGTTCCATTCAGCTGTTTCTTGTCTGGCTTCCGCTTTTTTTGTCCGCCCCCTCCGAAAGAGGGCATCAAAAAAACAGGCCTGACGCCTGTTTTGAACATTTGCAAAATGCATGTATTTTATCTGGACTGGCCTGTTCTCATACCGGCCTCGGCCTTTCTCATATCCTCTCACAACAATTATGCTGTGAATTTCGGATATCGATGTCTGCCTTGCAGGCACTCCTGATACCCCGTCTGCTCCTGTATTATGGCAGTGATTCCACACATCTCTCCGGAAAAGCCTGGACGGTTTCTGCCTCCGCCTGCTCTGCTGATAACTATTTAAAAATGCTGGCTGCCATCAATCCATCCTTCGACGGAAACCGACGGGCAGCCGATATACTGGCCGAAAAAATTGACACACTTCTTGATGATGCCCATCTCCCGACCAATATTAAGAGCTGCCATATCCGAGAAAAAGACTATCTTCAGCGCATAGAGGACCTGGCTCTGCACAGTTTTGAACAGTTATCCGCCATCTGTGCCGATGCCGGATCCGGATATCCGCTGGTCAGTGAAATTGTCCGGATTCTAAAGGATATCTATTAGATTCTGCCTGTAGATCCAAAACCGCCTGCACCGCGCTCTGTCTCATCCAGTTCCGCTGTCTCGACAAATTCTGCTGTCAAAAACGGTGTTATCACCATCTGTGCAATACGTTCACCGTTCTCAATCTCTGCCGGCTGATTGGAATGATTATGCAGCGCAACCATAATCTCGCCTCTGTAATCCGCATCAATAACCCCTACCTTGTTGGCTGGTGCCAGACCTTTCTTGGTTGCCAGCCCGCTTCGCGCATAAATAAGCCCTGCATAACCTTCAGGGATTGCTGCACTGATGCCTGTATGTACCAGATAGGTCTCACCCGGTGCGATCGTCACTGCATGATCCATACATGCATACAGATCCGCACCTGCTGAAAACGCTGTTCCGTATGTTGGAATGATTGCTCTGTCATCCAGTTTCTTTATATTCACCTGCTGTTTCATCTTCATCTCCTCCTAATTCTCTCTGACCTCAACATGAACATATTCCTTCGGCTCCCAGAGGACAATATGACCCTCTTTCAATGAGGGCTGTACTTCTATAATTCTCTGGTTCGATGAGCCCTTAAACTGCAGGCTCGGGCTCTTGAGTGCCTCTTTAAACTCGCCGTCCACCAGCACATCAATATAAGACAGCATCTCTTTTGTCTCTTCCCACTGCTCTGCCATTCTTCCGAGAATATCCTTTTCAAAATCATAGCCTGTATAACACCAGATATTCTTCTCCGGGAATCTTGCCTTTACTTTTCTCAAGAGTGGAAGCAGTCCCTGCTGGTTCACATGCTCAAAGGGCTCCCCGCCAAGCAGACTCAGACCCGCAATATAAGATTTGTCCAGATAATCCAGTACCTGTTTCTCCGTTTCTTCTGTAAATGGCTTTCCGTAATGAAAATTCCATGTCTCCTCGTTAAAACATCCTTTGCAGTGATGCGTACATCCGCTGACAAAAAGCGACACACGAACACCCTTGCCATTGGCCACATCGCAGTATTTAATATCTGCGTAATTCAAATTCATCAACCTTCTATTCAGTAAATATATTTGTTTCGGTCGTGATCACATCGCCCCGACCCGATTCACATTCTGTGCCAGCTGTACAGACATGCATCCTTATCATTATATGAGAAAACAACATGAACCGCAAGCAGCAAATTTATGAATAATACCTCTGCGTTAATTTATGGATTGCATTTCTTGCACGGATCATATCCCTGAGCGATCAGATCATCCCTGGAACCTGTGTATTCCTTTTTATTGGACGCTTTCATCTGCTTCACACTAGAACAGGACGGATAATGAAACTTCTTGGTATTCGTATTCAATATGTACTCTGTCCCTGTGCTGACCGGTGCGCTTGTCTCCTTGACGGATTCTGTCTGAACCGCAGCCTGCTGTGTACCACTTTTGTCTGCGGCTGACTGGCTGACTGCAGAATTGCCGCCGGAACTGCTGTCGGAATTTCCCTTTTCTGAAGACAGCCAGCTGTCACCGGTTGCATAGTCTATTGTAATTCCCGGCTGAACATTGTACGCATAAACGCAGAAGCAAATACCGTCGCCTTCATCTTCGACAGAATATCCCTCCATCAGTACGCCATCCGCTACAAGATTATCGCCCGTAAATATAGGCGTCACTCTATAAAGCACATGGTTATCTGTTTCTTTCACGTAATCGGCCACCATATTCTCAAAAGGCAGCATCCCGTCCACATTCAGATAACGTGTACCGGTAATAAGATTCTGCTGATTGGCATTCTCAGCAGTCAGCTGATAGCCAATCAGATGACAGCGATTGTACAGCGACTTGCCGTCCACATTGTCATATTTAACTGAATGCCATCCTGTGGGCTTCACTTCGCTGATGCTGCCGCGCTTCTCTGTAGGCATTGTCTCAAGGCAAACATTGGCATAAGCCACCCCGCAGCGTCCAAGCGCATCCAATTCACTGTAATTTTCAAAAGCTTCTGTTGTCAGATTATCCGATGTAAAATAGGGTTCATTATTGTTGACAGCTGTATATGGTTCCCCGGAATATGCCGGAACATCTGCTGCATTAAATGCTGATGCGGTACCGGTATGAACCACTTTTTGCTTTGAGTCATCCGACTGGACTTGTGCAGCAGCCTGTATCTCTGTTTCAGCTGCTGTCTGTATCTCTGTTTCATCCCCAGGATCATTCTCCGTAGATTCCGTCTGAACCGTCTCAACATAAGATTCTGTTTCTGAATCTTCTGCTTTCAGCATAACCTGGGTTGCTGCACCGGATCCGCAGCCAACCAGCATGCACATACACAACAACAGCGTCAAAAAATAACTTAACTTATTGTTCCGCTTATTGCTTCTCATCGTTCATAAACCTCCATCGTTATCTTCTCATGAGAAAATCCCACGAACTCCTCTTCCTGAACCTTAGTCATTTTGGAAATGTCAATATCCAGATGCTGATCTGCCGGATAAACACGATTCCATTTAAAAACGATGCATTCATCTATTTTGTCAAAATAAGTCGCCAGCGGCTCTTTCTCGACAAAACACAAATCCTGTACTCCTGCTTCCTCCAGATAATTCTCAGACACTGCAATTCTGTTATCTTCCGGAAATATCTTAGCTGAATACGTATTCATATACACGCTACAATCACGCTCATCAGCCATCTGCAGCACGCGCTCACAAAGCACTCTGTCCCTGCTCTGTCTGCGATGATTAAACATCATACCTCCATTGTCATCCACGCAAACTATTACTCGCATTATTACTCCTCCATCATCTTTTTTCTGACATCCTATTGCGCTACTTAAAATCTCTAGCGCAATTATTTTGCCAGTGCTGTCAACAACATTGGTTGTCAATAAATTCGTCCTCACACGACATAAAACTATTATACCATACATCTTCTTTTTTTTTTGAAGCAGAAGTACCTGGCTTTTGAAATTAAAAAGACGATTTTTACATTATTAAATGCTGTAAAAATCGTCTTTTTTGGTTTTTGGTTTGAATTACAAATGCATCACTCTGGCATTAATCTCTTTCGTCTTACCCACATTCCAGAAATTCTCGCCAAGATAACCGCATGTACGTCTTGTAACATTCATCTTAGAGTGATCCTTATTGCCGCACTGCGGACATTCCCACTCAAGATCATCGTTGATCTTGATCTCGCCGTCATAACCACAGACATGACAATAATCAGACTTTGTATTAAATTCTGCATACTGAATATTGTCATAGATAAACTTGACAACTTCCTCTAATGCCTCAAGATTATGTCTCATGTTCGGAATCTCCACATAAGAAATAGATCCGCCGGATGAAATCTTCTGGAACTGGCTCTCAAATGAGAACTTGCTGAATGCATCAATCTTCTCTCTGACATCCACATGATAAGAATTCGTATAATATCCCTTATCAGTGATATCTTTAATCTCACCGAACTTCTCAAGATCGATTCTTGCAAAACGATAGCAAAGAGATTCTGCCGGTGTACCATATAGACTGAAACCGATGTTCGTCTCATCACGCCATCTGTCTGCTGCTTCCTTCATATGATTCATGACACGAAGTGCAAACTCCTCGCCCACAGGATCCGTATGACTGACACCCTTCATCAGCTTGGTTACTTCATAGAGTCCGATATAGCCAAGAGACATGGTAGAATAACCGCCATACAGAAGCGGATCAATCTTCTCACCCTTATTCAGACGGGCAATCGCACCGTACTGCCAGTGAATAGGACTGACATCCGATAATGTACCCTTCAACGCATTGTGACGGCACATAAGCGCCTCAAAACATAACTGAAGACGTTCGTCCATCAGTTTCCAGAATACTTCTTCATTCCCTTTCGCCAGAATACCGATCTGCGGCAGATTAATGCTGACAACACCCTGATTAAATCGACCTTCAAACTTATAGTTGCCGTTCTCATCCTTCCAAGGTGACAGGAAACTTCGGCATCCCATACAGCTGAAAACATTGCCTTCATAATTCTCACGCATCTTCTTCGCAGAAATATAATCCGGATACATACGCTTTGCAGAACATTTCACAGCCAGCTTCGTAATGTAATCATATTTGCCACCCTTTAAGCAGTTGTTCTCATCCAGAACATAAATCAACTTTGGAAATGCAGGTGTTACATAAACACCCTTCTCATTCTTAATACCTTCAAGACGCTGTCTGAGGATTTCCTCAACAATCATTGCATTCTCTTCAATGTATTCGTTATTCTCATCCAGATTCAGAAAGAGTGTAACAAAAGGTGACTGACCATTGGTAGTCATCAATGTATTAATCTGATACTGAATCGTCTGAACACCGGACTTCAACTCATCCTTCAGACGATCCTGGACAAGTTTCTCAATGGTATCATCATCAAATTCATCGCCAAAATGTGCTCTATAGGCCTTTTCATACTTATCATGGCTCTTGCGCAGATACTTGCCAAGGTGCTTCAGATCAACAGACTGTCCACCATACTGACTGCTGGCTACTGCTGAAATGATCTGAGTCATCACCGTACAGGCTACCTGGAAACTCTTAGGACTCTCAATGAGCTTGCCGTTCATAACGGTACCATTGTCCAACATATCCTGAATATTAATCAGACAGCAGTTGAAAATCGGCTGTACAAAATAATCCGCATCATGGAAATGCAGAATTCCCTCTTCATGGGCCTTTGCAATCTTCTCAGGCAAAAGCAGACGTTTTGTGAGATCCTTGGAAACTTCGCCTGCGATCAAATCTCTTTGAGTGGAAGCTGCTGTCGCATTCTTGTTGGAATTCTCTTCCATAACCTCTTTATTGCTGTTCTTAATCAAGCTCAAAATCGAATCATCTGTTGTATTGGCGCGGCGCACCAACTCACGTGTATAACGATACACAATATATCGCTTCGCCAAATCAAACTTCCCTAAGGCCATCAATTTCTGCTCGATGATATCCTGAATGTCTTCAACAAGAATTCTCTTTCTCTTTCTAGTCTCCACATAAGAAACGATCTCTTCAATCTCCTGATCCGAGATTCTCTCTTCTTCCGGAACCTCCTCATTGGCTTTCCCGATAGCAACTATAATCTTACTGCGGTTATAATTGACTTCCTGTCCATCCCTTTTGATAACAATCATAATGACCTTCCTCTCATCTATAAGAAACAATATCATGTTGTCTACAAACATAAACAACAAATTAACCACAAAATATAGTAAGAACATTCGTTCTATTTCTCAAACGCTCCGTGGACTATTATAGCACGCTTGTCATTAAAATACCATAGGAAATATCTCGAAGAATAAATATCGTCACTTTTCACGAATTTTAAAAAGTTTTTTCTGTACAGCAGATCATTAGCGAAAAAAAAGACTCTGAAATAATTTCAGAGTCTTAAAAACAATGAGACATCCGGGGTTCGAACCCGGGACACCTAGATTAAAAGTCTAGTGCTCTACCAACTGAGCTAATATCCCATCGTGCCCAGAACCGGAATCGAACCAGTGACACGAGGATTTTCAGTCCTCTGCTCTACCGACTGAGCTATCTGGGCGGAGTTGCGGGGGCCGGATTTGAACCAACAACCTTCGGGTTATGAGCCCGACGAGCTACCGGGTTGCTCTACCCCGCGATATAATCTAATTGTCTGTTTAGACACATAAGTACCTGACAAACTATTCCATTTATCAAGTACTTCAACTGGGCGGAGGTGGATTCGAACCACCGAAGCGTGTCGCAGCAGATTTACAGTCTGTCCCCTTTGGCCACTCGGGAATCCGCCCATATCTCTATATAGTTTTTATATCGAGAAAAGCCGATGATCGGACTCGAACCGATAACCTGCTGATTACAAATCAGCTGCTCTGCCAATTGAGCCACATCGGCATCAATGGAACCTATAGGGCTCGAACCTATGACCCTCTGCTTGTAAGGCAGATGCTCTCCCAGCTGAGCTAAGATTCCATATGAACGACCCAGACGGGACTCGAACCCGTGACCTCCGCCGTGACAGGGCGGCGCTCTAACCAACTGAGCCACTAGGCCATCAAAGGTATGCACCTTCAAAACTGCATATCAACTAAACACATTTCTTAGAACCATTTTGGTCAAGCCCTCGACCGATTAGTAACAGTCAGCTCCGGACATTACTGCCCTTCCACCTCTGCCCTATCTACCTCGTCGTCTTCAAGGGGTCTTACTTCTTTCGAATGAGA
>NZ_JAMOKJ010000028.1:0-26040 GCF_023656595.1 Coprococcus intestinalis | reverse complement strand
GGAAGTTACGGTGGGACATATTGCGGAGAATTATCTCATGAGTTATGTGTATATGTCACCGGCATTATATGAGACAACATTCGGTGAGACGCCGAAATGGAATAAGATAGAAGCTTTCATTCCGGGACTGACCAGTGAAAATTCCGAATCCTATTCGGCAAAATTGCTGGCATTGAATGCAGTATCAGGAACATCCACCACTGATTATGTCCGAAGCAAGTTTGAGGAAGTGCTGAACAGTCTGAACATTGTGACGCTGATTTTGATGACTGCCGCCGGTATGCTGGCATTTATCGTATTGTACAATCTGAATAATATCAATATTACAGAACGACGCAGGGAACTGGCAACGATTAAAGTGCTTGGATTTTATGATCTGGAAGTGGCAGAATATGTATACAGAGAGAATATACTGCTGACGATTATTGGTGCCCTTGTGGGGGCGGTATTCGGCAAGTATCTGCATGCGTATATTATTACTTCCGTCGAGACAGAGGTGCTCATGTTTATCCGTCGTGCGGACTTTTCGAGCTATATTTATGCGATTATTATTACATTCGGCTTCTCGATTTTTGTCAACTGGCTGATGTACTACCGACTGAAAAAAATAGACATGGTTGAATCTTTGAAATCGGTTGAATAACTGTCAATTTCAATAAAAAATACTTGCTTTTTATATCTGAAATGGTATAATGTGATAGACAATTTAATAATGGGAGAAATATTACAGAAAAAAGAGGTTTAAACGATTATGAAAAAGAAATCTGTCACAAAGATTCTTTTAAGTGTAATGGTGCTTTTGGTATCTGTTGCATTCTGCGCATGCGGAAGCAATAAGAGTACAGAGTCTTCTGAAACTGGTAATAGTTCTTCAGAAAAGACAACTGAATCAGCAGCAGATGGCACACAGTCTGACGCAGCCAATTCAGATACTTCCTGTTTCACAGTAGGTCTGTCACAGGAAATCAGCAGTCTTGACCCGCACGAAGATACGGATGCAGGAACTCGCAGTGTCTTATTTAACGTTTTTGAAGGTTTGGTAAAACCTACTACAGATGGTGATGTCACTCCGGCAGTGGCAAGTGATTACACAATCTCTGATGATGCAAAGACATATACTTTCACATTACGAGATGGAATTACTTTCCAGGATGGCAACCCTGTAACAGTCGAAGATATTAAATATTCATTAGAGAGAAGTGCGGAAATGGACGGCGAGTCTTCCGCACTTTCTGCTATTTCAGCGATCAATATTGTGGATGACAAGACCATTGAACTGACATTGTCAGAAGCAAATTCAGAGTTTATCTACAACCTGTCTGTTGCAATCCTTGAACAGGCTAACGATGCGAATCAGGCAACCAATCCAATCGGTACAGGTCCTTTCAAGATCACGAACTTTGCAGAAGGTCAGTATCTTGAGATGGAGAGATATGATGGTTACTGGAACAAAGAACTTGACTGCATCCAGCATGCCAAGTTCAAATTCATTGCAGATGCTCAGTCCGCTTTTGTGGAACTTCAGGGCGGTACCATTGATATGCTTCAGTATCTGACCAATGATCAGGTAGCGGCACTTGGAACTGAGAATTACAATATTGTAGAGTCTACAATGATGCTGGTTCACGGCCTTTTCCTGAATAACGCTTATGAGCCACTGAAGGATGTTCGTGTCAGACAGGCACTGAACTATGCAGTTGACAGAGATGCCATCAATGAATTCCTGTTCGGCGGAAAGAGCAAGATGATCCAGACACATGGTTATCCGACTATCACAGCATGGTACAATGCAGATACAGAAGGCACTTATACATATGATGTAGATAAAGCCAAAGAACTCCTTGCTGAAGCAGGTTATGCAGATGGTTTTGATCTTGAGATCACTGTACCTAGCAGTTATACACAGCATGTTCAGACTGCAGAGATCATTGCAGAACAGCTGGCAGCTGTAGGCGTGAATGTAACTATCAACCAGGTTGAATGGAGTTCATGGTTATCAGATGTTTACCAGGGCAGAGATTATCAGTCTACAGTCATCGGCTTTGACATCAGCTCTCTTTCTCCGGCTACATGGTATAAGAGATATTACACTGATTCCAGCAGTGACTTTACAAACTTCAGCGATGCATCATATGATGAAGCATACGGTAAAGCACTGGCAACTATTGATCATGATGAGAAGCATCAGCTGTATGGTGAACTTCAGCAGATTCTTACAGATCAGGCAGCATCTGTATTTATCGAAGATCCGGCTGACTTTATTGCAGTCAGCAACAAGTATACAGGTTACCAGAGCTATCCGGTTTCCGCAATTGACCTTTCACTTGTCAAACCGGTTCAGTAATCTGAATCATCAATAGAAATTAAATAGAGCACATCGATCAGGTTTCTATAAGCGGAACCTGTCGCGGAGGTCATAATGAAATATTTTATAAAAAAAATCATTACTCTCATTATAACATTGTTATTTATTTCACTTCTGACCTTTACCGCTTTTAGTGTCATACCGGGAGATGCCGCCGTTTCCAAACTGGGAGTGGATGCATCTCCCGAAGCTATTGCAAGGGTCAGAGCAGAGTATGAGTTGGATCAGCCTGTTTTGACCCGCTATGTGCATTGGCTTGGTAAGGCATTACATGGCGATTTTGGTCAATCATACAAATACGATACGATGACAGTGACACAGCTTCTGCAGTCCCGACTGCCGGTCACAATTCTGCTGGCTGTGATGTCGTTTATCATTATCATTGTTGTGTCACTGCCTCTGGGCATGCTGTCAGCACGCTATGCCGGCAAATGGCTGGATGTAGTGATCAATCAGGTGACGCAGATCACAATGGCGATTCCGTCTTTCTTTCTGGGAATTATCCTGACGGTTATTTTCGGTCTGGTGCTTAAGGTGTTTCAGCCCGGAGGTTATGTCAGTATGCAGGAGGACCTGAAAGGATGCATAGAGTACCTGATTCTTCCGGCTGTTGCGGTAGCGCTTCCAAAGATTGCGATGGTTGTGAAGTATCTTCGAAATTCCGTATTAAGCGAAATGAAGAAAGATTATGTCAGAACGGCTTACAGCAAAGGCAATTCCGTCAATCAGGTTTTATATGGCCATGTTCTTCGTAATGCGTTGATACCTGTTATTACGTTTGTAGCGATGGTTGCAGCAGAAATTCTTGCCGGAAGTCTTGTCATTGAGCAGGTTTTCAGCATTCCGGGTATGGGGCGTCTGATGATCACATCGATATCAACCCGTGATTATCCGGTTGTTCAGGCAGCGGTATTATATATTACATCCATTGTTGTGATCATCAATTTTCTTGTGGATATTTTATACCAGCTGGTAGACCCGAGAGTACGGACAGCGTAGGAGAGTAGAAGATGAAAAAACATAATTACAGTCTGATTTTCGGTCTGATCCTGACAGGCATTATCCTCGTCATAACGATTATCGGCCAGTTCTGGACGCCGTATGATATTACAGGCATGAACAGCATGGCCAGGAATCAGGCACCAAGCCTGATGCATATTATGGGAACAGATAACTTCGGAAGAGATGTTTTCAGCCGTGTCATGAATGGCTGCGGCACGACATTTTTTGTGGCATTGTCCACAGTTGTCATTGGATGTTTTTTTGGCGTTATCATCGGTGCACTCACCGGATTTTACGGGGGTCTTCTGGATGAGATTGTTATGCGAATCAATGATGTTTTATTATCATTCCCGAGCGTCCTGCTTGTTTTGATCTTTATCAGTTTTATCGGAACCGGCAAGTACAAGATCATCGTGGCCTTGGGTGTGATGTTTATCCCGAGTTTTGCGCGAATTGTGCGAAGCGAAGTGATACGATACAAGTCCCAGGAATTTGTCCGCAGTGCCCAGGTGATGGGAGCGGGCAGTCTGAGAATTATATTTGTACATATTTTGCCGAATACCGTTGTAAGCATGCTGACAGCAGCGGCGATCGGTTTTAACAATGCTGTTCTGGCGGAGGCAAGTATGAGTTATCTCGGACTGGGTGTTCAGCCGCCGGATCCAAGTCTCGGACGTATGCTTTCGGGGGCACAGGCCTATATATTTACAGCACCGTGGTATGCCATTTGGCCGGGTGTTGTCATTGTTCTTATTATTCTCGGCTTCAGTCAGATTAGTGAAGGGCTGAGGGCCATCAGCGATTAGGAGGAACCTATGGATAAGGAATTATTAAAAATCGAGAATTTGACCATTGGTTTTCCAACAAAGAGTGGCATACACACAGTTGTGGATCATGTCAATCTTGAGGTGGGAAAAGGAGAAATCGTCGGAATCGTTGGTGAATCCGGTTCCGGTAAGTCCATGACATCTCTTGCAGTGATGGGACTGCTTAGTGAAGAAGCGCAGGTATCTGAGGGCTCCATTCAGCTGAATGGTCAGGAACTTTTGGGCATGAGCCGTGAGGAGCGCCGCAAGATCCAGGGCAAGAATATGTCGATGGTCTTTCAGGAACCGATGACATCTCTGAATCCGGTCATGAAGATTGGTACTCAGGTGGGAGAAAGCCTGAAACTGCATACAGATTTAGATAAAGAAGCGATTCGCGGACGTGTGATCGAAGCACTGGCCAGTGTCGGCCTCAGAAATCCGGAATTACTGGTGGATCAGTATCCTCATGAAATTTCCGGCGGTATGCGTCAGCGTGTGATGATTGCCATGGCGATTATCAACCATCCGGATCTGATCATTGCGGATGAACCGACGACGGCCCTTGACGTAACTGTACAGGCTCAGATTCTGAATCTGTTGAAGAAAATCCACAGAGATATGGGCAGTTCTATTCTGTTTATTTCCCATGACTTAAACGTCATCAAGGAAGTCTGTCAGAAGGTGGTTGTCATGTACAAAGGGGTGATCGTAGAGCGCGGGGATGCCAAAGAGGTACTGAAGCATCCAAAGCATGAGTATACCCGCAAGCTTGTAGCGTCTATGCCGGATCAGGTACGGAAATCCCAGAATACAAAGAAGTTGCTGGAAGTTCAGGATTTGAATGTTTATTATAAAGAGAATAAGAAGCTGTTTTCAAGTAAGGATAAACGCAAGCATATTATCCATGGTATGAGTTTTGATCTTTATGAGGGTGAGATTCTCGGCGTTGTAGGTGAAAGCGGCTGTGGTAAGTCCACATTGGCGAAGACCATTGTCGGACTGAATAGAGAGTATGACGGTAAGCTTGAGATGGATCATCTGAAACCGCAGATGGTCTTTCAGGATCCTTTTAGTTCCCTGAATCCTGCCAGAAAGATTGGTTGGATCCTTGAGGAACCACTGAAGCTGAAAGGCATTAAGGATAAGAAACAGCGTAAAGAGTTGGTGAATCAGATGCTGACAGAGATCGGCTTGGATCCATCTTTTGCGAATCGTTATGCCAGGGAGCTTTCAGGCGGTCAGAGACAGAGAATCAGTATCGGCCTGTCGCTGATGCGCGGGGAAAAATTGATCATCGCTGATGAGCCGGTATCCGCCCTTGATGTTACGGTTCAGTCACAGATTCTCAGGTTGCTTCTGAAGTTACATGATGAGAAGAATCTGACGTATATGTTTATTTCCCACGATTTGAATGTTGTGCATCATATGTGTCACAGAGTGATCGTGATGTATCTTGGAAGAATTGTGGAGATGGCAGATGTGGATGAACTTTATGATCATCCATGTCATCCGTATACAAGAATGCTGTTTGACAGTATTCTGACAGATGAAGAGAAAGAAACGACAGATAGCGTCACAGTGAATGAAATATTACCGGAAACAGTGGATGGAGACGGCGGATGTCCGTTTTACGGCCGCTGTCGCTATGCAGGTGAGAATTGCCTGAGGGAGGTGCCGACATTGACAGATATCGGTACACCGGGGCATCCGCACCTTGTGAGATGTGAAAGGATAGCATATGGAGAGAAATATACGGCTGCTGATTGAATATGATGGCAGCAGATATGATGGATGGCAGCGCCTTGGCAAAGGTCATGGCGTGACCATCCAGGGAAAACTGGAAGATGTTCTCAGCAAGATGACAGGAGAACAGGTAGAATTGATCGGAGCAGGAAGAACAGATGCCGGCGTCCATGCTTATGAGCAGGTGGCGAATTTCCATACCAACAGCAATATGAAATGCTGGGAGATGAAGTATTATCTGAATCGATATCTTCCCGGGGATATTGCGGTCAATCGTGTGGACGATGTGCCAGAACGTTTCCACAGCAGGTACAATGCAAAAGCTAAGAAATATCTCTATCGTATTGCCATTGGCGATGTTCCCTGTGTTTTTGACAGAAAGTATACCTGGTACTGTTTCGATAAGCTGGATGTGACTGCAATGAAAAAGGCGGCAGCCCTTCTTGTTGGAGAACATGATTTCAAAGCTTTCTGTTCCAACAAGCGTACAAACAAATCCACTGTTCGTGAGATTTATGATATTGATATTTATGCTGATACGAGAGAACTGCAGATTACAGTTTATGGCAATGGTTTCTTATATAATATGGTAAGAATCATTGTGGGCACCCTAATTGAAGTCGGAAAAGGAGAGCGCCGGCCGGAAGAAATGACAGCTATTTTAGAGAGCAGGGACAGAACAAAAGCCGGAGCAACTGCGGCGGCACAGGGATTGTTCCTTCAGGAAGTGGAATACTGATTATACGGACATCATTGCAAACTGTCTTTAGTATATAGAAAAACATCAAAGAGCCCCTGCCATGAATGGGGCTCTTTGATGTCCTTATGATGCGGAGATTTTATCTGGATGGAATATCTGCCACCCCTCCCGGCAGACGGTGAAATTTGGTATTTTGTAGATATAAATAAAAAAGTTTAAAAAATTTAAAAAAAGTGCTTGACGTTTTTGATTTCCTGTTATATAATTCTTTTTGTCAAGAGACATTGGGCTATCGCCAAATTGGCAAGGCACAGGATTCTGACTCCTGCATTTGAAGGTTCGAGTCCTTCTAGCCCAGCTATTAGGTCAGACATCTTGCTGAGGCAAGATGTCTGTTTTTTTTATCCTGCGACAGGCAGAGAGAGGAGACGGAGGATGTATACACATGATCGAAGAGTTACTTATAGTGAGATTTCCATGAAAGGTTTTGCAGATATTGCTCAGATTGCAGAATACTTTCAGGATTGCAGCGTTTTCCAGTCGGAAGTGCTTGGCATGGGGCTTACCTACATGAATGAGCATCATCTGGCCTGGCTGCTGGCTTCATGGCAGATTGATGTGGACACATATCCGGAGATGGGATGCAAAGTCAGTGTCAGCACATGGCCATACAAATTCGATGCAGCTTTCGGTTACAGAAACTTTATGCTTCAGGACGAGAACGGCAGACGTCTCGCTGTTGCCAATTCGCAGTGGATACTTGTGGATATGGAAAACGGACACGTTGTAAGAATCGCACCGGAGATTGCGGCACATTATCCTATGGAAGAGAAAGCGGACATGTCGTATGCACCGCGTAAGATTGCTTTCAGAGAAGAAAAGGAAAGGCTGGAACCGATCAGTGTTCCAAAAGCGTTTATTGACACGAATCAACACATGAATAATGCACAGTATATAAGAACGGCATTGGAATTTGTACCGGAGGATTTTCATATTCGCCAGGTACGTGTAGAATATAAGAAAGCGGCAGTATTGCATGACCAGTTGTATCCTTTTATATATAAGGATGATCAAATCATCAAGATTCTGCTTGGAGATGCAGAAGGTCAGGCCTACGCGGTTGTTGAGTTCAAAAGATAGATAGGGGAGGAAAAAATGATCGAATTAGGAAAGAAACAGATTTTAACAATCAAGCGTGTGAAAACATTTGGTGTATATCTTGGCTGTGAAGGTGAAGAGCAGGCTGTCTTATTACCGTCCAAATATGTGCCGGAAGGCAGCCAGATCGGTGATGAGATTGAAGTATTTATTTATCGTGATTCTCAGGACAGATTGGTGGCCACAACATTGGAGCCAAAGCTGAAACTGGGAGAAACAGCGATACTGGAAGTCAAAGAGGTGGGCAAGATTGGTGCATTTCTGGACTGGGGATTGGAAAAGGATCTTTTTCTGCCTTTTAAAGAGCAGACATGGCGTCCGGAGAGCGGTCAGAGCTGCCTGGTGGCACTTTATATAGATAAGAGCCGCCGTCTCTGTGCAACGATGAAGGTTTATGAATATCTGCGAACAGACAGTGATTATCAGAAAAATGATTACGTTGAGGGGATTGTTTATCAGATCAATGAACATTATGGTGCTTTTGTTGCCGTAGACGGCACGTATCATGGCATGATCCCATCAAAGGGTGTTCATGGCCGTATGAAAGTCGGAGATCGGGTACATGCCAGAGTTGTTAAAGTCAGAGAAGACGGCAAGATGGAACTGACGATGTCAGAGACAGTCAGTGTGCAGATGGACAAGGACGGAGAGAAGATCCTCAGACTGCTGGACAGCTATGACGGTGTATTGCCTTTTACAGAAAAAGCCAGTCCGGAAGTTATTGAGCGTGAGCTCGGAATCAGTAAAGCAGCCTTCAAACGTGCTGTGGGACGACTGCTGAAACAGCAGAAGATCATGATTCAGGGTGGAAAAATCAGACGGATAGGTTGACAAAAAAGCGTATCATTGGTATAATCTTTTTGTAACAATAATGTAACAACTTACAATTGTTTATTAATATCTTGTAATTGCATTTACATAATTATGGGATAGGAACAAAGTAAAAGATAGAAAAGGGGTATACCGATGGTGAATCATAGATATAAGAGAGCTGTGTTAGGTATTACCACAGCTCTTGTTGTTTCTGCATGTACAGTGCCGGCGATGGCAGCACCGATTACGATCAATACAGATCAGAGTATATCTGTTGTCAGCACCGACAGTACCTATGTAGGAGGCCTGGATCTGGAAGCAAGGATTATTACAACTGTCGAACAGGATCAGCGTTCTCCGTATGCGAAGAAGGGTATCGCTGTTGCTGATGATTATCTGAAGATCCATACAGAACCGAATGGCGATGCAGATGTTGTGGGTAAGCTTTATTCCGGCTCGGGCTGTGAGATTGAGGAAGTCAAAGACGGATGGGCACATATTACATCCGGTGATTGTGATGGCTATGTGGAAGCAAAGTATTTGCTCACAGGGACAGATGCGGAAGCCTATGCAGAAGAACATAAAGTTTCTGAACTGGTTGCAAAGTCACAGAGTGAGCAGATGTATATGTACGAAGAACCTTCAGCTGATGCCAAGATTGTGACAACTGTTTTGTGGGATCAGGAGCTGACAGTGCTCGGAGCATCAGACGATGGCCAGTGGGTACAGGTTAAGGTTGGTGATAACACAGGTTACATTCCGGCAGATTCAGTTGTTCTGGATGTGAAATACGAAGAGGCTGTTTCTGTTGATGAAGAGCAGACGAAGAAGGAATCTGAGACGGCAGAGACAGAAGCAGAGACAAAGGCTGCTGAAACTGAAGCGTCCGAAACTGAAGCTGAAACTGAGAAAGAGACAGAAGCAGAGACAAAGGCTGCTGAAACTGAAACAGCAGAAACAAAAGCCACAGAGACAGAGAAAACTCAGCAGGATAAAGAATCCTCTGCTTCTTATACAGATGTGAATGAAACGGTATGGGCAACTTATTCCGTATCTATCCGTTCAGCAGCATCGACAGATGCAGATAAACTGGATGTACTGGTAGGAAGCTACAGCATTACACGTACAGGCGTTGGCGACAACGGTTGGAGCAAGGTGGATTACAATGGTCAGACAGGCTACATCAAGAGCGAGTACCTGACAACAACGAAACCGGCTGCAGCATTAGACAGTACACAGCAGACAACTGAGAAAAAGCAGGAAACGAAAGAAACTGTTTATGCAACAGCAGGTGTGAATATCCGTGCCAAGGCATCAGCAGATGCGGATGTTATCGGTACACTGATCGCAGGCTACAGCATAACACGTACATCAGACAGCAATGGCTGGAGTAAGGTGGATTACAATGGTCAGACAGGTTACATTAAGAGCGATTATCTGACAACAACAAAGCCTCAGGTAACTGAGAGCAATCAGACATCTTCTTCATCCAATACTTCCTCTTCTAAGAGTGATATTGAAGAAGTGAAAGAAACCGTTTATGCAACAGCAGGTGTGAATATCCGTGCCAAAGCATCAGCAGATGCGGATAAGATCGGTACACTTGCAGCAGGCGGCAGCATTACACGAACAGGCAAGACAAGCAGCGGCTGGAGCCGTGTTGATTATAACGGTCAGACAGGTTACATCAAGAGTGATTATCTGACGACGACCAAGCCAACTGTAACAAGCAATACAACTGCTTCATCTACTTCATCCAGCTCTTCACTGGGCCAGCAGATTGCAGACTTCGCTGTACAGTATGTCGGTTATCCATATGTCTATGGCGGCAACAGCCTGACAAATGGTGTTGACTGTTCAGGATTTACACAGCAGGTTTACCTGCATTTCGGTTATTCCATTCCGAGACGTGCAAGTATTCAGGCAACTGTTGGCACATCTGTAGCCATCAGTGATCTTCAGCCTGGTGACCTTGTATTCTATGGTGACAGCGAAGGCGTCGGCCATGTTGTTATTTATATCGGTAATGGCAAGGTTGTTCATGCAAGTACACCATCAAAGGGAATTATCATTTCCGATCTGTACTACAGAACACCAATGTGTGCAAAACGTATTATCTAATCAATATACGAAAGAAAAACTGTATGTTTGCAGAGTATTCTGCGGGCATGCAGTTTTTCTTTTTCTTTCCTTTGATCGGTTTTTCAACAATCATTCGACAAAGGACAACGCTATGTGAATAGATGGAAAAATAGCAATTGTTTTATGGAAAACTTTCGATGAAATTCTGATTGTTTCGGGAGTGAAACAATTTAAAAATGTCTAATTGTGAGAATTGCACAATAATTGTGCCAAAACATGTCGAAGTTGCCCGATAGAGGATGAGGACAAGTGAAAAGTTATCACCAGGTTATCCACAGGCAAAAATACTGAAAAGGCGCTATTTTTGAGTTATACACAGAGTTATCCACTTTATCCACAGGTTTGTGGATAAAAAAATGGTGGATATCTTGAGCACTTATGCAAATATATGTTTTGTATAAAACGTAAAAAGTGTCGAATTGAGGAAAAAAAACGCGAAAATACTTGACTTTTGTATTGACAAATAATAATAAAAATGGCACAGAAAATTCTAAATAAAATACGTCCAATAGTCTAAAAATACATTTATTTTTTGAAAATTTAATGAATTGACTTGAAAAAAACGGTATATATGGTATAATAATGCTATAGTTTTACAAGTTGTAAGACAGAAAGACCCTGATTCATTTCAGTGGAATATAGATGAAGGAGATGGTTATATGCGTTATATCATCAGCGGCCGCAATATCACAGTTACAGAAGGATTGAAGGAAGCCATTTACGACAAGTTAGGCAAGCTTGAGAAGTACTTTACACCTGAGACAGAGATTATTGTTACGTTAAGCGTTGAGAAGCAGCGTCAGAAGATTGAAGTAACAGTTCCTGTGAAAGGACATACAATCCGTGCAGAACAGTCCAGTGATAATATGTATGTATCCATAGATCTGGTGGAAGAGATTATCGTCCGTCAGTTGAGAAAGTATAAGACAAGAATTGCGAACCAGCAGAACAGCAGAAAGAACTTCCAACCGGCGTATCTTGAGATGGAGACAGATGGTGATGAGGAAGTGAAGATCGTCAGAACGAAGAAGTTTGCGATCAAGCCATTGGATCCTGAAGAAGCATGTGTTGAGATGGAACTGCTCGGACATTCATTCTTTGTATTCCGCAATGCACAGACCAATGAAGTCAATGTTGTTTATAAGAGAAAAGGCAACACATACGGCCTGATCGAACCGGAGAACTAAATCCGTGTTGAATATTGAGTATAAGCATACTATGGGGAATAAATAGTGTGCGGTTGTATATAATCGGCAAAAGCCTCAAAAGGAGTTGTTCAAATTACAGGTGATGGCAGTGCGAACATGCCTGTATTGAACAACTTCTTTTGAGGTTTTTTTGTGTCTATCTGGGAACCAAACGGGGGTTCTTATCGGGGATGCGGAAGTTTTTACGCTTTTTTTATTTGCAAATGGCAGTATATAGTGTTAGAATAAATTCGTTATAGACACGTTTCGGGTGCGCCGGACAGGAAGAAACACAGTATATATGAGGGCGCACAATTCAGTGATTTTAGGAGAGAACTATATGGGAATTTTCAGCAAGATTATGGGTACACACAGTGAGCGAGAACTGAAGAGAGTATATCCAATCGTTGATAAAATTGAAGCCATGGGTCCTGCTATGGAGAAGTTGTCTGATGAAGAGCTGAGAGCGAAGACAGATGAGTTTAAGAAGCGTCTGTCTGAAGGAGAGACATTGGATGATCTCCTTGTGGAAGCTTATGCAGTTGTCAGAGAAGCAGCAACCCGTGTACTTGGCATGCGCCATTACAGAGTTCAGCTGATCGGCGGTGTGATCCTGCATCAGGGTCGTATCGCTGAGATGAAGACTGGTGAAGGTAAGACATTGGTATCTACATTGCCGGCCTATTTGAATGCACTTGAGGGCAAGGGTGTTCACATTGTTACAGTCAATGACTACCTGGCCAACCGAGATGCAGAGTGGATGGGTGAAGTTCATCGTTTCCTTGGATTGAGCGTTGGCGTCATTTTGAACAGTATGAATCCGGACGAGCGTCGTGCGGCTTATCAGTGCGATATTACTTATGCGACGAACAATGAACTTGGCTTTGATTATCTGCGTGACAATATGGCAGTTTATGAGAAGCAGCTGGTACAGCGTGAATTGAATTATGCGATCATCGATGAGGTGGACTCCGTATTGATCGATGAAGCCAGAACACCGCTGATCATTTCAGGTCAGAGCGGAAAGTCAACGGCACTTTACAACACCTGTGATTATCTGGCCAAACGTATGACAAAGGGTGAGCGTAAGGGCGAGATCAACAAGATGACAGTCATGATGGGTGAAGAAGTTGAAGAGACCGGTGATTTCATTGTCAATGAAAAAGAGAAACATGTTGTTCTGACAGAACAGGGTGTCAAGAAGGTAGAGGAGTATTTTCATCTGAACAATCTGGCTGATGCTGATAACCTTGAGATCCAGCATGTTATGACATTGGCTCTTCGCGCCAATTATCTGATGTTCCGTGATAAGAACTATGTGGTTAAGGATGGCGAAGTACTGATCGTCGATGAATTTACAGGTCGTATTATGCCGGGCCGTCGCTATTCAGATGGTCTCCATCAGGCGATTGAAGCAAAAGAAGGTGTAGAAGTTAAGAGAGAGAGCCGCACGCTGGCAACGATCACACTGCAGAACTTCTTTAATAAATACAACAAGACAGCCGGCATGACCGGTACTGCCCTGACAGAAGAGGAAGAGTTCCGTGAGATCTATGGTCTGGATGTTATCGAGATCCCGCCAAACAAGAAAGTTATCCGTGTGGATCATGATGATCTGGTATTTGGTACCCACAGAGAGAAAATCAATGCCATTGTTGAAGAGATTATTGAGACCCATCAGAAGGGACAGCCTGTTCTGGTTGGTACAATCACCATCGAAGGCTCTGAAGAAATCAGTAACCGTCTGAGAAAAGAGGGGATTCCGCATACCGTTCTGAATGCGAAGTTCCATGAGAAGGAAGCGGAGATTGTTGCACATGCCGGTGAAAGAGGTGCGGTGACCATCGCCACGAATATGGCCGGTCGTGGTACCGATATCAAGCTTGGGGATGGTGTGGCTGAACTGGGCGGTCTGAAGATTATCGGTACAGAGCGTCATGAATCAAGACGAATTGATAATCAGCTTCGAGGCCGTGCCGGACGACAGGGAGATCCGGGTGATACAAGATTTTTCATTTCCCTTGAAGATGATCTGATGCGTCTGTTTGGTTCTGACAAGATGATGAAGGTATTCAATGCACTGTCTCATGAAGATGGTATGGCGATTGAACACAAGATGCTTTCCAATGCTGTTGAGAAGGCACAGAAGAAGATCGAGTCCAACAACTTTGCTATTCGTAAGAACCTGTTGGAATATGACCAGGTTAACAATGAGCAGCGAGAATTGATCTATGAAGAGCGCCGCCGTGTCTTGAAGGGCGAGAGCATGCATGATGAGATTGTCCGTATGATTGGCGATGTTGTTAAAGCGGAGATCAATGATGTTATTGATGAAGGTCAGACACCGGCAGAATGGAATCTTCTGCTGCTGAACCGTACATTGCTTCCAATCGCACCGATTAAGCCACTGTCCATGAACAAGGATGATTATAAAGGCTATACGACAGAACGTCTGATTGATGAAGTGACAGAACAGGTCAAGGAACTGTATGCAAAGAAGGAACAGGAGATAACAGAGGAGACGGGCTCTGCAGAGACATTCCGCGAAGTAGAGCGTGTATTCCTGCTGAAAGTCATTGACAATAAGTGGATGAGCCATATTGATGATATGGATCAGTTACGTCAGAGTATTTCTCTGCAGGCATATGCACAGAAGGACCCTGTTGTAGAATACCGTTATGCGGGTATTGAGATGTTTGAAGAGATGATTGCTGCGATTTCCAAAGATATCGTGATGATCATGCTGCACATCCGCAAGAAACCTGAAGTGGAGCGCAAACAGGAAGTGAAGGTAACAGGAACGAACAAGGATGATTCCGGTCCAAAGAAACCTGTTCAGAGAAAGAACAAGAAAGTTCAGCCGAATGATCCTTGCCCATGCGGCAAGTGCTATCCGGATGGACGCCCGATTAAGTATAAGAACTGTTGCGGACGCAATCAGTAATAAATTGAAATCGTGCCTGCTTTGCAGACACGATTTCGCACCAGAACCTGCAAACAGGTTCTGATTATAGAAAGAGGTGATTTTGGTGGTCGAATTCGATCAGATTAAATTCGCTCTGAACGGCTATGCCGTACCATTAAAAGAAGTGGGGGATTCACTTTGACCTGGCTGGCAAGAAGTCAAGGATCGAAGAATTAGAGCGTATGATGGAGGAACCGGGTTTTTGGGACAATGCCGATAAAGCCAATAACTCCATGAAAGAATTAAAGAATTTAAAAGACACAGTTGAAGAATATCATCGATTGGAGACAGCATGGGAAGATGTGGAAACACTTCTTGAGATGGGCTATGAAGAGAATGATGCATCCCTGATTCCGGAAGTACAGGAAGCCATGGCAGATTTTGAGAAACGTTTTGAACATCTCAGAATTAAAACACTGCTTTCGGAAGAGTATGATGGAGACAATGCCATCGTCACACTGCATGCCGGAGCCGGTGGTACAGAAGCCTGCGACTGGGTCAGCATGTTGTTCCGCATGTATACAAGATGGGCTGAGAAGCATGGCTTTACAACCACCGTGCTGGATTATCTGGATGGTGAAGAGGCCGGTATCAAGTCTGTAACAGTGGAAATTGCGGGAGAGAATGCCTATGGGTATATGAAGAGTGAGAAGGGAATTCACCGTCTTGTCCGTATTTCACCATTTAATGCGGCGGGTAAACGACAGACATCCTTCGCGTCCTGCGATGTTATGCCGGATATCGAGGAAGATCTTGATATTGAGATCAATGAGGATGATCTGCGAATTGATACGTACCGTTCCAGCGGTGCCGGTGGTCAGCATATCAACAAGACGTCATCGGCCATCCGTATTACGCATTTGCCGACGAATATTGTTGTGCAATGTCAGAATGAAAGATCTCAGCATATGAATAAGGATAAAGCCATGCAGATGCTGAAAGCCAAACTGTATTTGCTGAAACAGCAGGAGAATCAGGAGAAGCTTTCAGGTATCCGCGGTGAGGTTAAGGATAATGCCTGGGGCAGCCAGATCCGTTCATATGTGATGCAGCCATATAAGCTGGTCAAGGACCATCGTACAGGTGCCGAGAGCAGCAATGTAGATGCGGTCATGGATGGAGATATTGATCTTTTTATCAATGCCTACCTGAAATGGAACAATCTTTTAAAAAATCAGCCGCAGGAACAATAAAACAGTTGCAATGGGGAATAATTTGTGCTACTATCGTTCTAGTAAAAACAAGTGTATTTCCTATGCGAACAAAAGGTGGATTTTATGGATAAAAGTGGCAAATATTACATTGTAAAGGAACGGGCATTGCCTGAAGTTTTACTGAAGGTTGTGGAGGCAAAGCGTCTGATCGATTCCGAGAAGGCGATGACTGTACAGGAAGCAACAGATGCCACGGGTATCAGCAGAAGTTCTTTTTATAAGTACAAAGATGATATCATTCCTTTTCATGAGAATGTTCATGGGCGGACCATTACGCTCAGCATACAGCTGGATGATGAGCCGGGACTACTGTCAGGGATATTGGGGAAGATCGCAGATTACAGAGCCAATATACTGACGATTCATCAGGCAATCCCCATCAATGGTGTTGCGTCATTGACATTGAGTATCGACGTTTTGCCGACAACAGGAGATTTTTCTGCACTTGTGGAGAGACTGAATGCAATGAAGGGCATTCACGACATAAAAATACTCGGAAGAGAATAGACAGAGCACGAAGTCTGAGTGCAGGAGGAGATTATTGTGAATATAGCTGTTTTAGGATATGGGACAGTCGGTTCAGGTGTTGTAGAGGTTCTGACAACGAACCGTGAGACAATTACAAAGCGTGCAGGTGAAGCCATTGATGTGAAATATGTTTTGGATCTGAGAGATTTTCCGGGAGATCCGATCCAGGAGAAGATTGTACATGATTATCAGGTGATCCTGGATGATCCGGAGATCAAGATTATTGTCGAAGTCATGGGGGGCGTTGAACCGGCTTACACTTTTGTCAAGAAGGCTTTACAGGCAGGAAAGAGTGTATCAACTTCCAACAAGGAACTGGTAGCGAAGCATGGCGCAGAATTACTGGCACTTGCCAATGAGAAGAATGTTAACTTCCTTTTTGAGGCCAGTGTCGGCGGTGGTATTCCGATTATCCGTCCTCTGAATCAGTCTCTGACAGCAGATGAGATTGATGAGATTACAGGTATTCTGAATGGGACAACGAATTATATGCTGACCAAGATGGATACGGCAGGTGCAGATTATGATACTGTACTGAAGGAAGCGCAGGACAGGGGCTATGCAGAACGACATCCGGAAGCAGATGTGGAAGGCTATGATGCCTGCCGTAAGATTGCAATATTAACTTCTCTTGCTTATGGTATGCAGGTGGATTATGAGGATATTCATACAGAAGGCATCACGCATATTACGGAGACAGACTTTAAGTATGCCAAGGCTATGAACATGGGCATTAAGCTGCTTGGCACAAGCCGCAGAGAAGAAGGCGGTCTGTTTGCACTTGTGGCACCGATGATGATCGCCCATGATCATCCGCTTTATAGTGTGAATGATGTATTTAATGCAATCCTTGTAAAGGGTAATGCCCTGGGAGATGTTATGTTCTATGGTAAGGGTGCAGGCAAGTTGCCGACAGCAAGCGCAGTTGTTTCTGATGTGGTGGATGAAGTCAAGCATATGGGAACCCATATCATGACGATCTGGCAGCCACAGAAACTGCATCTGGTTGAATATACATTGTACAAGAGCAGATTTTTTGTTCGTGCGAAGAATGGCACAGAAGATAAAGCGAGAGCCTTATTTGGGGACATTGCCATCTGCCATGCCGAAGGTGTGGATGGTGAGTATGGCTTTGTAACAGAACCAATGACAGTGGGCGGTTTTGAAGAGAAGAAATCACAGCTTGGTGGCTTTATCGCTCGTATTTTCATGAACTAGTACATCGTTTCGTAAATAACTACACCAATCGCGCAGGATGCGGATTCGAGTGTGCAGGTAAAAAACGCAGGCGTAGCGGGCTACGCCGAGGCTTTTCTACCTGCACACTCGGATTCGCAGGCAAGTGAATGGTGTAGTTATTTCGAAAACGATGTACTAGCATATATAGAATAAAAGTGATCGGGGCTGCGGCAAGAATAGGATAATTTTGCTGCAGCCCTGTTGTATTCAATGAATAAAGGAGAAAAGTATGATAGATATTGAAGCAAAACTGAGCAGCGAACTGGGTGTTGAAAAATGGCAGGTGACAGCTGCAGTACAGTTAATTGATGAGGATAATACCATTCCTTTTATTGCCCGCTACCGAAAGGAAAAGACAGGGGCATTAAACGATGAAGTGCTGAGAAAGCTTTATGAACGGCTGATCTATCTGAGAAATCTTGAAGATAAGAAGCAGCAGGTCATTGCGACCATCCGTGATCAGGGGAAGATGACAGACGCTTTGCTGAAACAGATCGAGGAAGCTCAGACACAGGTGGTTGTGGATGATTTATACCGGCCATATCGTCCAAAGCGCCGCACAAGGGCCATGATTGCTAAGGAAAAAGGCCTTGAAAAGCTGGCCGTAGCGGTGATGGCACAGAATCTCGGACATCCGGTTGAAGAAGAAGCTGCCGACTATGTGTCAGAGGAAAAAGGTGTGGCAGATGTTAAGGAAGCTTTAGAGGGCGCTTCGGATATTTTGGCAGAGAGTATCGCGGATACAGCGGCTTATCGTATGTGGATCCGACAGCAGTTTGAAAAAGAGGGACGTCTTGTATCTGAAGCAAAGGATGACAAAGAAAAATCTGTCTATGAAATGTATTATCATTTTGCTGAACCGGTATCCAAAATTGCGGGACACAGAGTGCTGGCGATCAACCGTGCAGAGAAAGAGAAGATGGTCAATGTAACGATTGAAGTGCCGGAAGAGAAGCTGATTGGCTGGCTGAAAAGACAGGTTGTTCATCAGAATAATCCTTATACAACAGAAATGATGGAAGCGGCAGCAGAGGATAGTTATCGCCGTCTGATCGCACCAGCGGTGGAACGTGAAGTAAGGAATGCCCTGACCGAAAAAGCAGAAGAAGGCGCTATGACTGTTTTTGGCAAGAATCTGAAGCAGCTGCTGATGCAGCCGCCAATCAAAGGGCAGACGGTTCTTGGCTGGGATCCGGCTTTCAGAACAGGATGTAAGCTGGCAGTTGTGGACCCGACAGGCAAGGTGCTGGATACGGTTGTTATTTATCCGACAGAGCCGCAGAAGAAAATTGATCAGGCGAAGGAAGTTCTTCGAAAACTTGTCAGGAAATATGGTATTACGCTGATTTCCCTTGGAAACGGGACGGCGTCAAGAGAATCAGAACAGGTCATAGTAGATTTTCTGAAGGAAATACCTGAGAAAGTGGCTTATGTGATCGTCAGCGAGGCAGGCGCCAGTGTTTATTCAGCCAGCAAATTGGCGACAGAAGAATTCCCTAATTTTGATGTTGGTCAGCGAAGTGCGGCATCTATTGCCAGAAGACTTCAGGATCCTCTGGCTGAACTGGTTAAGATTGATCCGAAGGCCATTGGTGTCGGTCAGTATCAGCATGATATGAATCAGAAGAAACTGTCCGAAGTTTTATCCGGTACCGTTGAAGACTGTGTCAATAAAGTCGGGGTGGATCTGAATACGGCCTCTGCGTCTCTTCTTGAGTATATTTCCGGCATCAGCAAGACTGTGGCAAAGAATATCGTGGCATATCGTGAAGAAAACGGACGTTTTGACAACAGAAAACAACTTTTAAAGGTGCCAAAACTGGGACCGAAAGCCTATGAGCAGTGTGCAGGTTTCCTTCGTATCAGCGATGGCAGTCAGCCTCTTGATAATACGGGCGTTCACCCGGAATCCTATGAGGCAGTCGAGAAATTACTGTCTGAATTGGGCGTGGAACCGGATAAGCTGCGTGAAGGCAGCCTTCCAATTCGAATTGAAGATTATGAGAAGATGGCGGCAAAATTATCCATCGGAGAAATCACCCTGCATGATATTGTTCATGAATTGAGAAGACCGGGAAGGGATCCTCGAGAAGATATGCCGAAGCCGGTACTCCGTACGGATGTCCTGGAAATGAAAGACCTGAAGCCGGGGATGATTTTAAAAGGAACCGTCAGAAACGTGATTGACTTTGGTGTGTTTGTGGATATCGGTGTTCATCAGGATGGTCTGGTGCATATTTCACAGCTGACAAATAAGAAATTTGTCCGCCACCCGATGGAAATAGTCAGTGTCGGTGACGTGGTGGAAGTCAAAGTTATGTCTGTGGATCTTGCAAAAAAACGTATTCAGTTGACAATGATTCTTGATTGATGATACTATTATAGATTAGATACAAGGAGGCAAAATGGACGAGATTAAATTTAAAATTGCATTAAAAGTAAATGATTTGTACTATTTTATGATGTATCATTATTACAGCAAGCCTGCAGGTATCATAGGGCTGGTGCTCAGTATTGGTTCGCTTGTGCTGCTGATCACCCGATGGAATGTGACGGATGCGACGGCTAAGATGCTCTACTTTATTATTGCGCTGCTGTTTACGGTCATCAATCCGCTGATGCTTTTGACAAAGGCAAAGGCACAGATTCAGCGGAACAAATCTCTGGGCGGCGGACTGGAATATATTTTATCCGATGAACATCTTTCAGTATGTCTCGGTGAAGAACGGGCAGATGTTGGCTGGGATCAGATCATCAGAGTCAAAGATAATGGCCGTGAACTACTGGTCTATATGACAGCAGCCCGGGCTTATATCTGGCCCAAGGATCAGTTGGGCGAACAGTATGCACGTGTTGCAGCATGTTTAAAACAGCATATTGATACAGGAAAACTCAAATTAAAATAATAATAAGAGAGTCAGCGTATGAAGATAGAAACATTTAATGCGGAAGAAACATATAAAATAGGTGAACAGATGGGCAGGGAGGCCAAGGCGGGGGATGTTCTCTGTCTGTTAGGCGATCTTGGTGTCGGCAAGACTGTTTTCACCCAGGGCTTTGCGGCCGGACTGGGCATTACAGAACCGGTCAGCAGTCCGACATTTACTATTGTGCAGACATATGACGAGGGACGGATACCGTTTTATCATTTTGATGTTTACCGGATCGGTGACGTTGAAGAGATGGAGGAGATCGGATTTGATGAATATATTTTTGGTGAGGGCGTCTGCCTGATCGAGTGGGCCAATCTGATCGAAGAAATTCTGCCGCCTCATTATCAGACAGTGAGAATAGAAAAGGTATTGGAAAAAGGATTTGATTATCGGATGATAACAATCGAGGCGGAAGGAGAATTACAGTGAAGATATTAGTATTGGAGAGCTCCGGATTAGTGGCTTCCGTGGCAGTTGTGACAGAAGAGAAGCTGATCGGGGAATATACAACAAACTTTAAGAAGACACACTCGCAGACTTTGCTGCCAATGATGGATACGCTGCTGAAAATGATCGGGATTCCGGTACAGGAGATGGATGCTATTGCCGTTTCAGGAGGTCCGGGGTCTTTTACGGGATTAAGAATCGGTTCGGCAACAGCCAAGGGCCTTGGACTGGCGTTAAGTATTCCGATTATCAGTGTACCAACAGTAGATGCCATTGCATATAATCTTTGCGGAACAGATGCAGTTGTGTGCCCGTTGATGGATGCCAGAAGAAACCAGACTTATACGGGGCTATATACATTTGATGGAGATCAGATGAAGTGCATCTCCGGACAGAAAGCAGTGATGCTTGGGGAAATTATAGATGAGATTAATCAGCTGGGACGCAAAGTGATCTTTCTTGGAGACGGTGTACCGGTATTCAAACCATATATTGAGGAACATATTCAGGTTCCGCACAGCTATGCGCCGATCCATTTGAGTCAGCAGAGAGCAGGTGCCCTTGGTGCACTGGCCCTTCAGTATTATCATGAAGGCAAATACGAGTCTGCAGCAGAACATCAGCCGGATTATCTCAGACTTTCACAGGCTGAAAGAGAACTTGCAGCCAAAAAAGGGCAGGAAAAAGCATGATGATAAGAAAGATGCAGTTGGATGATCTGCCTCAGGTGGCGGCCATTGAGCAAAGCCTTTTTGGTGATGCGTGGTCGGAAAAAGCTTTTCAGGATACGCTTGAGCAGGAAGAGGCTGATTTTATCGTTGCTGTGAATGCACAGAACGAGATTATCGGTTACTGCGGTGCTTACAGGGCGCTGGATGAAGCGGAAATTGTCAATGTGGCTATCAAAAAGGATCATCAGAATCACGGATATGGTGCTGAAATGGTGCAGGCCCTGATTGGAGAGGAAAAGAAAAACGGTGTTGTTTCCTTTATCCTTGAGATGCGGCCAAGCAATCTATCGGCGCATCGTTGCTACCAAAAACTGGGATTTAGAACCATTGGTATCCGCAGGGATTTTTATGATTGCCCGAAGGAAAATGCATTGGTTATGAAGATGGAAAGTATTGCCGGTGACGAATAAGACGTATTTTTGTATAATGGACCTTGTCGAAATGTGAAAGGTTAGGAGAGGACTCTATGAAAAAATACGATGAGATAAGTAAAAAAGAAGTATATATCTGTAATTGCTGCGGACAGATGATTGCGTCGGTTGATGAATGTGACAGGGCAGCGTTTCTGGATGTCAGCAAAGCATGGGGATACTTTTCAAAGTGGGATGGCTGTATTCATCGTTTCCAGCTCTGTGAGAATTGCTATGGGAAGATGATTCAGACATGGTGCTATCTGCCGGATGAGGAAGAACAGACGGAATGGATATAACAGATAGAAAATATGTCTGTAAAACGGATGAAAATTTTGCACCGGGACGCACGGGTAAGTCTTGAAAACAGGAGCACGGCAAATAGAAAGAGGAATAATATGCTGGATTTATGTTTACTTGGAACAGGAGGCATGATGCCGCTGCCGTACAGGTGGCTGACATCATTGATGCTGCGGTATAACGGCAGCAGTTTATTAATTGACTGCGGTGAGGGAACTCAGATCGCTATTCGTGAAAAGGGGTGGAGTTTCAGACCGCTGGATATTATCTGCATTACGCATTTTCATGGAGATCATATCAGTGGTCTTCCTGGCATTTTACTTGCGATGAGCAATTCAGATAGAACGGAACCGCTGACAATGATCGGACCGAAGGGACTTGAACGGGTTGTCAAGGCGCTTAGGGTGATCGCACCGGAACTGCCTTTTGAAATCAAATTTATAGAATTGACAGAACCGCAGCAGCAGATCAGACTGCACGGTTATGTGATAGATGCTTTCAAAGTGAATCATCGTGTTGCCTGTTATGGGTATAGTATCTCTATTGAACGTGCGGGTATGTTTGATGTGGAGAAGGCCAGACAGAATGAAGTGCCGATACCGCTTTGGAGCAAATTGCAGAAGGGTGAAACGATCCGGACGGAGGACGGCAGAATTTATCAGCCGGAGATGGTTCTGGGACCGGCACGCAAAGGGCTGAAAGTAACGTATACGACGGATACCCGCCCGACAGACAGTATTGTCAGAAATGCCCGAGGTTCAGACCTTTTTATCTGTGAAGGCATGTATGGCGAAAAAGGGGATGTCAATAATGCGGTCAAATATAAGCATATGACATTTGAAGAAGCCGGCAGACTGGCAAAACAGGCGGGAGTGAAGGAACTCTGGCTTACGCATTACAGTCCGGCTTTGAACAGACCGGAGCAGTATATTGAAGATGTACGTCAGATTTTCCAGAATGCTTATCCGGGCAAAGATAAGAAATCACTGGAATTGAATTTTGAGGAGTCATAAAAATGGATAAAGACGTTTTAATTTTGGCGATTGAAAGCTCATGTGATGAAACAGCGGCTGCAGTTGTAAAAAACGGCCGTGATGTGTTGTCTAATATTATATATTCTCAGATTGAACTGCACAAATTATATGGTGGCGTCGTACCCGAAATCGCATCAAGAAAACATATCGAAAAAATCAATCCGGTTATCACGGCGGCACTGGATGAGGCCAATGTGACATTGGAGGATATTGATGCGATTGCGGTAACATACGGTCCGGGGCTGGTTGGTGCGCTGCTCGTAGGCGTAGCGGAAGCAAAGGCGATCAGTTATGCAGCGAATAAGCCGTTAGTGCCCGTGCATCATATTGAGGGACATATTTCGGCTAACTATATAGAGAACAAAGACCTTGAACCACCATTTTTGTGTATGGTGGTATCCGGTGGACATACGCATCTTGTTCTTGTCAAAGATTACGGACAGTATGAGATCGTAGGCAGAACCCATGATGATGCAGCCGGAGAAGCTTTTGATAAGGTTGCAAGAGCCATTGGCCTGGGGTATCCTGGCGGCCCGAAGGTGGATAAGCTGGCCAAAGAAGGCAACAGCGATGCCATTACATTCCCAAAGGCACATATTCAGGGGGCTCCGTTGGATTTCAGCTTCAGTGGTGTCAAATCAGCTGTTTTAAATTATCTGAATGAGTGTCATATGAAGAATATAGAAGTTAACAGAGCAGATGTGGCGGCTTCCTTCCAGAAAGCAATCGTAGACGTCATTGTAGAACATACAATGAAGGCAGCAAAGGAATATCATATTAAGAAAGTCGCACTTGCCGGAGGCGTAGCTTCCAATAGTGCACTTCGTGGTGCCATGGAAGAAGCATGCAGCAGACGAAATATTCAATTCTACAGACCGTCACCGTTATTATGTACAGACAATGCAGCTATGATCGGGGCGGCTGGCTATTATGATTATATGAACGGCAAACGTGCGGGGCTTGATCTGAATGCAGTGCCGAATCTGAAGATCGGAGAAAAAGCACAATGACGGCAGATGGAAAGAAAACAGCCGCTGTCGTTCTGGCAGCAGGCAGCGGAAAAAGAATGGGAACTTCCGTTCACAAACAGTATCTGCTGATTAAGGGTAAACCGGTTATTTATTATACGCTTCGGGCTTTTGAATTGTCTGAGGTGGATGAGATTATCCTTGTGACAGGTGCGGATGAAATAGACTATTGCAGCAGAGAAATTGTGGAGAAATACAATTTTCAGAAAGTCCGTGCGGTTATTGCAGGCGGCAAAGAACGTTATGATTCTGTTTATGAAGGATTAAAGGCATTGTCGGACTGTGATTATGTGCTGATTCATGATGGAGCCAGACCGCTTATATCAAGTGTGCTTATTAATGCGAATATCAGTTGTGTGCAGGAGAAGGAAGCCTGCATTACAGCTGTGCCTGCCAAAGACACCATCAAAGTAGTGGATAGCAAGGGCTATGTAGCCGATACCCCGGACCGTTCAAAACTGTGGCAGATACAGACACCACAGACATTTTCCTATGCCCTTGTATCAGAAGCATATCGAAAAAGAGCAGAAGCGGGGGATACCACCGTCACAGACGATGCCATGGTTGTTGAAAAATATGCCGACCATTCCATTTACCTGTTAAAAGGCGACTACCGCAATATCAAGATTACAACCCCTGAAGACCTGGTTATTGCAGAAGCCTTTTTAAACGGTGGAGACAACAGATAACGCATGCCTGTACGGGAATGTATATTGTCGTTCCGGCACTTTAAGATACTGCGGATGCTCGGAACATCCCATAAAATTTGAAGTGCCGTAATTGTTTAAATTTTTTTGAAAAAAAGTAAAATTAGTTGTTGACATTTGGCTTTTGAGATGATAATATATCTATTGTCGCGTGAGACCTTCCATGTAAGGATAACGCAATGGAGAGGTGTCCGAGTGGTTTAAGGAGCTGGTCTTGAAAACCAGTGACTCCGCAAGGGGCCGTGGGTTCGAATCCCACCTTCTCCGCTGTATCCACTGGGATACTAATTGAATATCGCTTGTTAGTCAGCTTATTTGGAGAAGTACCCAAGAGGCTGAAGGGGCTCCCCTGGAAAGGGAGTAGGTCGTTAATAGCGGCGCGAGGGTTCAAATCCCTCCTTCTCCGTTTGGTATTTCCAAAGGAGAATTGGTTGACTGAGTGAGAATGAACATTGACAGCTTAATAATAAAACAATCCCGAAAATTCCTAAAAAGAATTTTTAAGAACACAAACCAAAGTAAAACGGGAAGAGATAACAGCTAGCTGTGAATCTTAACCAAAATCAAACATGAGAGTTTGATCCT
>NZ_JAMOKJ010000027.1:0-26451 GCF_023656595.1 Coprococcus intestinalis | reverse complement strand
TTTTAACTCCGTTTTCAGGGATTTCATATATCTAAGTCATTATTTTTCTATTTTGTATAGAATTTAACCCTGCAAAGTAGAATTTACTTCTGCAAAGTAGAAGTTACTTTTGCAACTCACCTTCGTAATTATTTTGAGATAAATATGGTGAATGTCAAAATGAGGTTCCAAATGAACCTTTTCACACAAACCCCTGTCAATATAAACGAGCCTGTGATGAATTTTCATTGGAACCTCAGTTGGATGACTTTAAATGTTGGACTAGTTAATGGCTGTTACTTTGTAGTCTTTATCTTCGACTGTTTTCTTCAGAACGTCATCTGCTACGTCTGTTGAGAGTTCTACGACTGCTGTACCGGCTTCATGGCTGACTTCCGCAGATGTCACGCCATCAAGGCCTTCCAGTGCTTTCTTGACAGTTGCTTCACAGTGACCACACATCATACCTTCGATTTTCATTGTTTTCTTCATTGTTCCTATCTCCTTATTTTCTTGATTATGATTGGTTTTATTGTTATCCACCAGTTCTTTTATTATAGCAGGATTTTTCAACTTTTTGTCCTTTTTTGCATCATGCATGTTAAAAAGGTTCAAGCGCAGTGCATTGGTGACAACACAGAAGCTGGACAAGCTCATGGCCGCCGCACCGAACATCGGGTTTAATGTCCATCCGAAAATCGGGATCCACACACCTGCTGCCAGCGGAATACCGATCACGTTGTAGAAAAATGCCCAGAAAAGATTCTCATGAATATTTCTTAAGGTTGCACGGCTCAGACGAACAGCGGCTACCACATCACTGAGCCGGCTCTTCATCAGCACCACATCAGCAGCATCAATGGCCACATCCGTACCGGCACCGATGGCGATACCCATATCAGCTCTTGTCAGTGCAGGCGCATCGTTGATACCATCCCCCACCATCGCTACCTTGCCATATTGCTGCAACTTTCGGATCACACTCTCTTTACCATCCGGAAGCACACCGGCAATCACATCATCCACACCGGCCTGTGCACCGATGGCTCTGGCTGTTCTCTCATTGTCACCGGTCAGCATCACAACCCGGATGCCCATATTCCGAAGTTCACTGACAGCCTGTCTGCTGTCTTCCTTCATGGTATCTGCAACGGCAATAATACCGGCCAATCTTCCATTCTCTGAGAAAAACATCGGTGTCTTCCCCTGTTCCGCCAATGCCTCTGACTGTTTCAGCAAATCCTCTGACACTTCCGTCTGGGTTCTGATAAATGCATAATTGCCGCCGGCCAATTTGACACCATTTCTGACAGCTGTCAGTCCATTGCCCGGAAGTGCTTCAAACTCAGAAACGTCTTCGACGGTCAGATGCTGCTCTCCGACATATTTCAAAATTGCCTTTGCCAACGGATGTTCACTGCGTTTCTCAAGGCTGGCTGCCAACGCTAGCAATGATTCTTCTGTCACACCCTCCGCAGGAACCATATCTGTAACAACCGGTTCACCGTTGGTGATGGTACCTGTCTTATCCAGGGCAACAATTTGAACCTTGCCTGTCTCTTCCAGTGAAACAGCTGTCTTAAAGAGGATACCATTCTTGGCACCCATACCATTGCCCACCATAATCGCCACCGGTGTGGCAAGACCAAGGGCACACGGACAGCTGATAACCAGTACGGAAATGCCCCTCGCCAAAGCAAAACCAACACTTTCTCCTGCCAGCAGCCACACGATCATCGTAATGACCGCAATGGTGATCACCGCCGGTACAAAAACACCTGAAACCTTATCTGCAATCTTGGCAATCGGTGCCTTTGTCGCCGCTGCATCACTGACCATCTGGATAATCTGGGATAATGTGGTATCTTCACCGACACGGGTGGCCTCACAGCGGATAAATCCTGACTGATTCAAGGTTGCAGCCGATACGACATCCCCCGGCTTCTTGTCCACAGGAATGCTTTCACCTGTCAAAGCCGCCTCATTCAAAGCACTGGTTCCTTCCAGGATCACACCATCCACCGGCACATTCTCTCCCGGACGTACAAGGAATATATCTCCTTTCTTCACCTGCTCAATCGGAACAGTAACTTCCTGACCATTCCGTTCCACAACCGCTGTCTTCGAAGCCAGTTTCATCAGCCCTTTGAGTGCATCTGTTGTCTTGCCCTTTGAGCGTGCCTCCAGCATCTTGCCCACTGTGATCAGTGTCAAAATCATGGCTGCAGATTCAAAATAGAACTCATGCATATAATGCATGACCATCTCCATATCGCCCTTCACCTGAGCATCTGTCATGGCAAATAACGCATACGTACTGTATCCAAAAGCCGCCGTAGAGCCAAGAGCCACCAGCGTATCCATATTCGGGGCACGATGCGCAAGACTTGTAAAACCACTGATGAAAAACTTCTGATTGATGACCATGACAATCCCTGTCAACAGCAGCTGAACAAGCCCCATGGCTATATGATTGTTCTCAAAAAATGCCGGCAGCGGCCATCCCCACATCATGTGTCCCATGGAAAAATACATCAATACAATCAAAAATCCCAGCGACGCCAGAAGTCTCCGCTTCAGAACCGGTGTGTCATGATCCTTCAGCATCTCCTCCTCAGCTGCCATCGATGAAGCCCCTGAATGCTCTGCAGCCTCACCCTTCACGGAGGCTCCATAACCGGCCGCTTCCACTGCCTGAATAATCGCCTGATCAGCTGCCGTCCCTTCCACACCCATGGAATTAGTCAAAAGACTGACTGAACAGGAGGTAACCCCCTCCACCTTCGAGACAGCTTTCTCCACACGGGCACTGCAGGCTGCACAGCTCATACCTGTCACAATAAATTGCTGCATGAATCTCTATCCTCCATTCTCTCTCGTATTCGCAAACGATCAGATCTGCAAATTTTACTAAAAATAATATAGTAGTTTTTCCCAAAATAAGCGAACCATTCCACACGAAACCTGAAATGTCTCATACCGTCAAGTTACCCCACCCCCCTGGGGTCATTTTTATTCTATACCTAATAAAAATAAAAGTCAATGCTCCTTATTGAAAAAAACATGCAGCTTGACATTGAATCACACTCATAAAAATGCTAGAATAATAATTAATACAGACACCCCTAGAGGGTGCCAACGAAAGGAGCTCGCCATGAAAGCAGAACAGCAGAATATTAAAAGGCTGCTCAATACAGCAAAGGGACAGATTGACGGTCTGAACAAGATGATCGATGATGACAAATACTGCATCGACATTTCCAATCAGATTATGGCTACCATTGCCATCCTGAAAAAGGTCAATATCGAAATTCTTGATGCCCATTTAAAATGTTGTGTTCTTCACGCAGATGACCGTGAACGTGAAACCAAGATCAACGAAATATCCGAAGTGCTCAAGAAAGCACTGAAATAGCATTGGAGTTTTTATCATGACAACGAACAAAACCGTTTTTATAACCGGTGCCTCAAGAGGGATTGGGCGTGCCATCGCCATCCGTTTTGCAGCCGCCGGCTATCAGCTTGCCCTCTGCTGTCGGCAAAACACACAGCTGCTTGAAGATCTGCAGCAGCTGATCATCAGCCAATATCACACCGATTGTCTTATTTTCACCGGCGATACCGGCGACTACCATCAGCTGGAAGCCATGATTTCTGAGACCATTGCACGTTTTCATCATATTGATGTCCTTGTCAACAATGCCGGTATCTCTTATATCGGTTTATTAACTGATATGTCACCGGATGACTGGCAGCGCATTGTCAACACCAACCTGACATCCGTTTTTAACAGCTGCCGACTGGCCGTACCGGGTATGGTTCATGAACATTCCGGCAAGATCATCAATATTTCTTCCGTATGGGGCTGCTGCGGCGCATCCTGTGAAGTGGCTTATTCCGCAACAAAAGGCGGCATCAATGCCTTCACCCAGGCCCTGGCCAAAGAGCTGGCCCCAAGCAATATTCAGGTCAATGCCGTTGCCTGCGGAGCCATTGATACCGAAATGAACGCTTTCCTATCGGAAGCAGATCGCATTGCTTTAACCGAGGAAATCCCTTCCGGTCGTTTCGGTCGTCCTGAGGAAGTGGCTGAACTTGTTCTGGATTTAGCCCAAAAGCACAGTTACCTGACCGGTCAGATCATCCGGCTGGACGGCGGATGGATTTGATGCCGGAATAGAGAAAGTATCTTATAAAGTAAAAAAGAATGTGCTTTGGCACATTCTCGCGCCGAGCGCGGTCACTTGCGACAATCTGCATCTTCGCGCGAGTGCGTATCACAGGCGCGTTAGTGCCTTTTTATGTAATAGGGAATTCCTCGGAATTTCCTATTACATAAAAATATGCCCTGGGATTATGATCATCCCGGGGCATTTTAGTCACAAAAGGGATTCGAATAATCTCGAATCCCTTTTTCTATTCATTATTCAATTATGGACTTACATAATACAGAGGGTTCACATAATCTCCACCTACAGTCACACCAAAATGAAGATGTGCACCGGTAGAAATACCTGTAGAACCTACGGCTGCGATTGTCTCACCCTGTGATACGGACTGACCAACACTGACATATAAAGCACTGCAATGTTCATAAACAGTGCAGACACCATTTCCATGGCTGATAACTATGTAATTACCCATCGCACTGTTGTAGCTGGCAGTTATAACAGTACCGCTTGCTGCAGCCCAAATGGATGAACCTGCTGAAGCACCGATATCCAGACCTCTATGGTAAGAAGATGCACCTGCTGTCGGTGAACTTCTGTAACCAAAGTAAGAAGTGATGGATGAACTGCCCACAGGCCAGATCATACCTGTACTTGAACTGGATGAACTGGAACTGCTGGAGCTGTCATCATAATATGAATCGCTGGAACTGCTGGATGAGCTACTTGAGCTGGAGCTGGAACTGCTGGATGAACTACTTGAGCTGGAGCTTGAACTGCTGGATGAACTGGAGCTGTTGTATTTCGCAGCTTCTTCATCTGCCTTCTTCTTAGCAGCAGCTTCTTCTGCCGCTTTCTTCTTGGCTGCTTCCTCTGCAGCCTTCTTGCGTGCTGCTTCTTCTGCTGCCTTACGTTCCTGTTCAACAATCTGCTGAAGCAGGCTGTTCTCAGCATCAATCTCTTCCTGTGTAGAAGAAATATCAGAGTTGACAGAATCAATATCGGAACCGATAGCAACCAGTTCTTCTTCCTTCTGTGCAACGATCTTCTCAAGAGATTCCTTCTCTACTTCATACTGTTCCTTCTGAGCTTCCTGAAGCTCCTTCTGCTCTTCGAGCTGAGCTTCGTATGCTGCAATCTGATCTCTGATATTCTGGAGACTCACAAGAAGATTGTGGTCATACTCATTGATCTTGGAAATATACTCCTGATTGTTCAACATTGTCTTCAAATCGCCCGAACCAAGCAGCATCTGGAGATAATCATCGTCTCCGGATTCATACATGGCCTTGATACGTGCCTTCAATGCTGTATACTGTGTCTTCTCATCTTCCTTGGCCTGTGCCAGGTTGTCCTGCGTAATGCTGATCTCAGACTCTGTCTGCTCAAGCTGTGCGGATACTTCCTCTAACTGTGCAAGATATGTCTTGATCTTACTGTCCAGTTCAGAAATATAGGACTCTGTATCTGACTTATTCTTCTTCAATGATGCAAGCTGCGACTCAAGTTCGCTCTGCTGGCTCTTCAAATTCTCTATCTGGCTCTGGACTTCTGCCTTCGTTGCCGCCATTGTCGGAACTGCAAGTGAAACGCTGAGCGCAGCAACCAGAACACATCTGGTAAATCTCTTTAAACCGTGTTTCATGAAATACTCCTTCCAAAACGCTGTTTCAATCTCAATAATAATAGGGTTCCTCCACGATATATCGTATATAAAAACCCATCTGTGCATAATTATAGCATTTTCGGGCGCCTATTTCAAGTGTATTTCTAAATTATTTCAAAATTATTACATAACCATCTGTGCTTTGCAGATTTTACATCATCTGTGATCTGATTTGGTTGAGATCCGCAATCAAGGCATCCACATTTTCTTCCTTTGTAGCCCAACTTGTGCAGAATCGCACGGCACTATGGCTCCCATCTGTTTTCTCCCAGAAAGAATAACTGTACTTCCCGGCTAATTTTTCAAGAACAGCATCCGGCAAAACAGGCAGCTGCTGATTTGTTGAATTCTCCACATAAAAGCCATAACCGCACGCCTGGAATGCTTTTTTGAGTTTCATAGCCATATCAATGGCATGCCTGGATATCTGCCAGTAAAGTCCATCCTCAAAAAGCGTCTGAAACTGAATGCCAAGAAGCCGTCCTTTTGCCAGCATGCCGCCGCGCTGTTTGATCATATAGCGGAAGTCTTTACTAATGGCAGGATTCGTTATCACGACAGCCTCACCAAACAACGCACCGACTTTTGTACCGCCAATATAGAAAACATCACACAATCTCGCAATGTCTTCCAATGTTACATCATTATCTGCTGCCATCAGACCATAACCGAGGCGGGCACCATCCAGGAATAATGGCATACCGCATTCATGGCAGACATGACTGATTGCTTCCAGTTCCTGCTTATAATAAATCGTTCCGTTCTCAGTAGGATTGGAAATATATACCATTCCCGGCTGAACCATATGCTCTGAGCTGCCATCATTCATATGTGCTTCATAGGCTGCTTTAATCTGTTCAGCTGTTATCTTTCCTGCATGATCGCAAGGCAGAGCCAGCACTTTATGTCCTGTTGCCTCAATCGCTCCCGATTCATGAACATTGATATGGCCGCTTGCTGCTGTCAGCACCCCCTGATATGGCCGAAGAGCAGTGCAGATAATGGTCGTATTGGTCTGTGTTCCTCCGACTAAAAACTGCACATCAATATCTTCGCGGCCACAGGCCTTACGGATCAAACGTCTTGCCTCGTCACAATAAGGATCCAGACCATACCCTGGGGTTTGATCCATGTTTGTCTCAACCAGGCGCTCCAGAATCTTCGGATGGGCGCCTTCTGCATAATCACACTGAAATTCTATCATCATTCTACCGTTACTGAAAACTTATAAAAAGTTATAAACTTCCATGTTTCATTCCTACTTCAACGAGTATGCTTTTGATGATATAAATATCTATCTACTCACAAGTTCTTGTACTCTCCATAGGCGTAAATTCCGGACTAACGTATCCGTACATATTTGCATTAACGTTTCAGTGTTAGCTTGCAAATCGTTCTCCATAAGCCTTGAGATTTATAGATGCCTGGAAATCTCTGTCAATCATATTCCCACATTCACATCTATAAACCCTGTCAGATAACTTCAAATCTTCTTTGATGTTTCCACAGCAGCTGCAAAGCTTTGATGATGGATAAAACCGATCAGCCACAATAAGCTGAATCCCTTTATCATTGCATTTGTATTCAAGCTGTTTTCTAAACCAAAAAAATCCTTGTTCCTGTACTGCTTTGGAGAGATGTCTATTTTTCATCATTCCGCTGACATTCAGATCTTCAATACAAATAAATCTTGGCTTTCGATTTACGATCTCAGATATGGTCTGATTCAAATAGTTTTTACGGATGTTTGTTAATCTGTGATTTCGTTTTAATAAAAGTTTTTCCTTTTTGATTACATTATTTGTTTTACAGTAACTTTCCCCTTTCTTATTTTTCTCGTAAGAACGAGAGATACTACGCTGTAATCTACGTTTCTGTTTTTCTAGTTTCTTTACTTTCTGACTCTTATTGATGTTCTTATACTTAACGGCATCAGAGCAGACAGCTAAGTCTTTAATCCCTAAGTCTATGCCAACTCCATCATCATTAAATGTTTCCTTGCAGTCAGGAAATTCTACACATACACTGATCCACCAGTTCAATCCATCAAAGGATATTCTCGGATTCATATATTTAACATCTGTTGGAATACGTCCATGTTCTGCAAGTCTTACCCAATTCTTTTTTTGCTTATTTGCTTTCCTGCTGGAAGAAAATCCTTCAAGCTTAACGTGGGTATTACTGAATTGTATCTTAACGTTGTCCTGATAGAACTTCGGCATTGATCTCTTTCTGGACTTGAATCTTGGGAATTTTTGCAAACCCTTGAAAAAGTTCTTATACGCAGTACAGGCATCTTTGATTGCCTATTTGGTTACATTATTTGAAATATTTAATAACCATGCGTATTCATCAGAATGTCTAAGCTTTGTAAATTCTTTTCTGAGTTCTGAATCTGAAATGAATCTGCCACCTTTTTCGTAACTTTCTTTTTCCCTGGCCAAAGCCCAGTTATAAGCAAATCTAGAAGCTCCTGCGTACTGAAACATCTTAGTTTTCTGTACGTTGTTTGGTATCAACATTACTTTTATGGCTTTTACCATCTGTTTCCTCCTGCTGCATCAATTCCCAGATAAATTTCTTAGCTTTGTTCGCTCGTTTTCCTTGTAATTTGCAACTGAATACTGTGATTATTTGAACCAGATCTTCAACAAGTTCCTGCTGTTCAGATTTTTCAGTATTATCAATAATCTCAATCTCACAATTATAAAGTGAAGCGATATATTCTATCAACTCAAAACCAAATCGCAATAGCCTGTCTTTATATAAAACAACAACCTTTTCAACCTGATTTTGAGAGATTCGTCTGATCAATTCCTGAAGCCCTTTTTTCTTATAATTAATCCCAGAACCTATATCACTTATTATCTCAAACGGCTGCCCTTTTGCCAGAAGATATGTCTTGACATTATCAATCTGTCGTTCCAAATCATCTTTTTGTTTATGGCTTGAAACGCGACAATATCCAATTGTAATGCGATTTTTAGGCTTTACATTTATTACCTAGTTGAGTTGCTCATCGGAATAATATCTATAGCCACTTACTGTAGTATGATGCGGATGAAGTTTTCCATTGGCATCCCAATTTCGTAATGTCTGAACAGATACGCCTATAATTTTTGAAAATTCATGTATAGAATAATATTTACTCAAAGTATCAACTCCTTTCAATAATATTCTACTCTAATATCTTATAAAACTCAAAAAGAGACTGCCGTTTCAGACAATCTCTTTGTATTATACCCTTTTCCTGCCCTCTCTGCAATCGTTATTATTCTCTTCTGACTTAAGTTTTAACTGCTCATGCGCGTTTCGCTGCAAGTATTAATCATTATTTCAGAAGAATGATGCTCTGCGGCGGCATGTGCAGATACACATGGGCGCCTTTTTGAGGCAGGTATTTAGCTGCTCCGTGTTCTCCGACTTTGGCGACTTTCCACCAGATTCGCTCGCCATTCGGCACTCTGAAAAAGCAATACCATTCAAAGGGCAGTTCTGAAACATTTTCCACAGTGACGCCGATAACGTTTTTCATATTCTCCGGTTTTTCTGTCAGTACGTCGATATAATGGGCGCGGATACCGACGGCATGGATGTCATCAGCGACCGTTTCGTCCATTTCAAGCGTACAATGCCAATGCGGCACTTCGATACTGTTTTCAGCAATTTTGATGGCCTCAGTAATATTTTTGCAGCCTGTCAGCCGGGCTGCTTCTCTGTATCCCGGCTGATCAAAGATGTCTTTGGTGTCACCAGTGACAATAACCCGGCCCTGATCCAGAATCAACAGTCTGTCACAGAACTGATAAATTTCATCTCTGCTGTGGGATACCATAATCACATCCCCGGCATAATCACTGAGCTGTCTGATCATATCTTCCAGAAGCTGCTCTTTCAAAAAACTGTCCAGCGCTGAAAATGGCTCATCCAGCAAAAGCATCTGAGGCTCACTGGCAAGGATTCGGGCTAATGCTACTCGCTGCTGCTGTCCGCCGGATAATTCATTCGGCATACGGTCGCCAAGATTCTGAAGGGCAAACTGTTCCAGAAGTCTGTCAATTTCTTTCTTCTTCGCATCACCGCTTTTCTTCATGGCAATGCCGATATTCTCTGTCACTGTCATTGTCGGAAACAATGCGTACTGCTGAAAAAGATAGCCGATGTGTCGCTCTCTTGCCGGCATATCGATCTTAGCCGCACTGTCATAAACAATCCTTCCGTCCACAATAACTTTCCCTGAATCCGGCTTCACCAGACCTGCAATCATCTTCAGGGTCATGCTCTTACCCATACCGGAACCGCCGAGAATACCAAGACTGCCGCCATCATGCTCAAAAGCAACATCCATCTGGAATCCCTTAAACTTTTTATGTAATTCTACTGATAATGCCATTTTACCACCTTTGAATCTTGCTGATGCCATGCATGGTTATGATGTTGATTGCAAAAATAAAGACAAAGGCAATGGTCACCAGAACAATCACCCAGAAACCAGCCACATCATAGTTCTGTGCACTGACTTCTGCGGCGATCGCCACCGCCATGGTTCTGGTCTTTCCAAGAATATTGCCCGCCAGCATGGATGTCGCACCATATTCACCCAAAGCTCTTGCAAATGTTAAAATCGTTCCAGATGCAATGCCCGGTCCCGCTACCGGAATAACAACCTTTCTGAAAATCGTCCACTCTGATAAGCCCAGTGTCCTTCCTGCATAAATATAATTCACATCCACCTGCTCAAAAGCTGCTCTTGCATTTCGATACATCAACGGGAATGCAACCACTGTCGCCGCCAGAACACATCCCGGCCAGGATAAAACAACTTTAAGCTGATAATGTTCCCACAGGTAAATACCAAGGGGGCGCTTCAAGCTGAATATAAGCAGCAGCAAAAAGCCGGCAACTGTCGGCGGCAGTACCAGTGGCAGATTCAGAATGCCATCCAGAATACTCTTGGATAACGGCTTCAATTTCATTGCCCATCTCGCACAGGCAATCCCGCCAAAAAAAGCGACCACCGTTGCTATAATCGCTGTTTTCAACGATATAAGCAACGGACTCATGTTAATTGATGCAAGAAAATCCATATTTTTCGAATACAGCTGCTGCTTCAGGTGTCTTGAGATAATCAACAAAAGCCTTAGCTGCTGCAACTTCAGCATCATCTGCTTCAGTATTCTTTACAAGACCAACAGGGTAGATAACTTTGGATTTAAGCTCTGTATCATTGGCTGTTGCGATAACATCAACCTTGTCTGCAACTGAAGCTGCATCTGTTGCATAAACGATACCAACTTCATTGCTGCCTTCGCTGACTGCAGCAAGTACAGCACTTACGTCTTCGCATTCATTAATCTCCATCGCCATTACCTGATCTGTAATACCAAGGTTGTCAAAAATCTCTCTTGCATACTGGCCAACAGGAACTGTGTCAGCTGCAAGTGCAAGGTTTGCCGCATCTGTAATATTCTCAAAACCTGTAACCTTTGTCTCTGTACCAGCCGGTTTGATCAGCTGAACTTTGTTCTCAAGAAGATCTGTAACATCTGCTTCCTGAACATATCCGCCTTCAACAAGCGCATTCATCTGCTTTGTTGCTGCTGAGAAGAATACATCACAAGCGCCGCCTTCTTCGATCTGTGTCTGAAGCTTGCCTGAGCTGCCTGCATTAAAGACAAGATCAACATTTGGCCGAACAGATTTATAATTGGCTGAAATTTCATCCATGGCATTGCTCAAGCTGGCTGCAATATACACCTGAACAGTTGCTGCTTCGCCCTCAGCTGCCTGTGTCTCAGATACTGCTTCTGTGGAAACTGCTGCCTCTGTTGATGCTGTCGCTTCTGTTGCCTTTGTTGTTTCTGTGCTCTTATTTCCGCAGCCTGCTAAAGCTACTGCAATCATGCAAAGTACAAGAACACTGCTTACTAACTTTTTCATTTGATTCCTCTCCTATATAAATAGAAAATCTTACTAACATCAGCATACTGAATTTAACCTTAAAAGTCAAATAGTCGAGCACCCCAAAAACAATGTGCTTGCCATTTTATGTCAACTGTATTATACTCTATTTATAGACAGAATCAATAAATTTCATAAAAAATACCGTACTTACGGCCTTTTCCCAGAATTTATTTTATTTAACCTTAAGATTATTGTTCTTTTCAATAAACAGGAGTTTTTGTATGGAATTAAAACAGTTAGAGGCCTTTGTGGCCGTTGTTGATTATAATAGCTTTTCTGAAGCCGCCCGCCATCTTTTTCTGACCCAGCCAACAGTCAGCGCCCATGTGGCTTCCCTTGAAAAGGAATTGGATACCAAGCTCATTTCCCGCACCACAAAGAAACTGCACGTCACCCCTCAGGGATATGATCTCTATGATTCTGCAGTCTCCATGCTGAAAATCCGGGATCATATTCTCAATGAATTTGTCGGCTCTCACAAACAGATTATTGAACTTGGGGCATCCACCATTCCATCTTCCTATGTGCTTCCTGAAGTGCTCAGTGCCTTCGGTCAATTAAACCCGGATATTTATTTTCATTCTGAATTATCTGACAGCATGGGCATTATCCAGCAGGTTGAAAACGGCCGCCTTGATTTTGGACTGGTGGGAATGACCACTGATTCATCAGAGCTGATTTTTATCCCTTTTCTTGAGGATGAGCTTGTCATCGTCACCCCGGTTACCCCCCATTACCTGGAGATTTCCAAAGGAAATGTAACCATTGCAGCTTTTTTAAATGAACCTTTTATTCTTCGTGAAAAAGGTTCCGGTACAAAAAAAGCCATCGACCAGTATCTTGAACAGCAGCATATTGCATCGGGAGCCATCAATGTTGTAGCACGTATGAATGACCTGGAAGCAGTCAAACGCTCCATCATTAACGGACTTGGCATCTCCATTCTCTCAGCCAAATCTGTCCAGGACCTGAATGCCAGCCGACAGGTTTTGATTTTCCCGTTGGCGCATCCGGCACCCACGCGAAAACTTTATATCGTATACAGGAAGGAACATGCACTGCTCCCCCATGTTAGACGATTTATACAGTTTGTCAGGAGCTATTATCAGCCTCAATGAGAAAACTCAACCGTAAAAACAGATGGCGGGTCTCTATAACAAACACGTTGATTTTCGCGATTTTGCTGCGCCGCATATTGACAGCTTTTACGCATAAACTCGCCCTACGGGCTCGGACAATGCTTCAAAGCTGTCGCTATGCTCGCAAAATCGCGAAAATCTGCCTACTGTTTGTTTATAGAGACCCGCCATCTGTTTAGACGGTTTCGGAGTTTATTGGCATATTCAGGTATTGTAAAACGCTTTTCACTTCTGTTTCTGTGCTACACAGCTGTTTCCACAATTTTTTGTAGCGCCTCCATAGACAGCCCTTCAAAAATGATATTCGCTCCATCGAATCTCTCTGCCTGCTCTTTGATTATTTCAATAAATGTCTCAAATGAAACATATCCCAGCATTTTTTCCTGTGAGATTGAGTAAAAATAAACTTCATATCTGTCACATTTTAACCCTTTCCCTGTTTCCGGATCAGAAATTCCCAATGGCACCTGTCCTTTTAGAGGAAAGATTGTCCGGCAATCTTCTGTCACTACATATCTGCCGACAACACCCACCTCGGTTCTGAAAAACTGCGGCTGCGCATAATAGGCATCTACAGACTGTTTTTCATGCAGCCATCTGCCGAAAGCATCCACATCGTGTCTGAATTTTTCTGCTTCCGGTACACCAAGGACGACCGGAAACATGACACTGTGCAATGTCAGGGATTCCTTTTTGCCGGATAAAATATCCCCACAAACACTTTCGAGAACCGTTTCATTAAAGGCCTGCATATCCGGTATCAGCGAAACAAGCTCCGAAAGCGCGGTGATATTGCCGTCCATCTCGATTTCACATTTCCAATAAGATGCAATTCTTTGTATTGCAGCGAAAAAATCATTCAGTCCTTCACGACTGTCGGGGCTTAACGCCCGCAAATCCACATAATCCTTTTTTTCCGGTGTCCACTCGATACTGAAGCCGCGGGATATATGATTCGAATGATACAAAATGATTTCATCACTACTTAAATCATTTTCTTTTAATTTCATACCATCGCTGGTTCCATAGCACAAATCAGAACCTGTAATCACATGCAATGGCAGTGTCTTTTTTAATAAACCTTTCTGCGTTATTCTGATATCTATTGACATTTCTAACGACACCTTTCTTATGTTCAAAAAGCCGCCGCAGATTTCACAAAATCCACGCCGACTTTTTGATTATCGTTCTTCTCGGAAGTAAGAGTTGCCAAGGCTCTCCGGCGGCTGATATTCTTTCTTCTTTCTGAAGCTTGTGAAAATCAGTACGACGATGGTTACAAGGTATGGCAGCATCTTGAATATCTCCTGCATGGAACGGCCAAGCCCCGGTATATAGAGGTAGAGGATATACAGGGCACCAAAGAGGAAAGATCCCCAGATAGCGTTAATAGGCTTCCACAATGCAAAGATAACAAGGGCGATGGCCAGCCAGCCTCTGTCACCGAAACCGTTGTTGGTCCATGTACCGCCTGAATATTCCATAACGAAATACAAACCGCCAAGACCACTGATGGCACCACCGATAATAGTTGCCAGATATTTATAAAGTGTGACATTAATACCGGCTGCATCCGCTGTGGCAGGGCTTTCACCTACTGCTCGAAGATTCAGACCTTTTCTCGACTTATACATAAACCATGAAACAAGGATTGCCAGTATAATGCCGAAATAAGTCATAAAACCATAGGAAAATAAAACATCGCCGATAACAGGGATCTTGGATAATCCCGGAATTTTGGTACGGTAGGTACCGCCTGTCACAGCAACGGAAATCTGACCGACACCGCCTGCCAGCTGTGAAAGAGAACCACCGAAAAAGTTGCCGAAACCAACACCGAATGTTGTCAGCGCAAGACCTGTAACATTCTGATTAGCTCTCAATGTAATGGTCAGAACACTGTAGATTAATGCACCAAAACCGGAAGCCAACAAGGCACACAGCATGGAAATAAGCACACCCACAATGCCGCTTGGATTCTCTGCTCCGCTTTCATAGATAAAAGCACCCATCAACCCGGCAATACCGCCCATATACATCAGTCCCGGAACGCCCAGATTCAGGTTGCCGGATTTCTCTGTAATAATCTCGCCTGTTGCGCCAAAGAGCATACCGATGCCCTGAGCAATGGCTTTTTGAATAAAAACAATCAATGCACTCATATCATCGGCCTCCCTTACTTATGCGCTTTTGTAAATGCAATTCTGTAGCGGATAAAGAATTCGCTGCCCAGAATAAAGAATAAAATGATACCTGTAATAACATCGGATGCATTCTCATTCAGATTGAACTGTGACGCAATCTGAATAGCACCTTTTTCCATGAAAACAAGGAAGAAGGATACAAGAATCATTACGAATGCATTAAATTTGGATAACCATGCAACGATAATAGCTGTAAAGCCACGACCGCCTGCAGTTGATGTAGAAATTGTATGGCTGGCACCGCTGACCAGAAGGAATCCGGCAATACCGCATATACCGCCTGAAATACCCATTGTACGGATAATGGTGCGCTTTACATTGATGCGGGCATAGCGGGCCGTATCCTGGCTTTCACCGACAACAGCAACTTCATAGCCCTGCTTGCTGTATTTCATATAGATATACATGCCAATGGTAAATACAAGAACAATCACAACATTCCAACCGTAAGTCAGTCCGCCCAGTTCCGGCAGCCATCCGGCGCGGGTCGCTGAATTGATAATACCGACCGTATTGGAACCTGCCGGATTTTCCCAGTAAACAATACAGAATGTAACAATCTGCATAGCCACATAATTCAGCATCAAGGTAAACAATGTCTCATTTGTATTGAAATAAGCCTTGAAAATCGCCGGAATAACGCCCCAGATAACACCTGCTGCCATGCTGGCCACAAACATCAGAATCATCAGAACCGGTGTCGACAGTGAATCGCCGGCATAAATCATTAATGCAGCCGTAGCTGCACCGCCCACAAGAATCTGGCCTTCTGCACCGATATTCCAGAATTTCATCTTGAAAGCCGGTGTCAGGCCGATAGCGATCAACAGAAGAACCATTGTATCTCTGATCGTCACCCATGCTCTTCGGCTGGTACCGACAGCACCTGAAAAAATACCTTTGTATACTTCAACAGGATTCATCTTTGTCAATCCAAAAATCACGATCGCACAGACAATCAGTGAAAGCAGCACTGCAATCAGTCTGATCAGCCATGCTTTCCACCAGGCAATAGAATCCCTGGCCGCAATATGCAATGAAGAATCTTTAAACATGGCTCTCCTCCTTCTGTCCTTTCGTCATCAATAATCCGATTTCATCCTTTGTCGCTGTTCTGCCGTCTACAATACCTGTTACACGGCCGCCACACAATACAAGAATTCTGTCAGATATTTCAAGCAACACGTCCAAATCTTCAATAACACAGATAACCGCAACACCTTTCTTCTTCTGCTCGTTCATCAGATTATAAATCTGATAAGAAGAATTGATATCCAAGCCTCGCACAGGATAAGCCACAAGAAGAATATCCGGATGCATGGCAATTTCACGGCCCACAAGTACCTTCTGGACATTACCGCCGGACAATCGCCCAACAGGGGTTGAAACTCCCGGTGTCACAATGCTAAGCTTGTCAATCAGGCGTTCAGCCAGCTCTCTCGGTTTCTTTCTGTCCGCAAATATACCTTTGCCCTCTCTGTAGCTGCGAAGCATCATATTGTCCGTCATATCCATGGAAGCAACCAGTCCCATACCCAGTCTGTCCTCCGGGACAAAGGAAATATGCGCAATATGTATACTTTCTTTGGAAATTTGTTCCGGAGATTTGCCTGAAATAACAACTTCCTTTCCATGCTCGTTCACACAGCTGATAGTGCCTTCTGCAATCGGGCAAAGATTTGTAATAGCCTCCAGCAGTTCCTTCTGTCCGCTGCCTGCAATTCCGGCCACACCAAGAATTTCGCCGCCAAAGGCAGTAAAGCTGACATCATCCAGTGACTTCACCCCTTCATTATCCAGACAGGTAAGACCGGATACTTTTAGGATTTCCCTTGGATTCTCCGGTTCCGGGCGATCAATATTCAGACTGACCTTTTCGCCCACCATCATCTCTGTCAGCGAACTTTCTGTTGCATCACATGTATTCACCGTACCGATATACTTACCTTTACGCAAAACGGAAACTCTGTCTGAAAGTGCCAGTACTTCGTGCAATTTATGTGTAATGATAATAATAGAACGACCATCCGCTCTCATGTTTCTGAGTACCGCAAATAACTTCTCTGTCTCCTGCGGTGTCAGAACGGCTGTTGGTTCATCCAAAATCAGAATGTCCGAACCACGATAAAGCATCTTCACGATTTCAACAGTCTGCTTCTCTGATACGGACATCTCGTAAATCTTCTTCCGGCAATCCAATTCAAATCCATACTTATCAACCAGTGCCTGAATGTCCTTGATGACCTCATCCATGTTCAACGTCATCTTTCCCGGCAATCCCAGAATGATATTTTCTGCTGCTGTCAGCACTTCGATTAACTTAAAATGCTGATGGATCATTCCGATTCCCAGATCAAAAGCATCTTTCGGAGAAGAAATCATGACTTCTTTGCCGTTTACAAATATCTGTCCTTCATCCGGGAAATAAATACCCGACAGCATATTCATCAATGTGGTCTTACCGCTTCCGTTTTCACCCAGAAGAGACAGGATCTCTCCTTTTCTTACGGTCAGATTAACACTGTCATTGGCAATGACTTTTTCACCAAAACGTTTTGTAATATTTTTTAATTCAATGGCATTTACTGCTTCCACCATCAAGCCTCCTTCAACATACCAAAATGAGGCTGTCATGCGACAGCCCCACTTCAGATATCATACGATTACTGTGTTACTGCTGTAATGCCATCGATGATGAAATCGAAAGCTGGTGCAGAAGCTTTTTCAGATTCATGGAAATAACCGTCGCTGATGTATTCGCTGTCAGCATCTGTCAGTTCCTTGCCATTTACAGTGAATGTAGAGGTATCAAATACATGAAGGCTGCCATCAATGATCGCATCTTCAACTTCTTTAACCTTTTCAGCTGTACCTTCTGCAACGACCTTGTCATTGAGGTCTGTCAGTTTGTCTGCGCCTTCAGCAAAGCCCTTGCACCAGTCTGTATCAATAGCTGTACCGTCGATGACGCATTTTGTTGCATATTCATAATAAGGTTCCCAGTTAATGGAAGCACTTGTCAGAGCTGCATCAGGAGCTGTTTCAATCATAGAAATATTGTAACCAACACAAGGAACACCTGCTGCCTGACAAGCTGTAGGCGCACCTGTTGTATCTGCATGCTGGCTGATCAGAACACATTTATCTGCGATCAGAGATTCAGCACATTCTTTCTCAAGGTCAAAACTTGCCCAGCTGTTTGTGTACTTCACTTCCATTGTAGCGGATGGACACTGACTTCTTACACCAAGGAAGAAGGATGTGAAACCGCTGATAACTTCTGCATATGGATAAGCACCTACATAACCAACCTTAGCTGTATCTTCTGTAATCTTGCCATCGCGATCATCTCATTCAGTTTCATACCGGCTACGACACCTGATACATAACGGGATTCATAGATAGATGTAAAGTAGTTGTGCATATTGGCAAGTCCACTGCCGGCTGCCTGATACCCTGTTGCATGACAGAACTGTACATCCGGAAATTCAGCTGCGGCCTGAAGGATATAAGATTCATGACCAAAGCTGTTGGCAAAAACGATATTGCATCCCTGGTCTGCAAGGTCTACGGCTGCATCATAACATGTCTCATCTTCAGGAATGTTCCATTTGATGATGATCTGATCATCAGAAAGTCCAAGTGCTTCCTGCATACCCTTTGCACCGGCATAATGAGCGGCTGTATAACCCTCATTCTCATCACCGATAAAAATAAAACCAACTTTCAAATCCTTAACATCTACACCTTCGCCAACCTTCTCTGCTGTCTCACCTGTAGATTCTGCTGCTGTTGACTCAGCGGCTGTCTCACTGTCACCTGATGCAGGTGCCTGTGTTTCCTTTGTTCCTGAATTACCGCAAGCTGCAAGAGAAGCAGCCATTACTACGGTCAATACAAGTGCCAAAATCTTTTTCATAGTAACTACCTCCTTATTACGTGTGCTTAAAAACAAAAAGAGGCATGAACTCCTCACTATTCATGCCTCTTTGCATGACAAAATACCATCTCTTTCTGTCATTGTTTTCAAACTATCTGCTAATTTTAGTATAACACTGATTTTCGGTGTGTCAACAATTTCTGTCTTTCGTTTTTCTTATTTCATTTATAAGAATGACTATATTTTCCAGATTTGTGTTATTTTGTCTATAACTATATCTATTTTTATAAAATATTCTGACTATTCTCCGTATCCTTCAGGACCCTTGCTGAGTTTCTGCATCATCATCTCAATTCGCTGCCATTCGGCCTCCGTCTCAATGGCATGGATCAGAATCTGTTCATCCTCCTGCTCCGGATCGTAAGACGCTGCATAAATATTATAATTACCCGTCTCATTGATGGAATTGTCTGTATAAATCACATAATTCTTCCCTGAAAGATCGTCCTCAAAAGCCCCCATCACAGAACCTCTGATAATCTGACCGGTTTCCGTTACAAATGTTATTAAATCTGCCATAAAACCGTCCTATTCCAAGCCGAGACTCTTCTTGGTAAAATTCCAGGAATCTTTGCACATGCGTTCAAGATCATACTTTGCTTCCCATCCAAGTTCTCGCTTTGCCTTTCCAGGGTTCGCATAACAGATGGCAATATCGCCTGCACGACGCGGTTTGATCACATAAGGAATCTTGATACCATTAGCAGCTTCAAAAGCCTTAACAATATCCAGTACACTGTAACCGATACCTGTACCCAGATTGTAAATATTCACGCCTGTAGAAGAAGTTACCTTCTCAACAGCATTCACATGACCCTTTGCCAGGTCAACCACATGGATGTAATCCCTGACACCTGTACCATCCGGTGTATCATAATCATTGCCGAATACCCCCAGACACTCCAGCTTGCCGGCTGCTACCTGTGCAATATAAGGCATCAGGTTGTTTGGAATACCGTTCGGGCTCTCACCAAGGAGACCGCTCTCATGGGCACCGATTGGATTAAAGTAACGAAGCAGTACAACGCTCCATTCCGGATCCGGTACACAGAAATCTGAGAAGATTCTTTCAAGCATCAGCTTGGTTGAACCATATGGATTCGTTGTAGATAATGGGAAATCTTCTGTGATCGGTACTGTCTTCGGGGCACCGTAAACAGTTGCTGAAGAACTGAAGATAATGCGCTTACAGCCATATTCATTCATCAGTTCGCATAAATTCAATGAACCGGAAATATTGTTCTTGTAATAAGCCAGCGGCTTCTGAACGGATTCGCCAACGGCTTTGAGTGCAGCAAAGTGAATCACCGCATCAAACTTATGCTCTTCAAATATAGGACGCATAGACTCTTTGTCCAGCATATCCGCTTTGTAGAAAATCAGCTTCTTGCCTGTAATCTTCTCCACTCTGTCAACAACATCTATCTTGGAATTGTAAAGATTATCAAAGGCTACAACATCGTAACCTTTATTCAGAAGTTCCACACATGTGTGTGAACCAATATAGCCTGTACCACCTGATACTAAAATTTTCATAATAAAATCCTTTCTGTTATAACTTTTTAGGGCCGCCGCCGATTTGGCAAATATAGAAGTCGGCCGGATAGCCGATCTGCTGTCTGTAAATTCTACCAACGTTTTTTATAAAATTGTCGACAGCTTCTGTGCGGACGAGGCTGATGGTGCATCCACCGAAACCTGCGCCTGTCATACGGGAGCCTAAGACACCTTCTGTATCCCATGCTGCTTCAACTAAAGCATCCAGTTCATCTCCTGTGACTTCATAGTCATCCCTCAGGGACTGATGGGATGCGTTCATAAGCCGACCAAATCGGTTCAGATCATTGTTCTCCAGAGCCTGCACAGCCTGAATGGTCCGCGCATTCTCTGAAACAGCATGCCTTGCACGCCTTCTGCAGACATCGTCAGTAATCGCTGCCTGATATTTTTCAAAATCATCCATGGATAACTCACCAACCTGTCTGATCGATACAACTTTCTGTAAATCAGCCAGTGCCCGCTCACACTCCATGCGTCTGAGGTTATACTTGGAATCAGCCAGACCGCGTTCCTTATTCGTACATGAAATGATCAGCTGCATATTCTGAAGCTGTACCGGTACATAACGATAGGACAAATTCTCTGTATTCAGATAAATCGCCTGATGCGCTCTGCCCATGGCCACAGCAAACTGATCCATCACACCGCAGCGGACACCATTAAATGTATTCTCCGCATGCTGACTGATCAGTGCTATCTCCTGATCGGATACTTCAAATTCAAATATATCTCTAAGTGCCCATCCTGTCAAGACCTCAAGGGAAGCAGAAGATGACAGCCCTGCTCCGCTGGGCAGGTTGCCGTAAACCATCATTTCAAAACCACAGGCCGGCTGCATACCTTTTTCTTCAAAGGCCCATATCACACCCTTCGGATAATTGGCCCATCCATCCTCATCATCATGTTCCAGCTGACCAGTCAGTGAACTGTTGATAATGCCCGTTTCAGGATAATTCATTGAATAAAAAAACAAACGCTTATCCTGACGTTTTCTAACCACCGCATACGTGCCAATATCCAGTGCACATGGAAATACATGGCCGCCATTGTAATCTGTATGTTCACCGATCAAATTCACACGTCCGGGTGCAAAGTAAACCTGTGCACCTTCCGCATTTCCAAACCGTTCTGCAAATTCACGCAGTAATCGTTCTTTCATCAATCATCTACCGCCTTTCCGGCAACTATCTGCCATTGTCACACAGTTATATTTTAATTCTCAAGAGACTTTTTTCCTTTTCAGACGTCTTCTTCTTCGTTTGCCGCCTTCCCATGTTTCCTTCCATAATACAGGATGGAATAAAACGAGCATTGGGAACAGTTCCAGACGTCCCGCCAGCATATCAAACATCAGGACATATTTCGACAATATTGAAAGTCCGCCAAAGTTCTTGGACGGGCCAACATCTGCCATCCCCGGTCCCATATTGTTCATCGTTGTCAAAACGGCTGTAAAATTCGTGGTCAGATCTCTTCCTTCCAAGGCCACAAGAAGGAAAGATACCGCAAATATCAGGGTAAATGTAATACAGTAAACAGCTACGGAACTGATGGCTCCCTGATCCAGTGCCTTGCCCTCCATCTTAATCGTACGGACGCTCTTCGGATGGAGGTAAGCATTTAATTCACGTTTCACGCTCTTCAGCATCATAATAACACGCGAAACCTTAATACCGCCTCCGGTACTTCCCGCACAGGCACCAATAAACATGATGATGATCAATACCACCTTCGACGCACTTGGCCACAGATCAAAATCCACCGTAGAATAACCGGTAGATGTCATCATAGATCCAACCTGGAAAACCACATGGCGGATCGTATCGGCAGCTGTCATTGTCTTGTCATAGATATTGATAAAGATCAATGCACTGGCTGCTGCAATGATCAGGAAATAACCTTTGACCTCTTCCATGTCAAAGGCCTGCTTAAAGCGCTTCATCAATAAAAAGTAATAGGCATTAAAGTTGACACCGAATAAAATCATAAAAATGGCAACAACCCACTGAATATAAGCTGAATAACCGCCAATGCTTGTATTTCGCACACCAAATCCACCGGTGCCTGCTGTACCAAAAGTGATCATCATGGCTTCAAGAAACGGCATTTTGCCAATAAGCAGGAAAATCAGCTCGACAATGGTCATGCCGAAATAAATTAAATAGAGAATACGCGCTGTCGCACGTACCTTTGGCACCAGCTTGCCCACAGATGGCCCCGGGCTCTCCGCTCGCATCAGGTTCATATGTGAACCGCCGCTCAGCGGGATAATCGCCAAAAGGAAAACAAGCACGCCCATACCGCCAATCCAGTGACTGAAACTCCGCCAGAAAAGAATGCTCTGTGACAGACATTCGACATCCGACAAAATGCTGGCGCCTGTTGTTGTAAAACCTGATATCGTTTCAAATAACGCGTCTGTAAATGCAGGAATCTCTCCTGACAAATAAAATGGCAGACAGCCTACCAGACTGATCATAATCCATGACAACGCAGTCGTCACGCAGCCTTCCTTCAGATAGAATACCGTATTGGCTGGTTTCTTTCTTACCATCAGATAGCCGATCACAAAACTCAGCACTGCTGTAAGCAAAAACCAGTAACCTGCGGATTCTCTATAAAAAACTGCGACAATACAAGGAAATAAAAGAAGTACCGATTCCACTTTCAATACACTGCCCAGAATAAATCTGATCATTCCTCCGTTCATCTGGCACCTCCACTACCGCAAAATATCTTCAATATTCTGGAAACCGGTATGTGTTGTTACGATGACAACTGTATCCCCAGCCTGAATACAATCCATACCACCTGGAATAATGATTTTGCCGTATCGATTAATACAGGCGATCAGCAGATTATCTTTTGTGTTCAGGTCTTTCAATGGCACATCCGTCACCCTTGAACTGGCACTGACATTAAATTCGATGGCTTCTGCCCTTGAATCAAACATATGGTAAATCGTTTCCACATTGCTGCTGTCCATGGATGCCTGTTTTGCACGAACATAGGCAACAATCGCCTCCGCCGTAATATACTTCGGATAAATAACACTGCCAAGATCCAGTTTGTCGATAAGATTATGGAAAGCATTTCTGTTCACCTTGGTAATGACCTTGGCATCAGAAACTTCCCTTGCATGGAGCGCCAGCAGCACATTCTCCTCATCAATACCTGTCAGTGGAACAAGTGAATCCACATAAGCAATTTCTTCTTCCTTCAGCAGTTCTTCATCTGTACCATCGCCATTGATGATCGTTGCCTGAGGCAGCAAAACACTCAACTCCCTGCAACGCTTTCTGTCCATCTCTATGATCTTGACTTCAATTCCCATGTCCAACAGCATCTTGCCGAGATAATAAGCTGCCTTACCGCCTCCGATGATCATCGTATTATGCACCGGTTTGTTCGGCATTCCGATACGCTCAAAAAACTCCTTTGCCGCTTTGGATGCAGCGATAAAAGAGACAACATCTCCCTGATGCAGCTCAAAATTACCATCCGGAATAAATACCTGTTTTTCTCGCTCTACAGCACATACAAGCACATCACCCGAAATATTTCTGGCCATGGCCATAACCTTCTGGCCATCCAGTCTGTTATTCACCGGAATCTTAAAACGGATCATCTGTGCCTGTCCATGTGCAAATGAGTTGACACCTAATGCTGCCGGCAAGCTGAGTACATGCGTAATCTCATTGGCTGCTTCCATCTCCGGATTGATGATCATTGCCAGCCCCAGCTTCTCCTTCAAATAAGAAGCCTCATCGCTGTAATCCGGTGTACGGACACGGGCAATGGCTGCACAATCACCCACACGCTTTGCTACCGTGCAGCAAAGCAGATTCAGCTCATCAGAATCTGTCACAGCAATCATCAGATCTGCAGTGTCAATACCTGCTTCTCTCTGAATCTTATAACTGGCACCATTTCCTACAATTCCCATAACATCATACATATCTGTCAATGCCTGAAGACGATCTGAACTTCTGTCCACCAGTGTAATATCATGTCCTTCCTTATATAACTGTTCCGTCAGGGAGGCACCAACTTTGCCGCAGCCCACGATAATAATATTCAGGCCTCTCTTTCCCTGCTTATGGTCTTTCGCCATTTCTTTATTTCCTCCATTATGATAATGACAGCATTTTACTGCTCAGAATTCATTCCTTCTATAAAAATGTAACACCTAACAAACTGCAACATTTACAATGCTATCTCATTCAGACTCCATATAGTATAACATACTCAAAAAAAGGATGGAATAGATAAATATATCTATTCCATCCCTGACTAAACAAATCACCTTTACATACAGGCCGCCCTGTACTTTGTCATTCAATTAAACAATATCAAGCCAGACCTTGTGATCCGGCGCAGGAAATGCCCGATCAAGAAGTCTGTATTCCTCTTCTGTCAGCTTAATTTCCGCCGCCTGACAATTTTCAAGAACATGCTCCGCTTTGCCGCTTCTAGGAATGGCAATCACATTCTCATGATGCAGTACAAATGCCAGCAGCACCTGCATGGCGGTTATATGTCTCTGCTCTGCGACCATTTGAACAGCCTTATTATTCAGCAGTCCCCTTCTGAGATCACCGCCCTGTGCCAATGGACAATAGGCCATCAGCGGAACATGATGCTCTTCAAGCCACGGCATCAGATCATATTCTACTCCTCTTGACCCCAGATGATATAATACCTGATTCACTGCACAATGATCTCCATTTTTTACAGAAAATAATTCTTCCATATCATCTGTATCAAAATTAGAAACACCCCATCTGCGGATTTTTCCTTCTTTGACCAACTGCTCCATGCACTCAACGGTCTCTCTCAAAGGTACCTGCCCACGCCAGTGAAGTAAATATAAATCAAGATAATCTGTCCTTAAATTTCTCAATGAACGATCCAGCGCATCAAAAATATGGGCACGTCCCGCATTATGAGGATATACTTTTGAAACAATAAAAAGTGAACTTCTGTCTATTCCTTTTATAGCCTCCCCTATTAACTGTTCCGACTTGCCGCTGCCATACATTTCCGCTGTATCAATCAAACTGCATCCAGCATGAATTCCTGCTCTCAATGCTTCAACTTCCTGTTTTCTTGCTGCCTTATTTTCTCCCAGATACCAGGTTCCCATCCCCAGACGAGGCATCCTGCTGCCATCATTCAGTTTAAGATATTCTTCTTTCATGATATACTCCTCCCATTCACGTATTTTTCTGATACACTATCCATTTTAGTTCAAATTTATCAATTTCACTATATTTTTTTGTTTTATTATGTTATGCAAATAATCCGGAAACATAGCTTTCACTTTTTCCTTCTAAAATAGATTCTATACGGCTTCTATCCACATTCGGCAGTATCTCTTCCACCGGAAGGCCTACAACTTCTTCTTCATCCTTGCCAATGAGATTCTCAATCATTTTATTGATAACGATAATATTACCCGCCGTATTTAACTTGATAATACCATTAAAGGATGTATCCAGTACCGTTTCAAACTGTGCCGTATTCAGTTTTTCACTCTCTGCAACTCTGGCCAGGTCTGCCGCTGCCGTCAATGCCTCTCTGATGGACTCATCCGTCGCTTCATAAACACGCTTTGCAATCAGCAGCATATCTTCATAAGGCAAAAGCATTCCAATCTTAATCATCCCTTACCTCCTTGTCTTCATCATCAAACTTTTTTATCATAATAATCGAGTAGGAGAAAATTCCTCTTGATGAGGAATTTTCGACCTCTCACACCACCGTGCGTACCGTTCGGTACACGGCGGTTCAATCAACTTAACATGTAACACACCTTTCAGTGTAATAA
>NZ_JAMOKJ010000026.1:0-30992 GCF_023656595.1 Coprococcus intestinalis | reverse complement strand
ATTATTACACTGAAAGGTGTGTTACATGTTAAGTTGATTGAACCGCCGTGTACCGAACGGTACGCACGGTGGTGTGAGAGGTCGAAAATTCCTCATCAAGAGGAATTTTCTCCTACTCGATTGCTATTATAGACATGGAGGTGGCAATATGGCTGGTAAATACACGATGCGAAGCAAAGAAGAAAAGTTAGCTATTGTAAAGAGGAATTTAGCAGGAGAAACTTCAAGGTCGCTCGAAAGAGAAACAGGATGCAGTCATCGGTTAATACAAGAGTGGACCAGAAAGTATCTAGCAGAAGGTGAAGCCGGGCTGGAAGTTAAGAAGAAACCCGGGAATCCTTTATCTCGATATGAGCGCCGGAAGGAACTGACCTACGAGGAGCAGTTGCAATACCAGATCGAACTGCTGAAGCGAGAGCTGGTTAAGAAAGAGGCGGAGGTGCTTCGTTAAAAAAAACGGAACGAACGAAAAGGGGGCGATGCCCGAAAAAGATGATCCGAGAGATGTATGCCGAGATTCAAAAGCAGACAGACAAACATTCTGTCAGCGAACTTTGTGAAATCTACGGTGTTTCTCGCAGCGGCTACTACAAGTGGCTGAAGCGAGCAGGACAGTTAAACCGGTATGAGAAAACACATAAAATACTGGATAGTTATGTCCTGGACATCCATTCCCACCACCCAATGATGGGATACCGCCAGATCAGGGATAAGCTGTACCTTGAATTCGGTTGGATCGTCAGTAATCCTACTGTTTGGAAGTCAATGAAGCGACTGAGAATCCACGGATACACCAGGCGCAGGAAAGCTACGGCCACAGGAGCCAACTTAGAACACATCCGCTATGCCAACGTACTGAACAGAAAATTCAAAACAGAGAAGCCTATGCAGAAGATTGTGACGGATGTTACTTACATCAAACATAACGGCAAGTGGTATTATCTTGCAGGCTATTTGGATCTGTTCAACAACGAGATTCTGGAATGGGAACTCAGCGATACTTTTGACAATTTCCTCGTTATGAAGCCGGCAGAGCGCCTTCTGAAAAGAAAAATGAGCACCGAACACCAAGTCCTTTTGCACAGCGACCAAGGTGTCCAGTACTCATCCGCAGGTTATTGTAACCTGCTTAAAGAATACAATGTAATTCAAAGTATGTCGAGGGCCGGAAACCCTCGCGACAACGCAGTTATGGAAAGCTTTTGGGGGGCGATTCAAGGACACGCTGCGCAAACACTTCCGTTACTTGGAATGTGATGATCTGAGATCTACCATTGAGCAGGCAATCTACTATTTCAACAATGAACGACCCGTCCGCAAACTAAAAGGAAAACCACCTGTCCCGTATAGAACAGAACTGGTGGCATAAGAAATTTTGTGTCTACTAACTATTGACTACTTCAGCTGCATTTGACTTTGAGAATGGAAGTGGAACCTATACCTATCAGGGAAAGATTGCAGGATCTTTTGTAAGTGCGGACACTTATCTTGTCATTCCGGAAGGTGTATATCGTTCCATGAATCCGAGAGGAACAGCCTATGGCTATCTGTGGGTGGAATGTGATAAAAAAGATGTTGCATCTGTAGAACAAAGTCTGAATACTTTGATTTCTAATACTTCGCATATAAAAATGGATACTTATCATGCGCAGTTACAATCTGCCGAATTTGCAAGCAGCATGATGAAGCTTGGCTGTTATCTGTTTATGGCTATTGTAGGACTCATCGGGTTTATGAATATGGCGAATACCATGATCATGAATATTACGACAAAAAAGCAGGAATATGGTATATTACAGGCTGTGGGTATGACAAATAAACAATTAAATTTATGTCTGCAGTTACAGGGACTGATTTTTACGGTTGGTACCATATGCGTAGCTTTGATCATTGGTCTGCCGCTCGGCTATGCACTTTTTTCCTATGCAAAACATAATGGAATATTTGGAATGAATATCTATCATGTTCCAATCGTACCAATTTTTATTATGATTTTTTTGGTCGGTCTGTTGCAGATTGTACTTTCCTGCGTTTTAAGCAGTAATCTGAAAAAGGAAACGCTGGTAGAAAGAATAAGGTATCAGGGATAGCAAGTAATATGTAATGAACTAGGTCTTAACGAAGAGGAGAAATAGATAACTTCTAGTTTGTAACGAAGGTATTTGCGATGAAAGGAATTAAGATTGAGTTATTGGGGATTGCAATAATACCTTTAGGAATTGCTGTGACAACAAATAATTTTTGGGGATATGTCCTAGGTGTTCTTGGATTTGGCGTCGCTGTAATTGACTGTTTTCTAAAAGATAATCACTGATAACTTCTTGTTTGAAAAATTGAGAAAACGTAATATTGAACAAAAAAGAAATGCACAGTTCTTAGCTTATCGTGAACTGTGCATTTGTGTAAATAAATACTTTTAATTAGCCGATTACGGCATCCTCTGCTGTAAAATGTTCCAGAGAATTTTCTTTTACCTGAATGCAGATATAAGTAATTCCAGAAATATCGGATGCAAAAAACTGACGCTTTGCAGTAGGTGCGATTTTTAGCCAGTCTCCAGTTGAAAGGCTAATTTCTTCTCCATCAATTATGGCTTTGCCGTTACCTGAAAGAATTCCATAGATTTCTTCATTTTCTTTATGAGAATGAACAAATGGGACATTTGCTCCTGCAGGTAGTTCGTTTAAACTGATTTCTGCACCTGTTAAAGACAACTTTTCATGCAGCTCAATTCGGTTTTCTTTTCCAATAGTTGTTTTTGTGTAATTTGCCATAATAACCTCCATAGTTAATTTGTAGTTTCTGGTTGCTTGGTATTAGTATAGTGTGAGACACATACAAAAACAAGTACGCACCTTTTTGTAACTGTACACTCAAAAATGAATGTGTTACAATAGACTCGGAGGTGAGAATTATGCGAGCAAAAGAAGAATTACCGGAATGCCCAGTTGCAACAGCAGTATCTCTTATCGGAGGAAAATGGAAACTGCTGATTTTGCGTAACTTGAAAGAGCGTCCATGGAGATTTAATGAGCTACAACGAAGTATAGATGGTATTTCACAAAAGGTTTTGACAGATAGTTTAAGACAAATGATGAGTGATGGGCTGGCATATCGCCACGATTACCATGAGCAGCCACCGAGAGTTGAATACGGCTTAACGGAACTCGGAACAAAAATGCTTCCAATTGTTAATTCACTTGCTGACTTTGGTAACTACTATAAATCAATTATTGAACAAAATTAAGGACGTTAGTATTTGAAAAGCTTGAACAATTCCAGTCTGGAGAATTGAGAAAAACGGAATTTACCTATTAAGACATATAAGCTCTTGACAATAAATCTCCTATATAGTATGTTTTTTATAAACTACTATATAGGAGATTTTGTATGAAAACAAATGGCGGATTTCTTGTCACAAAAATAAAACAACTTGGTGACCGGATTTTTGAGAAGATTCTCAGTGAAAAGAATATTGATGCGTTTAATGGAGCCCAGGGGCGTATTCTTTATGTGCTGTGGCAGAAGGATGGTATTTCAATCAGGTCACTCTCGACTAAATGCGGATTAGCGATAACATCTCTTACTACGATGTTGGAAAGAATGGAAAATCAAGGGCTGATAAGCCGTGTTCAGTCTGAAACGGACAAAAGGAAAACGCTCTTGTTTCTGACTGAGAAAGCACATGCCTTAAAGGGCGAGTACGATTCTGTATCTGATGAGATGGGCAGTATTTACTACAAAGGTTTTTCAGAGGAAGAAATTACCCGGTTTGAGGAATGCCTCGACCGCATCAGAAAGAATCTTGAGGAGTGGCAGAAGTCATGAGTATTTGTATCAAAGATCAGATTCAGAACATGAATATCGTCATCGGCTGCACAGTGGGATGTATATATTGCTATGCCCGCAACAACGTGAAACGCTGGCATATGATTGATGACTTCGCTGACCCTGAATTCTTTCCGGGTAAGCTCAAGATGATGGAAAAGAAACGTCCGCAGAACTTTCTTCTTACCGGGATGAGCGATCTCTCCGGATGGAAGCCGGAATGGAGAGACGAGGTATTTGCAAAGATCCGTGAAAATCCACAACATCAGTTCCTGTTCCTTACCAAGCGACCTGATTTACTGGATTTTGATACCGATCTGGAAAACGCATGGTTTGGCGTTACGGTGACGAGGAAAGCCGAACTGTGGCGTATCGACGCCCTTCGGAAAAACATCAGAGCAAAGCATTACCATGTTACCTTTGAACCGTTATTCGATGATCCCGGTACAGTTGACCTTTCCGGAATCAACTGGATCGTTGTCGGCACTATGACCGGGGCTCAGAGCAGGAAGATTCATACGGAGCCGGAATGGGCATGGTCTCTGACGGATCAGGCACACGCACTCGGCATTCCGGTGTTTATGAAGGAAGACCTTGTCCCTATCATAGGGGATGAAAATATGATTCAGGAAATGCCGGAAGAATTTAATAAAGTGTTAGAGGTACAGAAATCATGGAAGAAGTAATAAATGGAATCCTCATTCGTGAGGTGGAAACAAAGAACATCATGACCAAGTCCAGTCTGCCGGTAGGCGGTTACTCGGTCAATCCCTATGTGGGCTGTACACATGCCTGCAAGTATTGCTATGCTTCTTTTATGAAGCGCTTTACCGGGCACAAGGAGGAATGGGGCACTTTCCTTGATGTGAAGCATTGGCCGGAAATTAAAAATCCGAAGAAATATGCCGGACAGCGGGTGGTCATCGGTTCTGTGACAGATGGCTACAATCCACAGGAGGAGCAATTCGGGAATACCAGAAAACTTCTGGAGCAGCTGATCGGCAGTGACGCAGATATTCTGATCTGCACAAAGTCGGATCTTGTGGTACGGGATATTGATCTGCTGAAGAAGCTTGGACGTGTAACCGTTTCATGGTCGATCAACACACTAGATGAAAATTTCAAGAACGATATGGATTCTGCTTCGAGCATTGAGCACCGTATCGCTGCTATGAAGCAGGTATATGAGGCAGGTATCCGTACAGTCTGTTTCGTATCCCCGGTATTCCCCGGTATCACGGATTTTGAAGCAATCTTTGAGCGGGTAAAGAATCAGTGCGATCTGTTCTGGCTCGAAAATCTCAATCTTCGAGGCGGTTTCAAAAAGACAATTATGGATTATATCGCCGGAAAATATCCTGATCTTGTACCACTTTACGACGAGATCTATAACAAGCATAACCGCAGCTACTTTGAAGCACTTGAAGTAAAAGCTGAGAAAATGGCTAAGAAGTATGATTGTGCCTTTGTGGATAATGAAATGCCTTATGGCAGAGTCCCGCAGGGGCATCCGGTGATCGTAGATTATTTCTATCATGAGGAAACCCGTGGGACAGAGAATACCGGAAAAAGAAATCGCTAACTTCAAGTTTGCCAACTTGCCCTTTGAGAGAGGAGAAATCCCTTTCTCAAAGGGCTTTTTCTATTTATACGGATATTCGCAAACTACAAGATAAAGCCAAAACTTCATATACTCTAAGCACAAGGAGGTTGAGGTTTGGCTATGAATAACAGTTTAGCAGAAGTACACCCGGAGCTTGTTTCGGAGTGGTCGGAGAAGAACATGCCATTGAAGCCTGATGAAGTAAATGCAAAGTCGAGAAAACAAGATCTTGATTGCCAGCAACTGGTATCCGGCATCACTGGTGAAGAAAAAATTTCTGATGCTGACCTATTCACATATCGAGTATGTCTTGCACTGTATGAGTGGTAACACCACAAAGGTGAAGAACATCAAGAAATATTTATTAGCAGCTCTGTTTAATGCACCGTCAACGATGAACGGGTATTATCAGGCAGAGGTGAACCATGATATGCCAGGACTGGTAAGATAGGAGGTGCACATGTTTATTTTAAAACTTGCTGGGAAGATCTTATTACTGCCGGTATGGTTGATCCTTTTTGTGATCGGCCTGGCAGTAAAAATGACAGTACAGACTTATGCGGTTGTCAGAGGGATCCTTGGATTTATATTCACTTTATTGATTATAGCGACTGCATACTGTTATCATGACTGGGTACAGGTTGCATTTCTATTTTCGCTGAGTGTAATTCTGTATCTGATCCTGTTTGCAGGAGTGTTTGTAGATACTGTACTGGACATGACAAGAGAACGTATTATTGATTTTATTATATCGTGAGGAGAATATGGAAATGAGCGAAAACAATGATTATATTCAGTTACCACCACTAAAAAAAGACACACCGTCCGATGTGGTAGCATTTATCTGGGAGTACATGAAAGTACCGGAGAACTCAAGAGAAAAAGTTAAGAATCTGCTTAAAGATGCAAATGAAAATGGCGTAAAATTAAGTCATCAGGCGCCAACACTGTATGATGTTGTTCCAAAAGAAGAAATTGCTGAATTTGAAGAGCTTATGCGCAAAACCATAGCTGACATTGTATCAGAAGCCAGTAGCGTTGCCTGTTGGGTGTATGTGCAGAAAAGAGCTGGTGTTAATTGTAAAATTTATGGGGAACTAACATCAGCTTATTGACATAAATTTAAAAATAAGTATAATAATAGTTGAGTAATTGTTCAACTATTATTATTTGGAGGTGAATATATGTCAAAAACGTCTTATATTTGTAATTGCGATGTAATTCATGAGGATATTGTGAATGATGTGAAATCCAAGATGCAGCCAAAAGATGATTATATCCAGTTGGCTTCTTTGTTTAAGCTATTTGGAGATGGAACTAGAGTACAAATCTTACACGCTCTAGAACAGAGTGAGATGTGTGTATGTGATCTTGCAGTGCTACTGGGGGTAACAAAATCTGCAATTTCGCATCAGTTAAAGGCATTACGCCTAGCGAATCTGGTAAAATTCCGTAAAGAAGCACAGATAGTTTACTACTCGCTGGCAGATGATCACGTGAAAGAGATTATTGACAAGGGATTTGAGCATCTTTGGCAGAAATAATATTTTTTAACATTATAGTTGAGTAATTGAACAACTAAACAAATTGTAAGGAGATTATCATGAAACGCATATTTCTATTAAAAGGGTTGGATTGTCCAAATTGTTCCGCAAAAATTGAAAAAGAAGTCGGAGAGTTGGATGGAGTGCAATCCTCAGTGGTAAATCTGATGAAGCAGACGCTTACAATCAATGTTGCTCAGACATCCGCAGATACGATAGCCAGTCAGATTGAAACGATTGTTCATAGCCATGAGCCAGATGTGGAAGTTTCTGAAAATGTACAGGAATCTTATATACCGGAAAAAAAGCAGGAGGCCAATGAATCCTATAACAATGAGGATAAGAAGTTGACAGTTCGTTTAGCGATTGGTGCAGCAATCTATGCCATTGGTATGGCATTGACTGTTTTTGCGAAAGTGCCATTGCCTATCGAGTTAGCTTTTCTCATTGTTTCTTATGTTATTCTTGGTGGAGATGTTGTATGGCAGGCTGTGAGGAACATTTCAAAGGGGCGTGTATTTGATGAACATTTTTTGATGAGTGTCTCTACGATTGGGGCTTTTGTCATTGGTGAATATCCAGAAGCAGTTGCTGTTATGTTATTCTATCAGGTAGGTGAATTTTTTCAGTCATTGGCTGTTAAGCGTTCCAGAAAATCTATATCAGACTTAATGGATATACGTCCAGATTCTGCTACAGTAAGAAGAAATGGGGAATTGATTACCATATCTCCAGAAAATGTCTCCATTGGTGAGATTATTATTGTAAAGCCTGGTGAAAAAATTCCATTAGACGGTGTGGTATTGGATGGAGATTCTATGCTGGATACAAGGGCCTTAACAGGAGAATCAGTTCCGAGAAGTGTTCATAAAGGAGACGAAGCACTTTCCGGTTGTATGAATCAGACGGGTGTCTTAATGATTAAGACAACAAAAGCATTTGGTGAATCTACGGCTTCAAAGATTATTGATCTTGTGGAAAATGCGTCAAGCCGAAAAGCACCAACAGAAAATTTTATTACTACATTTGCACGTTATTATACACCTGTGGTTGTAATCTTAGCAGCTTTTCTGGCGATTCTGCCACCGATCATTCTTGGCGGAGGCTGGACAGAGTGGATTCGCAGAGGATTTGTTTTCCTTGTGGTATCTTGTCCATGTGCATTGGTTATTTCAATCCCGCTGACTTTCTTCGGCGGCATTGGTGCAGCATCTAAACGAGGTGTTCTTGTAAAAGGAAGCAATTATTTAGAGGCACTTAATAATGTCAGCGTTATTGTGTTCGATAAAACCGGAACACTTACAAAAGGTGTTTTCAATGTGACGGATATTTTACCTGCAAATGGATTTTCAAAAGAACAGGTTCTGGAGTATGCGGCAGAGGCAGAGAGTTTTTCTAACCATCCTATTGCAAAATCCATTCTTGCTGCTTATGGAAAAGAAATGGATCAGTCAGTGATTTCTGATTATAAGGAAATTTCAGGATATGGAATCAGTGTAATGGCAGGGGAAAAGAAAGTTTTTGCTGGCAATACGAAACTTATGGATACAGAATGTATAGAGTACACAACCGGTGAAAAAGCAGGTACAAAAGTTTATTTGGCTGTAGATGGTCAATATGCAGGATGTATTTTGATAACAGATGAAGTGAAGCCGGACAGTAAAAAAGCAATTTCTGACCTGAAACATATCGGCGTGGAAAAAACAGTCATGCTTACCGGTGATGATGAAAAAATTGGGAAGTCTGTTGCAGAAGAATTGCAGTTGGATGAATATTATGCACAGCTGCTTCCTGACCAAAAAGTGGAAAAGGTTGAGCTTTTAGATGGTAAAAAGAGACCGGGAAGCAAATTGGCTTTTGTTGGTGATGGTATCAATGACGCTCCTGTCCTTGCCCGTGCAGATGTTGGTATTGCAATGGGTGGGCTTGGTTCGGATGCGGCCATTGAAGCAGCAGATGTAGTTCTGATGACAGATGAACCGTCTAAGCTGGTGGACGCGATTGAAGTAGCAAAAGCGACAAAACAGATTGTCATGCAGAATATAGTGATTGCTCTTGGGATTAAGAGTGTGTTCCTGATTCTTGGCGCTCTTGGTATTGCGGGAATGTGGGAAGCTGTATTTGGTGATGTAGGCGTTACCATAATTGCTGTTTTGAACGCAATGAGAATTTTGAAAAAATAGGAAATGAGGTGGAAATGTGAAACGAAAACTGATTCTGTTAGTTGTTACGATTGTTTTTCTTGTAGGTTTTGGTGTCATTTTACATTCACCGCCTTCTATGATTGATGCAGTCACAGGAGCAACACCGAAGTCAAAAAAGGCGGCTCAAGCCTCCGCACAGTTGGAAGGCTCTTATGTTCTCGGTATTAATATGATGTCAGATGGTCTCGACAACGAGAACACCCGGAATAAATTAAAAGAATTGGCACTGGACGATTCGGAAACAAATGAAACAGATCTCATGAAAACGGACATTAGTTTTCGGTTATATGTATCTGAGACGGATTATCCGCTTGTCAGTTATGCTAAGAAACTCTGTGACAGGTTGAAACAGGCCGGTTTCTCCGTAGATCTGAAAGAGTACAGTAACACAATGATGCTATCAAGAGTGGTAAGTGGAAAGTATGATGTATTCCTGGCATCGGATGATTTTATTGACGTTACAACGCTAACACAGATGGACTATATGATCATGGACAGCGAAGAAATGAGGTGAGCGGGAATTTATGAGAAAATGGAATACGATTTTGTCTGTTTTAATGCTTCTCATTTTTATGATTCATGGAATCATGGGCAGCTTTATGCTGAACGGAGTTGGAAGTAGTGCCGGGAAACTTCTTGCATGGATTGGTGTTGGTATTCTTGTTGTGCATACGGTGATTGGTGTCATCCTGACAGTTCAGAGTTTACAGACAGCGAAGCAATCAGGAAAAATGTATCTGAAACAAAACGTCATATTTTGGGCGAGACGAGCCAGTGGGATGGCAATACTGATTCTCCTGTTATTCCATATTGGCTTGTTTGGAAAGGTGCAGAATGGGACATATATTTTGTTCCCTTTTACAACTGTAAAGATGGTAACTCAGCTTTTGTTCGTAGCGGCAATCTTTGTTCATATTTTTATCAATATCCGCCCATTGCTCGTATCACTGGGAATCATCAGTTATAAAGAACGAAGGAGTGATATTTATTTGATCCTTTCGGTGCTTCTTCTTTTTATAGCGGGAGCGGTTATTTTATATTATATTGGGTGGCAATATCTATGAGTAAGACAATTATTATTATAGGTGCTGGACTGGCAGGACTTTCAGCGGCTTTGCAGGCAGCGGAAAATGGATGCAATGTAAAACTGGTTTCCTCCCTTCCGTCAGAGCGGGCACAGTCTGTTATGGCGGAGGGCGGTATCAACGCAGCTTTGAATACAAAAGATGAAAACGACAGTCCCGAAGAACATTTTACAGATACAATAAAGGCAGCATGTGGTCTGGCAGATCCAAATGCAGTTTGGGGAATGACACAGGCAGCACCGGAGCTGGTGCACTGGCTGTTAAAACTTGGAGTTAAATTTAACATGAGTGGCTATGATGATGTGGATCTGCGGAATTTTGGCGGGCAGAAAAAGAAACGGACTGCTTTTGCACAGAGCGATACCGGGAAGCAGATCATGACAGCTATGATAGACGCTGTTCGCAGGAAAGAAGCATCTGGTATGGTAGAACGGTTCAGCCATCATTCTTTCCTAACACTTCGTCTGTGTGGCAATATTTGTTGTGGCTGCGTAATCAGGGATGAATACAGTCAGGAGACTGTGGAATTACCGGGGGATGCGGTTATTGTTGCCACCGGTGGTATGCACGGATTGTTTGGAAATACAACGGGTTCGCTGAGCAATACAGGAGAAGTCACCGCAGAATTGTTCCGGCTTGGTGTTCCTCTGGCAAATGGCGAGATGATCCAGTATCATCCGACAACTGTGAAATGTGGTGGAAAACGCATGCTCATCAGCGAGGCGGCCAGAGGGGAAGGTGGCAGGTTGTTTGCCATGAAAGATGGAAAACAATGGTATTTCATGGAGGAAAAATACCCTGAGCTTGGAAATCTGATGCCACGAGATATTACCGCCAGAGAGATATGGAAGGTCAGCCATGAATCAGAGGTATTTCTTGACATGACGGAAATATCGGAGGAGATTATTTCAAATAAGCTATCTGGTCTGGCAGACGATTGTATGACCTATCTGCATAAAGATATACGAAAGGAACCGGTGTCTGTTTTACCGGGAATTCACTATTTTATGGGAGGCATTCTGGTGGATGAGCAGCACAGAACGCCGATTCAGAATCTTTACGCTGCCGGAGAATGCTGTGCCCAATATCATGGTGCCAACCGTCTTGGTGGAAATTCTCTGTTAGGAGCGTTATACGGAGGACGTGTTGCGGCAAAATCAGCATGCGAACAGGCAGATGTAGTAGAGCTATCTTGTGCGACACAGATAGATGTTCCACCAGCGTCTCAAATTTCAGAAATAAAGCAATTAAACAAAGTGATGCAGGAGACTATGGGCGTTGTCAGAAATGAGAATACGTTGTTAAATGGGATTCAAACGGTACAAGCGCTGACAGGAAATCTTCCATTGCTTGGCATGGCAGTTCTAAAGAGTGCTCTTGCAAGAAAAGAAAGCCGTGGTGCACACTGGCGGGAGGATTATCCGAAGAGCAATGACGATGATTACCTTAAAACAACGGTAGCTAGATTTAATGGAAAGCAGATACAGATTTCCTTTGTACCTGTTCCAGAAAGGCGGTGATTCACTTGGTATATAAAATAAGAATCAGGCGGCAGGAGAGTCAGAAATCAGACAGTTATTGGCAGGAATTTGAGTATGACGGAAGCAAAAACAGCTCTGTTGCCACTGTTCTAAAGGAATTGAACAGTAGAACCCCTTTGAAAGATAACTCAGGAAATATAGTTACTCCCATCAGCTGGGAATGTAGCTGCATGGTGCGAAAATGTGGGGCTTGCGCCATGCTGATTAACGAACGTCCGAGGCTGGCATGCTCTACATTTCTACATACGTTAAAAGGTTCTACAATCACCTTGGAACCTTTAAGCAAATTTCCGCTTGTAAGAGATTTGATCGTTGACCGGTCAAATCTGTTTGAAAATTTGAAAAAACTGAACCTTTGGCTTGAAAGTGAAGCTTATATGAGTTCGCGGACACATGAACCGAGATACCAGTCGGCACGCTGTCTGATGTGTGGCTGTTGCCTTGAAGTGTGTCCTAACTTCTCTGCAAATAGGACTTTCGCAGGCACTGTTGCTGCAGTCAACGCATTTCGGATTCTGAATGAAGAACAGGAAAGCACTCATTTGAATGAGATTTCTGCTGAATATAAGAAGAAATTTTTTGAAGGATGCGGGAAGTCGTTATCTTGTCATGATATTTGTCCGATTGGTCTGCCTGTGGAAGAACTGCTTGTAAGGTCGAATGCAGCGGCTGTTTGGGGCAAATAAAATGGATGATAAAAGCTATAATGAATGTATGAAGAGAATCAAAAACTTGAGTCTCTTTTTTAAAATACATACATTGACAAATATCTATGTATATATTATGTTGAACATAGACAATGATCAATGTGAGGTGTCAATATGAATGCAATGGATGTGGCTTTGATATGCAAGGCTTTGGGCGATGCGAACCGGCTGGAAATTGTACAGATGCTGTCGGATGGAGAAAAGTGCGGGTGTAAACTTTTGGAAAGATTTGAAATTACCCAGCCAACTTTATCCCATGATGAATTTTCCGGAAATATTGTAGCTAATAGTTATTTAAATTGTTGTATTTGTTTAAAATTTAAAAAATATCTAATGAGTCTTCCGCATCTACCCACATCTGCAAATTTCCATCAAGATATAATCTTGCATATTCAAGAGGATCATCAATGGCGAGTGCGTTTAATGCACAGTCTGATCCTGATGTGGTTTTTAAGTCCTTTTCAGCTTCCCAACAGTCAATGCGGAGCATATAGCCAACAGAGGTATAAACATCAATACTGTTGCGCTTGGGATTGTATTCTGCAAATATTGTTCTCATCGTATCAAATCTCCTTATCGTTAAATCAATCATTTGTTGCAAAAATCAGAAGCATTTCAATCAGTTCACCATGTCACTTTTATTTTGTGTTATACTGTTTTATAGGATTTTCTTGGTCTCCGCTGCCGCTCTTCGTTCCACTACGGTCGGTTCAGAGCCAACGTCCACTGGACGTTGTGAACCGGTCGGCACAGAGCAGATGTCCACCGGACATCTTGTGGTCTTCGCTTCGCTACGGTCGGTGCAAAGCGGACATCCAACGGATGTCCTGCACCCTTGTATTTTCCCTTATCAGAGTTCGTAAACACTGGTGGGACAATATAACACAAAGGAAACAATAAGGGAAAGCTCACCAGTGATAAATTCAGTGTTTTCAAGGGTTTGCGGAGAATTTAATAACAAAATATAACAGTTATTAAATCTCTTAAAACAGGTGAAATCTCAATCGGAAGTTGTTTAATGGAGAAGATATGAAGAAGAGAATAATCTTATAACGAAAGGACTATAATTCATGAGTAGAATACTTTTGGTGGAAGATGACACAATGATTGCTTCGGGGATTCTGTATGCACTTGAGACAGAAGGTTATGAAACAAATCATGCCACAGGTATAAAAGATGCCGGAAGTTTAATTGAACATTATAATTTTGACCTGGCAATTATAGATATGCAGCTTCCGGATGGAACTGGATTTGATGTAAGTGAGATATTCAAAAATGATGCTACATCTGTGATTTTCCTGACAGTTGTGGATGATGAAAATACAATTGTGAGGGCATTTGATGAAGGAGCACAGGATTATATTGTAAAACCTTTCAGAATTCGAGAACTTTTGGCGAGAGTTCGGCGCATTTTATCTGTCAATATCAAAAATGGAGAGAAGGATAACATAATCTATATGGGGCATGCAGCCATCCATACAGATGAGGCAAAGGTTTATGTGAATGATAAAAGCATAGAACTTACAGCATTGGAATATCGGTTGCTGCTTATTTTTGCGAGTAATAAAGGAATCCTTTTGACAAGGCAGCAGATTCTTGACAAAATATGGGACGCAGACGGCAACTTTGTTGAGGATAATACACTTACCGTTTATGTGAAACGGCTGCGGGAGAAACTTGGAGAGGCAATACACATTGAGACTGTGAGAGGAATGGGATATCGTGTGGATTAAGAAAAAAGAGATAGAGCAGTTGTCGGAGTTTGTGAAAGGCTATAGTTCCGGCGAGAAACTGGATATTCGAGTGAATAAGGAAGGCTCTTTTAACATATTAAAAAATGATATTTATGCTCTTGTGAACACGAAAAATGAACAGATAAAGGCAGTTGAGGCAGAAAGAGACAGTCTCTCTGATTATATGGCAGATATTTCCCATCAGTTAAAAACACCGATTACTTCAATGATGATTATGGCGGATTTATTGGAGGAGGCAGAGCCGGAAAAACAGACAGAGTTCATTCATAACATACAGATTTCGTTAAATAAAATGGAGTGGCTTGTAGGGGCACTTCTTAAGATGGCAAAGCTTGATGCCCATGCAATTGATTTTATTAAAAATGACATCCGCACGTCAGAACTCTTAGAGGCGGTAAAACCATCGGTGGCAATCCTTTTGGATATCCACAATCTGACCATAGAGTTGAAACAGGATTGCACCATACATTGTGATAAACGCTGGACCACAGAAGCACTCACAAACATTGTCAAAAATGCGATCGAATATTCACCGGATGGAAGTGTGATTGAGATTGACAGCGGAGAAAATCCCATGTATAGCTGGATTTCGGTCAGGGACAGCGGTATGGGAATGGACAAAACAGAGTATGCTGCTCTTTTTAAAAGGTTTGAAAATTCTACCAATGAAAATGGATTTGGAATCGGAATGCCGCTTGCACTCTCTATTCTGAAAGGACAGGGTGGAGATATTGATGTTGATTTTGGTGGCAAGGGAGAGGGAACGATTTTTATTTTAAAATTTTTCAAGTGATATCATTTATGCTGGAAGACCAGGAATTGTTTCTAAGTGACAAAATTGTCACAATAATAATTTCTTTTGTCACAGAACAGTCATTTTGCATTGCTAGGATGGTATTTGAAAAAAGGAGTAAAGTCCTCTTCTCACAAAAGGTTCGGATTTTGCTCCGCAAAACAAGGAGAAATGCAATGGCTGTATTAGAAGTAAAGGAATTAACAAAGAAATATGGTGAAGGTGAATCGGAAGTGATTGCGCTTGATCATGTGTCTTTTTCGGTAGAAAGAGGAGAATTTGTTGCAATCATCGGAGCATCCGGTTCCGGGAAATCGACACTTATGAATATGATTGGCGGAATTGATTATCCCACAAGCGGTTCTATTATCATTGATGGAAATGAGATACAAGCAATGAGCGAGGATGAACTTGCAATTTTCCGCAGAAGAAATTTGGGAATTGTTTATCAGTTTTATAATCTGATCCCTACTCTTACTGCGGAGGAAAATATTGCACTGCCATGGAAATTAGATGGAAGAAAAGAGAATAAGGAACGGCTTTCTGAGATTGTGAATATGCTGGGTCTTGAGAAAAGGGCAAAACATCTGCCAGGTCAAATGTCAGGAGGTCAGCAGCAAAGAGTATCCATAGGAAGGGCACTTATAAACGAGCCGGCATTTATTCTTGCAGATGAGCCGACGGGAAATCTTGACAGTAAAACAAGCAGAGAGATTCTGGATATTTTGAAGTTCACCAATCAGAAATATAAGCAGACGATTCTTCTTGTCACACATGACGAAAAAATAGCACTGAAGGCGAACCGAATCATCACGATCGGAGATGGAAAAATCATAAAAGACGAGGTGATGAAGTAATGAAAATAACAGCACAACTCGCCTTAAGCCAGATGAAAGTGAATAAAAAAAGAACGATTGCAGGAATTTTTGCGATCGCACTTGCAACATCACTTATTACAACTGTAATGTGCTTTGTGACAAGCGCGAATAAGATGCTTACTGATTTCCTTGGTTCGGATTATGGAGAATATGGAGGTGCATACTCTCTCATGCTTGCAATACCGGCACTGCTTTTAGGTCTTCTTATTGCAGCAATGTCGATTACGGTAATATCCAATATATTTTCTGCTAGTGCCAATAAGCGGATTCAGGAGTTTGGTATTTTAAAATGTGTTGGTGCAACAGGCAGACAGATAAAGGCAAGTGTTATCTATGAGAGTTTATGGCTTAGTCTGACAGCCATCCCGCTTGGACTCATTGCAGGAACTATACTTGGTTATATTAGTGTGAAATTTACAGGACATTTTATTTCCGATATCAATGATGCTGCAAAAGAAATTATTATGAGACCTTTTACCTTTTCCCTGCCCTTTCATATATCTGTGTGGACATATTTGTTTGCAGGTGTATTTTCGTTTTGTATTGTATTATTCTCTGCATATAGACCAGCTAAAAAGGTTGGTAAATTTACTGCTATCCAGTGTGTAAAAGGGATTGGAGCAGGTACAGCTTTGAAAGAGATCCAAGTAAAAGACAGTTTTATCCAAAAAATATTTGGATGTGAGTCTGCAATTGCCTATAAAAACATGAAAAGAAACAAATACGGCTATAAGGCAACGATACGTGCATTGTCACTTGGGATTTTACTTTTTCTGTTAACCGGAGGATTATCCGGTCAGGCAAAGGAATTCCAAGAATGGATGACACCAAAATCAAAAGAAATGATGGTGGATTATTCTTCCAATTACGATATCGAGGTAAATGCGAAAACAGGGAAAGAAGAGAGAAAAATCAGCCGACCTGTTACATCAGACCAATATAATGAAATCACACAAAAGCTGGAAAAGTACGGGATAGACGTATATGGTGTTGGAGCAGATACTTTTACATACAATGCGCTATTAGATAAAAATACATTAACAGAGGATATGCTGCAGGTTCCGAACTTTTCTGATGATAATGGGGAAACAAGGACAGAAATCGTGTCCGTTGATGATGAACTCTATAAAAAACTGTGTGACAGGGCAGGCGCAGAATATGGAAGTATCCTTTTGCTGAACACTTACCAATATAATGACAATGGAGAGTATGTGTCGATAAAACCTTTTAAAGATGATGTGACACAGATTTCCCTGATAAACGCAGCCAATGAGAAGAACACACTTACAATCGGAGGTATTTTAGAACAGTCCGATTTAAAGGAATATGGTTTTGGGGAAGAGACACCATATCCGGTCAGAATTGTCGTACCTGATGCGGATGCGAGGTATTTTGACTGGTTTAGTATGCCATCAGATGAAGATGATTATACAGAATATGCCAGAAGTGTCATGGATGAATATTTTCCGATTGTGGCAGAGGATTCTTATGTAGAGCAGGGATATACCGTGAGAATTGCCCGCACAGATGCTATGGTTAAAATGCTCAATATAGCTATAGTTCTTGCTGAAATTGTGATGTATGGTTTTGTTATCCTGCTCGTTCTCATGGGATTTACAAGTGTAATTAGTACGCTGACGACAAATATCAGAATCAGAAGCCGTGAGTTTGCTGTGTTAAAGAGTGTTGGAATGACAAATAAATCACTTTGCAGGATGTTATATAGTGAAAGTATTTTTTGCGTTCTAAATGCACTTGTTCCGGGAGTTATACTTGGAATTGCAATTCCATTTTTAATTAATTTATCCATTCGGAAGGCTTTCCCGGTATTGTATCATATTCCGTGGGCGGCATTATTTGGGGGTATATTTGTTTTGATAGGAATTGTGTTTTTTATCACACGAACTGAAATTCACAAGTTAAGAGATAAAAGTATTATTGATGAAATAAGAATGGATATTGTATAAATGTCAATGCTGTTGTGGTACATGTTGTATTCTGTGTAAATGGTATTCATGTTGTGTCTCCTTTAAATCCAAAAAAATATAGAAGCATTTCAATCAGTTCACCATGTCGTTTTTATTTTGTGTTATACTGTTTTATAGGATTTTCTTGGTCTCCGCTGCCGCTCTTCGTTCCACTACGGTCGGTTCAGAGCCAACGTCCACTGGACGTTGTGAACCGGTCGGCACAGAGCAGATGTCCACCGGACATCTTGTGGTCTTCGCTTCGCTACGGTCGGTGCAAAGCGGACATCCACCGGATGTCCTGCACCCTTGTATTTTCCCTTATCAGAGTTTTAAGCTGCCGATGAAAGGCACAGAACTGGATTATGGAATGTGTAAGATGTGTTTGTATAGGAAGCAAATGGAAGAATTATAAAAGTTGCAGGTTGCAGATGAAAGGCCAGAATTACGTTTTTCTAATATAAATGATCTGGCATCCTGCAGAGATAAATCTTCCATTGATTTATAGCCTGTCCACTTCATAAAGTGACGTATGTTGTTGATATAGGTATCTGCAGTCCGGGAGGACCTGTTACGAATCAGGCATTTCTCTCTGAGCTTGTTAAAATATTTTTCGTACATAATAAACCTCCATGATAATAGTAACGTTAATGAGTCACTGCATCATGGAGGTCCACGTATCAAAGATACCCTCTTGTGAAAACGAGATTCTGGTGTTATTCTATTCATGGCAGTGTTAATGATGATCCTGTTCAATTGTTATTTTGTGGTGATTTAACAATACTACTTTTAGGACTCATTATCTACTGCCTTTTTTAAGTTAAAGAGAAAACTGCGCCACAGCCTTCGAAGGCCATCGCGCAGCGATTTAGTTCAATCGGAATTTAACGCTTGAAAAAATGAGAAATAAACATGGCGAAGAAAGAAGAAAGATTTGAAGTTATATTTAGAGACGGAAGTGGGCTTAAGGATGAAGGAGTTCGCCAAATTCTTGTAGATAAGGAGACGGGAGTTAATTACCCTTGTTGGAAGTCCGGATATGGAGCTGGTGTTACACCTCTCCTGGACTCTGAAGGAAAAGTTATAGTTACAAAGTAAAATCCAGTTTGCCACTGCATTTGCAAATGCTGGACGGAGATAAGAGAATAACAAAGACTCAAGTGAGTAGGAGAAAATCAATGAGAAAAGATATTTATAAATCCAAGAGAACAAAAAGAACAGAAATCACTTCGTGGGCACTTATAGTGGTGGTGGTGTTGGCATTGATGTCGCCTTTTATTTATCGCAAGGTTTTGGTACGGGATTCCGTAACAGAATACAAAGAACTGCTGGTCATAACGAAAGGTAAGGCTAAAAAAGCTGACAGCGGGTACAATCAGAAGAAAAGACATTACAGTGGTGCGAGCAAAACTACAACAATGTACTATGTAAGAGTCAATGCTTCTGACCTGGATTGTGGTGAAGAAACTATGGATGTAGAAGTATCATCAAGTATTTATGATAATGTCGTGGAAGGTGAGTACCATGAGTTTACAGTTGTTACGGACACACTGATCACGGGAAAGAAACGGGTGCGGATTTATTATTAAGTGCTTTTGAGATATTGATAAAATATGTGAAGAAAAATAAGCAGATAAATGGATTTAATATAAAAATTGAGATTTAAGGCGGCAAAAATAAATGGATAAAGAAAAGAAGAGAAAACGCAATTTGGTGTTAAATGGAATAGCTATTCCCATTAGTGTATTTGCTTTATATACATTTATCTTTGTATTTGATAATGGTATAGGATGGAAAATTGCTTTAATTGTTATTGGATTGGGTTGGCTCATATCTGCAATTTCTGGCTTTATGAGCAGTGAGAAAACAAGATTGTGTGAATTTTATTTCATCATTGATTCATGAATATGTCCATTTATGTGATTATAATAAGTTATCAAATTATAGAAATGATTTAGATTATAGAAGATTGCAGGAAGATTTTGTGTTCTTGTTTTGAACTGAATTTCATGCAACATATTTGACATACAGATATTTAATAAATTTCAATCCTGCGGGTTTGGATGTAAAAAATATTCAGAATGAAATTGTTAGTGATTTGATAGATTATTATTCTTCATCTCCAAAACTAGACAGGCATGAACTAATGGATAAAACGGTGAGGTCCTATGGTAGTTACCTAGCTTTGTATGATGAGTTTGATCAAGAAGTAACTTTGTATCCTAAGGATTTTATTGCAAAGAGAGAAGCTCCGGCATATATAGCAAATGATGGTAAACAGACACCAATGCGTGGTCATCCTGTATTTATTGCCCAGCATGCAACGGCAACATGCTGCAGGGAGTGCATCCGAAAGTGGCATAAAATGCAGCCGGGAAAGGAACTAAGTCAGGTACAGCAGGATTACCTTGTAGATGTAATTATGACATGGATTCAACGAGAAATGGAGAGGCAGGAACATATAATATGAGTTTGAAAAATGTATTGATTATTGTTGATAGCATTGACGAATCAATTGATTTTTATGAAGAATTGTTTGGATTGCGTGTGATTACAAGGATGGAAGGCAATGTGATAATGTCTGAGGGGCTTGTATTACAGGATGTAGATGTATGGTATGACAGTACAGAAATACCTACAACTCCACATAACAATATGACAGAACTTTATTTTGAAGATAATGATATAGAAGGTATTATTGAAAAATTGGAGTCTGGCAAGTATGTTGTAAGTTATGTTACGGAATTAATGGAAATTGAAGGTGGACAGAAGCTTGTAAGATTTTATGATCCATCAGGAAATCTTATAGAAGTACGAACACCAATTAGCTATAACTGATATGAAATGGATTTAAGGAGAAAATGCAGATATTTGTAGATGCAGATGCGTGTCCGGTAGTGGACATTGTCGAGACAATAGCAGAGAAATACAATATTTCTACCACATTGCTGTGTGATACGAATCATATTTTGTATTCTGATTGCAGCGAGGTGATTGTGGTATGTGCAGGAGCAGATGCTGTAGATTATAAGTTGATTAGCATTTGTCATAAAGGGGATGTGGTAGTATCACAGGATTATGATGTCGCTGCTATGGCTCTTGGAAAAGGGCTCAAAGCCAAGCGTAGACCATATGCTATTCACCAATCCGGTAAGTGGTACACGAATGAGAACATAGATCAGATGCTTATGGAGCGACATCTTAATAAAAAGGTAAGGCGCAGCTCTCATAAGAATCATATGAAAGGGTGCACGATGTTCGGTGGACATCGGTTCTGCACCGACCGGAGTGGAAACGGAGACACGAGAAAGCGTACAGAAGAAGATGATGTACGCTTTGCACAGTTCTTTGAAAAACTTATACTGATGGCAAAATCAAAAGAAGGTGCTCAGAGTGGGACTATTTAAGAAAAATATAGTTACAAAGATATATGATAAAGAAAATAAGAAACCAGTAATCAAGGCGAGCATATGTAATGGCGAGCAGGTTGCCGGATTTAAGAATATTCATACAGGTAAGATAGACGAGGTTATGCTGATTAAGAATCAGGCAGACCTTGATGCATTCAAGAAAATGTATGGAATAGATGGCGAAATAGAGAAGGAATATTAAACAATGTATTTGATTAAAACGATAAAAGGTGACATAACAAAAGTAACAGATGTGCAGGCAATCGTTAATGCTGCAAATAATTCTCTGCTTGGCGGAGGTGGTGTAGATGGAGCGATTCATAGAGCAGCAGGACCGGAGCTTTTGGTAGAGTGCAGGACACTTCATGGATGTGAGACTGGAGAGGCAAAGATAACAAAAGCCTATAATCTGCCATGTGATTATGTGATACATACTGTAGGACCAATATGGAATGGTGGAAGGAATAGAGAGGAGGAACTTCTTGCTAACTGTTATTTTAATTCTATGAAGCTGGCAATGGATAATGGAATCAGGTCTATTGCATTTCCTTCCATATCAACTGGAGTATATAGTTTTCCGGTTGAGTTGGCAGCAAAGATTGCAGTACATACAGTAAACAGATTCTTACAGGATAATCCGGACAGTTTTGATTTAGTGGAATGGGTGCTGTTTGATACGCACACTGAATCAGTATACGAAGCAGAAGTTGATCAACTGTATAAAATGATATAATAAAAGAGTAAAGGTATGGCAGGTAAAGTAAGGAGAATAAGGTATGAGCGAGATCGAAATTACGGGAGTATTTGAGAACGTACTTGGAATGATTTATTCGGCAAAACAGAAAGCTGAGTATCAGGTTAATTCTACAATTATAGATTTATATTGGTCTATTGGTGAGTATGTTTCAAAACAAATTGATGTAAATGGTTGGGGCAAGTCTACTGTGAAGGCTTTGTCTGAATATATATTGAGTAAAGAACCTGGAATTAGAGGATATTCATCACAAAATATTTGGAGAATGAAACAGTTTTATGAAACTTACAAGGATAAACCAGAACTCTCAAAGCTGTTGAGAGAAAATACATGGTCTAATAATCTGCATATTATCTCTAAAACAAAAAGCTATGTAAAGTATGAAATCGTTGATGAGCCACCAAAAGCAGATAAGGACTTCAACGATTTTCTTTGTATGCGAATGGAAATTTACAATAAAAAAACACACGAAAGGTTTCAGACCAAAGCGAGGAGCACATGATGTCCTCAGACAATGTCAAAAAGGGTACTGGAGAATGGCCCAGGTGCTAAATTCAGTAATCATCAATAAAATAATAGCCAAGCTGGGATATATATCCATGCTTGACTACTATCTAACAGTTTGTGAAAACTAAAGAACCGCCTTGGTGCGGAACCGTATGCCAGGTGGTGTGGGAGGTCGGTAGATAAAATAATTATCTACCTCCTACCCGATTTTAGAAATTAAGAAAGTTCTGCCACGTTCTTGTAGCCAAGATGGAATTAATCATCAATGCCGTATTTGTTTTCCAGCGCTTCTTCTGTTAATTCCAGTTCATCTTCCAGTTTTTCAATCGCGCGTTCTCTCGCTTTGTATATCTCGAAGCTAATCTCTTTCATCTGGTAAGCATACTCAAATTCATCATCAAGTTTATCCAGTTCGTCATCAATTGCGTCTACCTGTTTTTTCAAAGCGTAGAATTGTTCGTGATTCTCAGATGCATTTGTAGATGTTTTTGCATTGTTTACACTTTTTGTTATATTACGGATATCGTTTTCATAAGAAGAGAAATCATAATCCTTTTCGTTCGCATTCTCTACTGCGTTTTCTGTGTTGCTGATATGATCATCATTGTTATCTGTATTTGATGTTACAACTTTCTGTGTCTTAATTTCTATATCTTCTGCTGCTCCATTATTGGATGAAGTGCATCCTGTAAAAGCAAATATTAATGTGAGAGATAATAAAACTACTAATATTTTTTTCATAACATGTTCTCCTTCCGTCTCTTGGATGTTTTGTTTTTGCTGTTATATGTATCATATAGGGGGAAGATTAAAAAAAGATTAAAACAAATAGTAATTTCAAAAAATGAAAAAAAGGACTCTAGCACACGAAAATGATTGGTATTATAATAATTACATTATGAGATTACTGATTGTAGAAGACGAGAATGATTTAAGAAACATTGTCAAAAAAAGGCTTGTCAAGGAACATTACAGTGTGGATGCCTGTGGGGATGGTCTGGAAGCGATGGATTATATCGATATGACTTCCTACGATGGTATTATTCTTGATATCATGTTGCCGGGAAAGGACGGATATGAAATCTTAAGAGAATTAAGGCAACGAGAAGATGATACACCGGTTCTGTTACTGACAGCAAAAGACAGCATTGAAGACCGTGTCAAAGGACTGGATCTTGGTGCCGATGATTACCTGATCAAACCATTTGCATTTGAAGAACTGCTTGCAAGAATCCGTGTCATGATGCGTAGAAAGCCACAATTTACATCCAATCAACTAAAAATAGCAGATCTTATTCTGGATCGTGACACAAGAAAGGTTACAAGAGCCGGAAATGAAATTGATCTTTCTGCAAAAGAATTTATGGTTCTGGAATGTCTTATGCGCAACAAAAATATCGTAATGACAAGACAGCAGATTGAACAGAATGCGTGGGACTTTGATTTTGAAGGTGGTTCCAATGTGATCGACGTATACATTCGCTATTTGCGAAAAAAAATCGATGCACAATATGAACAAAAACTCATCCACACTGTTCGCGGTGTTGGATATGTAATGAGGGAAAACGAATGAAACAGATGACGATCAAGAAAAAAATTACGCTATGGTACACCGGAATCATCGCCGTAGTTCTTGGGACTATTCTAGTTCTCGTCCTTCTTTTTGTGGATAGGGTTGGAATTTCTGCGACAGAAGAAGAAATCAGTGCCGCAGTGACCGGATTCTCTTCAAATATTAATTTTCAGGATGATTCCTTTTATCTTGACGGCGATACCGAATTTTACGATAACGGTATTATGTTTTGTATTTATGATAAAAACGGACGATTACTTTATGGAACGATTCCAGCCCAATTTCCAGAAGAAACTATCCTCATGTCGAATACACCGCGAACGATAAGCGAATCAAATCGAAAATGGATGGTATATGACAGCGTTTACACTTACGGTGATGATGACGAAATGTGGGTACGAGGAATTACCTCCGTACATTCTATAGAACTTTTCATGCAGACATCCGAGAAAATGCTGTTGATTGTATTCCCATTACTCATTATTCTGATCGGGGCCATCGGATATTTTATGATCAAGCAGGCATTGAGACAGGTGGATCTTATCTGCGATGAAGTTGAAAACATCAGCAATGGAAAAGATCTTTCCAAACGCTTGTCTTTGCCAAAAGCAAAAGATGAATTATACGAATTGTCGAAGAAATTTAACGAAATGTTCGAGCGCTTGGAATTTTCGTTTGAGAAGGAACGTCAATTCACATCAGACGTATCCCATGAACTGCGGACTCCCGTTGCTGTTATCATTTCCCAGTGTGAGTACTTATTGGGAAATGAAAACTTATCTGCGGAAGACAAGGAAGAGATTGCAGTCATCTTAAGGCAGGCAAAACGAATGTCAAAGCTGACAAGCGAAATGTTAATGATCGCCAGAAACGAACAGGATGAGCAGCATCTGATGGAAAAACTGGATTTTGGATTATTAAGCGAACTTGTAATAGAAGAACTGCAGACAAAAGCACAGGAAAAAAATATTGAGATCACCCTGCAAAAGCAGGATGACTTATTTATGAACGGCGACCAGACATTGATTTTGCGTATGATGATGAATTTAATAACCAATGCCATCAATTACGGAAAAACAAATGGACATATTCATGTTATCCTGAAGGTCGAAAATGACCAGATTGTCGGTGAAGTGAAAGATGATGGTATTGGAATAAGTGAGGAACACCTGGACAAAATCTGGGAGCGTTTCTATCGCATAGACAAAAGCCGTTCCAGAGAAAATGGCGGTACCGGTCTCGGCCTTTCTATGGTGCGCTGGATTGTAAACCTCCACAATGGAACCATTCACGTTGAAAGTATCGAAGGTATCGGAACGAGTTTTATTTTCCGATTTCCGAAAATATAATGAGTACAGCTATCGTAATCTATTTTGGAAAATGGATAAAATCTGTCATTCCGATAAACCCAGTGTTTTCAATGGTTTGAGGAGAATTTAATAACAAAATATAACAGTTATTAAATTTCTTAAAACAGGTGAAATCTCAATCGGAATTTGTAAGAATAAAAAGGATGAAGAAATGACGGTTCAACAATTAAAATACATTTTGAAGGTAGCAGAAGTCGGTTCAATTACCGAAGCTGCGAAACTACTTTTTATATCACAGCCAAGTCTGTCCAATTCCATCAAAGAAACGGAAAAAGAGGCTGGTATCACCATAAAAGCTCACCCATTGGCATCGAAAAAAGTAGTTTCCGTTCATGACCTTGCACCTTATCCGCGGCTAAACTTTGTACAGGGAGAGTATGAATCTGTCTATTTTTCAGAGGAACTATTCAGCGAAAGTCTAAAAGAAAAAGTATGGAAAGGTGCTAAAATGAAAACGGTATAATGAAAAAGTTAAACTACCCTTTGAGAGAGGAGAAATCCTTTTCTCAAAGGGCTTTTTCTATTTATACGGATATTCGCAAACTACAAGATAAAAAGTAAAAAACATCAAGAAATATTTACTGGCAGCTCTGTTTAATGTACCGTCCACGATGAACGGGCATTATCAGGCAGAGGTAAACCATGATATGCGTACCTGCTTGCCCTAGGGGCTGATATAGCCTTTGAAAATGCTGGAGAGCAGTCTTATCATTCAGAAAAACTGTATTGCTGCAAATGACAGTGGTGAATGGGGTGCGTGGCCAAATAGCAGCACACTAAGATGGAATCAATACACATGCACAATATCCGCTGGCAGGTTGAAAACAGTAGATGGTCAGAGTCTTGTCGATTTCCGGACTATAATCCTGCAGGATATGTTTATTGCCGTTTAATGCCACATCCGCATAAGTAACAAGCCATTTTTTATCTCCATTTTCAAAGACTTCATAAAAGGAACGATTCAACATTTCTGAAACGGGAACGCCCTCAACAACAGACATTTCATCATTACAGTAACGGAATACAAAGTCTACACCATGTCCCTCCGCATCAAATACAAGTTCAATAATACAAAGTTCAAAGCAACGCTTAATTGCATCAAGTTTAACATCTAGTGGCGGATTTCTAGGATGATCTGGAGAATTTGCAATACGAGGTAATGGTTTGCGTTCTTTGGATGGCAAATTCTCGTCATCGATCCAACTATACAACTGCCTTCTGGTTGGGTAACCCAAAATTCGTATTGTTTCAGAAACAGAATTAGTTTGATGAAATACTTTTAATACAATAGATTTTTTCTCATATGAATACAAAAAAGGGCTCCTTTCGAGAGCCCTATGGGAGTCCAGATTTTTGTCCGCACCCCCACCTTTCTATTTGTCAACAGGCCAACTTTAGGATGCTCCTAAAGCACTGTAACAGTCATAAAAGGTGACATACACATTTCCTTGATGTGCCACCCAAAAGATCTTTCAGAGCATCCTGAATATCCTCCGTCGTTTCAATATCATACTCTCCGAGAAGCTGACGGATATATTTCTTTTGCTATCTGTCATTGTTATTCTGCGTACTGTTTTCTTTCGTTTTTCAGAATACAAGGTTCTCCCAATGATATTTATTATATCATAGACTTTTTAATAACTTAAAAGAGCCTGCGCAATAACATCCGTTTCACCTTTATTGATATATTTATGATGCAATGTTGCATCAAACTTAATGGCCTCTCCGCTTTTCACTATATAGGAACGATTTTCAACAACCATCTCCAGTTCGCCTTGAAAAACTGTAATGTATTCCATTTTTGCGTTTTTATGGGTTACCGATTCGTGGTCACATCCTGATTTATAAATACAATAATAAATCTCGAATCCCGTTGTTGGAGAAAACGGAAAAATACAGTACATATAAACTTGTTCATGATTATCAATCGCAGGGGACAGGTTATTGATGTTAATGACATCATAATATTGCTTTTTTTCCCCGCACAACAAAGAATCCACTTTGATTTTTAGTCCATTGGCAATTTTGAAAACAGTAGCTATGGTTGGAATAGATTTTGAGGATTCGATTTGGCTAAGCATGGTTTTGCTTACGCCCGTTAATGCAGACACCTGTTCTAGGCTAAGCCCCATATTGCCTCTGATTTCTTTTAACCGTTCTCCTAATTCCAAGTAGCTTTCCATATTTTATCATCCTTTTCCTCAATTAGTGCGTTCGCTAAATTGACCGCCTATGAAATGTAATTTACGACACTTCCGCCTTCTTGTCAAGTGAGCAGAGCAAATTTGTGTCTAATTTTGACATTTCACTCCGAAAAAACGTTATAGTGAATAAAAATTCGCTATGATATTTGTGCATTATTAGGATATTGACCAATTTTAAAAAATAGATTATATTTGAAGTACGTTATAACGGATTTGCAAAGCAATATAAAGGAAAAAATTTAACGAACGTATTGGGGAAGCCTAGAAAAAATCAAGCGTTCAAAGAAAATAGGAGGAGGAATATGAAAAGTGGGAAATAAAAAAATAGGACTTGGATTGATGCTCAATCTAATCGGTGCAATGTTTGCATATCTGATAGGTTCTGGATTTGCCAGCGGACAGGAAACGATGCAGTATTTTTCTGGCTGGGGTTCTGTTTGGACTAGTCTAGGTGTTGCTGTTATCGCACTGCTGCTTTCTTGCTTGGCTTATATTGCATATTCTTATGCAGGTCGTACGCGCGGACTGAAAGATTTAGCGGGAATTTATGATTTCTATGCCGGTAATGTATTTGGAAAATTATTCCAGGTTTTTGCATGGCTGTTTAACGCTTGCTGTTATATGTTTATGATTTCCGGATTTGGCAATGTATTTCACCAGCAATGGGGAATTTCCATTCCAATTGGCTCCGCCATCGGTGTAGTGCTTTCGGTTACAATTGCTGTCATGGGTTTAAACAAGATTATAGATATTATTGGCAAGGTTGGACCGATTATTGTATTATTCACGCTGTTTATCGGTATTGTAGCTGCCTTTAAATACTATCCGATGATTGTGGAAGGAAATGCAGCTATCAATAGTGGCGATGTGGATGTGATTCATGCTGGTTCCAACTGGGTTACAGCGGGTTTGTCATTTGGAGGCTGCAATCTGTTACTAGTTTCCGCATTTGTTGGTACAATTGGCTACAATTTAAGAGAATATAAATTCATATATAATCAGCTCATTATGATTATCAGCTCCGGTGGCATCATGTTGGTTTCCTTTCTGATGGGTCTTAACCATATCGGAAACATTCAGGCAGCTGTACAGGCCTCCATCCCTAATCTGCTGCTGGCAAACAGCGTTTTCGGTGGAAATGCTGGAATCATTTTATCTCTGTTGTTTGCAATCATCATTCTGGCAGCAATTTTTTCTACCATCTGCCCGATGTTGTGGACTTGTGCGTCTATGCTGGCTAAAGATGATAAGAGTAAAAAATATAAGCTAATTTGTGTGATTGCCGGGATATGTGTATATATCATCACACTGTTTGTACCCTATGAAACCCTGTTGAACTATATTATGACCTATTGCGGTTATTCTGGCTGTGTTGTTGCGGTTGTATGCATTGTTCGCTATTTCATAATCAAATCTCGCGACAAAAAAGAGGGCTTATTCAAGGAAAGTGTATAAGGAAAGTGTATTAAGTAATAAAATAAAAGAAAGGAAATGGTAAAAAAATGAAAAAAATAGCTGTTCTTGGTACTGGTAATATTGCGCAAACTGTTGCGGTTGACTTGAAGTCCAATGGGCATGAGGTGCGTTTATTTGCGCCAGACTACCTGATTTCCAGAATCCAAAAAATCGTAGACACACACGAAATTGAATGTGTCGGTGTATTTGAAGCAAAAGAAAAAATTGATGTCGTTACTTCCGATATTGACAAAGCGGTAAAAGGTGCAGATTATATCATTCTGTGTGTTCCCGGCAATCGCCACGAAGAATATGCGAGAATTCTGAAGGGACATACCACTGCACAGCAGATTCTGATTACGTTCAATGGTTGCATGGTTTCCCTGATTTACAAAAATGTATGGGAAGAGGATGCGTCCTGCCCCATTTTTGCAGAATCTACTATCCCACCCTTTAGCGCAAGGCGAGTTGAGCCTGGCAAGGTCCGTATGTTTGAGCGGCACTTGGCACCCATTGCATTTTTTCCTGCTTCTGCCGGAGAAAAATACTATGATCAGGTAAGAAAAGACATCTATGAATTTCCAGGTATGTATGCGGATATTCTGGAATGCGGATTGAGCTTAATTAACCCCACAGTGCATCCCGGACCGTGTCTGGTGAACCTGAGTAACATTGAAAAGCCAGATTTTACCTTCTTCCTATATGAACATGGTTTTCAGCCCTCTGGCTTAAAGATTGACGTGCTTTTGAATGAAGAACGCCTGGCTATTGGGAAAGCTCTGGGCTATCAGATTCATGCTTTGGAGGATTTTGCTGGTGTTGAAAAAATCGAATCATGGGAGGCTCTGTATGCTATGGGTCATGGTTGCCATGCGCTGACATCCATTGCCGGTCCTAATGACATCCATTATCGTTATCTTACAGAAGATATTCCCATTGCATTGGTTTGCTGGGCCTCCATCGCTGATTTGTTAGGAATTGAAACTCCTATTATGGACGCTGTTATTACATTGGTTGGTGTGGCTCATGATACAAATTGGTTTGTAAACGGTCGCTCTGCAGAGGTTTTAGGCATTTGTGGGAAGAGCGTGGAACAGATTAAGAACTATGTAAAAACAGGGAATTTTTGACAAAGGAATATCCTCAACTAGAAACAATACAGATTTAGTTAGATATATATCGCATGAATTATGAGATATATCAACAATAATAAATTCAATCAAAAAACGCGAAAGAAAAGAAAGGAAGGAAATGAGTATGAGTAAGACAATTTTTAGAGAACTGTTGGACAAGGAAGCTTCCCCAGCTTTGGGCTGTACAGAGCCTATGATGTTTGCTTTGGCAGGTGCAATTACCCGTAAGCACGCTCCCGGCAAGGTGTTGCGTGTTGATATGGTGGGCTGCGGCTTAATGGTTACAGGTGTTCAGGCAGTCGGTATTCCTAATACCGGCGGTAAAACCGGCGCATTCTTGGCATCTGCTGTAGGTATTGTAAACGGTGATGCAGAGGCCTGTAAAGAAGTACTGCACAATATTCGCCCTGAAGACGTTGTTGCAGCAGAAGAATTGATTCAGAATGCTGAGTTTACACTGGACATGGACAATAGCACCGGTAAACAGGTGTATTTCAAGCTGACCCTCACGACGGATGAACACGTTGCAACAGTTATCTTTGAGGATGAACATCATACATGGACATATTTGGAAGCGGACGGCAAAGTGCTTGTTGACAATCGCAAACCCGCAGGTGAAATGCTGATTCCTGCAAATGACATTGACTGGGATGTTTTTACGATTGAGAACATCTATAATTGG
>NZ_JAMOKJ010000025.1:0-32820 GCF_023656595.1 Coprococcus intestinalis | reverse complement strand
TTCCTTCAGATTCTACCTTACGATAGACACCCTTGCTGTTCAGCTATACACTTCCTTGTCGCCTAGGCGTGTTCGGGACTTTCACCCGTTAGAGCGCGCCCATGGCGCGCAAACTAAAAATAAAAAGCGGATAACTGCCTGATTCACCTTCTCCGGATCGATCACCTGTTTATCCGCTTTCGTAATTATAACTGCACATTCATCCTATATCTTCATTCGCGATCTGATCTGCTTATATGCTCAATGGCTGCCTGCATCGGCATCTCTAACATCTCTAATCCGGTCAGTTTCTCATATCTTCACCTGCTGCCGCCATCTGTGTATTCTCTGCCACATCCCCTTCACATGGAATGATCAACAGCTGTCCTTCATAAATCATCGCCTGATTCATACCATTCGCACGCATCACATCATGGATATAGTCCTGATGATTCTTAAAATTCTTCCCCATATAGCTGTCTGCCAGCCCCCATAATGTATCGCCATACTGAACAACATACGTCTTGTACTCAATCTGACGCATATTCTTCTCACTGGCTGCCACCTTAAAGTGGCTGATAGGAATCACCAGAATACCGATCAGGATTAATATAAACGCAGCGATCACCATACGAATGCGTCTCTTTAAAACCATTTTCCTTCTTCTCATCACTTCATCCCTCCACATTTTATCAAATGCAAACAATCGTTCCGAACACATTTTCCAAACATTCGTTTGTTATGTTTGTATTATACAGAACAATAGTTCGTTTGTCAATAGAATTTCTTTACATTTCTATTAAATTTCAAACATTTGTTTGCAAATATACGTTTGCCGTGTTATGATAGTATCAGTGATAAAATAGTTTGTTATCCATACAGGAGGTATTGAATATGTCAAATGGTAAAATCTCTGCCAAGCAGCAGGAAATTCTTGAATACATAAAATCTCAGTTATTAGCGAAGGGCTATCCGCCTTCAGTCCGTGAGATCTGTGAAGCAGTTCATCTGAAGTCCACATCTTCCGTTCACTCTCATCTCGAGACTCTGGAGAAGAATGGTTATATCCGAAGAGACCCTACCAAGCCAAGAGCCATCGAGATCCTTGACGATGAATTCAATCTTGCCAGACGCGAGATGGTGAACATTCCAATCGTCGGTACTGTTACTGCAGGCGAACCGATTCTCGCTGTTGAGAATATCACAGGTTATTTCCCTGTACCAAGCGAACTGATGCCGAACGCAGAACTGTTTATGCTGGCTGTCAGAGGCGAAAGCATGATCAATGCCGGCATTTTAGATGGCGATCATGTCATTGTTCAGCAGCAGTCTTCTGCCGACAATGGCGATATGGTTGTTGCTCTGGTGGATGATTCTGCAACTGTCAAGACATTCTATAAGGAAGAAGACCACTACCGTCTTCAGCCTCAGAACGATGCTTTCTCTCCTATTATCGTGAAGCATTGTGAAATTCTCGGCAAGGTTATCGGCCTTGTCCGTATGGATATGTAATTTATATCTGTCCGGACGTTTTGTGCAGCAGACTTTTCATATTTTATTTTCTGTTTTAGATACTGCCTGCATAACAGCAATAAGCCGCCAGCTGACATCTGTTTTTCGATCATCAGATGTCAGCTGACGGCTTATTCGTTTTATTTCTTTACTTTCAAACAGTACTATTCTTCTGTCTCAAATTCACCCACAGATACTTCTTTGCCGTCTCTCCAGATTCTTTCCAGATCATAGAATGTTCTGGATTCATCAGAAAAGATATGCACGATAATATCGTTGTAGTCCATCAGGATCCAATTAGCGACGCCATAGCCTTCTATCTGGCGAGGCCCATAACCGGCTATTCCAAGGGCCTCACGGACGCTGTCAGCCATGGCCTGCACCTGATTGGTATTGGAACCGCTTGCGATCACAAAATAGTCTGCAATAACAGATACCCCAGCAATGTCAATGACACGAACATCATTGGCTTTCTTGTCTTCCAGTGCAGCAATTGCAAGTTTGGTCATTTTTTTAGACTGATTCATGCTTACCTCCATTAATTATCTATATGCACATTGCAGATTCAGATATAGAATCATGATTCTGCATCCTCTGCACACTTCTGTAAGTAATAACTATAAGTAACTTCTGTGGCAGGATCGATCTCCCCGCCCTGATCACGCAGATAATCCAATGTCTGCTTCAGAATTTCGCAGACTGCCTGATCAATGTCTGTAAATGCCAGTTGACGAAGCCATGCAAGATTCGGTGCCTGATCCCGCCCCGGCTCAATATAATCCGCTGTAAAAACGATTTTCTCCAAAAGTGTCATATCCGGCTTACCGGTAGTATGCCATTCAATGGCGCTGAGGATTTCCGGATCCTCGACACCGTATCTGTGCCCGGCCAGCCATGCCCCGACTCTCCCGTGAAGCAGGAACGGATTCTTAGCCTCCATATCTGAAACAGGCAAATGGTGGCTGCGGCACTTCTCTAACAGCTTCTCACCAGACATATGCTTAGCACAATCATGCAGCAAGCCCGCGTAGGACGCCTTTGTCAGATCTTCGCCATAGCGCATAGCCAGACAAATGGATGTATAGCGCACACCGATGGTATGTCTGTATCGATGCGGATTCTGTTTCTGCTGCAATATCTCTTCAATTTCCTGTATTTCCATCATCAAAATTTCCTTCTGTCTGTCCTGTCATTCCAGTACAACGTTTTCGAAGCAACTATACCCATCATTTGTCTGCAAATTCCGAACAGCCGAAAGGCTGCTCTCATCTGCAATACAGCTGATGTTCCTCTATATATTCCCGAACACCCTCAGGAACCATAAAACGAATCGACTGATGTTCCCTGACACGATGCCTGATTTCGCTGGATGACAGTGCAAGATCCGGAATATTCAGGAATCGGATGTCTGCATGATACTTCGCCTCAAGATAATCCATCTGCTTCTTGAAAACATCATCCGGCGTATGGTTTCTCATAGCCGCCAGTATGACACAATCTGCCATAATGACCGCCGGTTCATGCCATGTCTCAATCTGAAAAAGGGAATCCGCACCCATAATAAAATAATAATCCGTATCAGGATGTGCCTTCTTCAGCTCCTCCAGGGTGACAGAGGAATAACTGTACCCCTTCCGTCTGATCTCCATATCAGAAATCCGAAAATAGGGAATACCTTCCACCGCCAGCTGAAGCATAGCCAGTCTGTGGACTGCCGGTGTAATGATTTTGTCCGTTTTGTGCGGCGGATCACCATTCGGCAGCATCAGCACTTCATCCAGTCCAAAGCTGTGATAGGCATTCTCAGCCAGCGTCAGATGCACCATATGCACAGGGTCAAAGGTACCTCCCATGATTCCGATACGTTTTCGTCGGCTCATCGCAAGCATCTCCTCTGACGTATATTATTTCTCAGGAAGAACAATTTTCTTTTTGTTGTCCTTGCCTTCTTTATAAAGAACAATCTTTTTGCCGATAACCTGAACCACATCTGCATGTGTACGTTCAGCCAGTACCTCTGCCATCTGACGCGGATCATCAAGACAATTCTGAAGAACAGAAATCTTGATCAGCTCTCTCGCTTCGAGGGCTTCTTCCACAGCCTGTGTCAGTTCCGGTGTCACACTGGATTTACCAATCTGGATAATCGGTGTCATGTTCATGGCAAGCCCTTTGAGATAGGCTCTCTGCTTACTATTTTTAATCATCTGTATTATCCCTCTTATTTATAATAATCAAATTCCAGGCCATACATACGGACCGTATCGCCCTCCTGTATACCTGCCTTTTCAAGTTCATCAAGAATACCGTTTTCTTTCAGGAATTTCTGGAAGAAATCAAAACCTTTTTCAGATTCAAGGTTCGTATAGCCAAGCATCTTCTCAATACGCGGTCCCTCTACAACATAAACCCCGTCTTCAACGCTGACTGTATATGGTTCCTCAACATCTGTATTCACCGGTACATATTCCGGTTCAAATACAACCGGCTCATCCCCGATCTGATCCAGCATTTCACGGACATAAAAGAGCAGTTCTCTGACTCCCTTGCCACTGACTGCAGAAATAGGAAAAACCTTGATTCCCTTCGGCTCAAATTCTTCTCTTAACAATGTAATGGCATCGTCATTTTCGCCCTCATAAAGGGTATCGATCTTGTTGGCTGCAATCACCTGCGGACGTTTCGCAATCTCAGGATTGTAGGCTTCCAACTCCGCATTGATCTTGTAGATATCATCAATCGGATCACGTCCCTCAACACTGGCTGCATCCACAATGTGAATCATCACCTTCGTACGCTCAATATGACGCAGAAACTCAAAACCAAGTCCCACACCCTCTGATGCACCTTCAATGATACCCGGAATATCCGCAATCACAAATCCTCTGCCATCCGGAAGATCCACAACACCCAGATTCGGATTCAGTGTTGTAAAATGATAATTGGCAATCTTCGGACGTGCATTCGTCACACGGGAAAGGAAAGTTGACTTGCCGACATTCGGAAAACCTACAAGGCCTACATCCGCAATCACCTTCAATTCCAGGGTAACAACAAGCTCCATGGCTCTCTGGCCCGGCTGAGCGTATTTCGGTGCCTGCATTGTTGCTGTCGCATAATGCTGATTGCCCTTACCGCCGCGGCCGCCCTTTAAAACAGTCACCCGCTTGTTGCCATGGGACATATCTGCGATCACGCGTCCTGATTCTGCATCACGAATAACCGTTCCTTCCGGCACTTTAATGATCAGATCTTCACCATCCGCACCGTGGCAGCGGTTCTTGCCGCCGTCTTCACCGTTTGGTGCACAGTACTTCTTCATATGACGGAAATCTGATAATGTATTTAATCCTTCGTCTACAACAAAAATAACGTCGCCGCCCTTACCGCCGTCGCCGCCGTTTGGTCCTCCTGCAGGAACGAAAAGCTCACGTCTGAAGCCAACGTGACCGTCACCGCCCTTGCCGGAGCGTATATATATCTTAACCTGATCAGCAAACATAAAAACACTCCTTCCTGCCAGAACAGCCGCATGCCGCGCTGCCTCTGTCGTTTTAATTAGATACTGATTCAAAAAAACGACTTCAAATATCAAAATCTGAAGCCGTTTAATCTATTATTCGTTTACTACGACTGGGTAGATAGAAACCTGTTTCTTATCTCTACCTTTTCTTTCAAACCTTACAACACCGTCAACCAGTGCAAATAAAGTATCATCGCCGCCTCTACCAACATTCACACCTGGGTGAATCTTAGTACCACGCTGTCTGTAAAGGATATTGCCAGCTTTTACAAACTGTCCGTCTGCTCTCTTCGCTCCTAATCTCTTGGACTCGGAATCTCTACCGTTCTTAGTAGAACCAACACCCTTTTTATGAGCGAAAAACTGAAGGTTCATTGTTAACATGAGTTACACCTCCTCGATTTCAAAATGTATAAACTCACTGTACTGCTCCGAGAGTGACTGCATACCGATCACCAGTGCATCGATGAGCAATGCTGCATCATGTCCCGGCACATCATCAAAATCAAAGTCAACCAACCCTGTTTCCTGATCTGCTCCGACGCTGAATGCATCTTCTGTCAGTGCTTCAATGGCGTTGCATGTATTCAATGTAAGCACTGAAACTGCACTGCAGACAATATCTTCACCGGGCTCTGCATATTCCGCATGGCCGTCGCATCTGAAACCTGTATAGTGATTATTCTTGTCTTTATAGACTGTCACACTGATCATCACATGACCTCAAAATTAAGCGTTGATCTTTTCAATCTTAACTTTTGTATAAGCCTGTCTATGACCGTTCTTCTTATGATAGCCAGTTTTTCTCTTATACTTATAAACGATAACCTTCTTAGCCTTGCCATCACCAACAGCTGTAGCTGTTACTGTAGCACCTGCTACTGTTGGATCACCAACTTTAACTTCGTCACCACTTACAACGAGAACCTGATCAAAAACAACTTCAGCACCAGCTTCAACACCAAGTTTCTCAACTCTGATGACATCGCCTTCTGCTACTTTATACTGTTTTCCACCTGTTGCAATAATTGCGTACATTTATAGGGCACCTCCTATTCACATTACTCGCCAGTTACGGTATTTGCAAAGCTATTCTGCAAATTTAGACCTCACTGTGCGGCATCTTCTGTATACTACCATGTTTTTTAAACTCTGTCAACCGTTTTTTCATCAACTTTTGCGTCTTTTTTTCGGAATATAAACTGACCAATAACAAAGTAAGGCCAGAGATAAAGCATCATTCTCTTTCCCTCTATCATGGCACCGAATCTGTGAAGCAGATACACAGCGATCAATTCCGTCACGCACACGGCAAGTATCATGCCATACAAGCCTTCTGCCTTCTCCGGTTTGAAAAATCTTCCTGAAGCAAAAAACATGATCACCGCCACAACGGCATAACCCACCATGGATGTCAGCGGTCTGAAATAGCCAAGCTCCACTTCACTCTTATCGATAAAAAGAATATGCTGTATACTGTTTTTGAAGGTTGTGATTTTTTCACCCCAGAAATCAAAATCAGACCAGGTATTCGGTATCATATCCGCAGGAATCGACGGTTTTGCCTGACAAATGGCAAAGAACACCATGATCATCACAGCCAGCCCCACAAATCCGGCCGCCAGCCAGAAAGGACGGTACCTGTTGACCATCAGAAACCGGATACCGCGAATCACCACAAGAATCAGAATCAATGCCGGAAGAAGAAACATAAAAAACACCGCCAGCCGCTGATAAATCTGACAATCTGTTTTATCGCTGCCCAATCCCCATCTGTTTTCAAAAGCCTGAAGATATTCCGTTCTCTCTGCATTGCCGCTTATCTCTGTTCCCGGTTTGATGACAATTTTGCTAAAGGATGGTTCCTGAGCTGCATTGCCTGTATTCCCTGAATCAGTAGATGCTGTCCCTGTATCCGTCGATGGAGCTGAAGTATCTGCATCCGATGCCGGATAATTGTTCTGCCCGCTATTTTCGCTCTGCTTCTTGTCAAAAACAACCTCTGCCGGAAGAATAACCACCGCATTCGTATCCTCATAAACACCTCTGACATAGTAGCTTTTTTCATTATAAGTCACAATGCCTCCGGTTATGGCACTCTCCCCAAACAGTTCCCAGGCCGCTTTACTGCTCAATACACAGCCGGTCAGATCGTCCTCCATCAATTCGCCGTCCGATGAACACAGATTCTCCGAACTGCCATATATATAGGTAAGCGTACCTGTCAGAGTTTTACCGAGATCATCATTGGTAAAGGTCTGCTGATCAAGGCTCCCTACCGCTGTAAAGGGAAGATAATTCTCCAGTTCCTCATCGTTTTTTCGCATGTCCTGCACAATTGACAGGGAATAGCCCTCTTTCAGATAATAGATCACCGGCGTACCATAGCCTCCGATTTCCGTACCCATGGCCAGAATATGTCCAAAGCATACGAGCATGATCAAAAGAAGGATATATTTACCCGCATGCTTTGCCGCCCGCCGCATTATTCTCCCTCCACAAGACGCACACGGTCTCCGTTGCGCAGTGTCTTGCTGGATGTCAGGACAAATTTCTGTCCCCAACTGAAAGAGCCTTCAATGGCTGCCTGTTCATTATTCTTGTCCAGAATATCCACCTGAACCTTATCCACCGCTGTTTCTGTACCCAGAATGGTATCCTTTTCATTGATCACATACACATAGTACTTGTCTCCGTCACTATGCAGCGCACCAAGCGGAACACATGTATCATATTTCTTGCTGGCTTTCTCCACTTTCAATGTAGCGATACTTCCCAGTTTCTTGACCTTTGCAGGGATAGAAACCGTCAATTCATAGGAATTCTTATCTTCTGCTGAAACATCAATACTCTGTACCGTTAAACCTTCAACGGTTGTGCCGTTGCCAAGATCCAGGGTTACCTTATCATCCTTTGACAGATATTTGGCACTGGCCTTGTCCAAGGTTGCTGTAAACTTATATCCGGCACTCTGATCTGAAATACGGATGACTGTATCTTCTGTGGTCGTCTCACCGGTTGTCACATTCACCTTTGTAATCAGGCCATCGGAAGGTGCCGTGATCTTGCCGTTGACATCCATCACCTTCTGAAGCTCATCCACTGCCAGCTGCTTTTCTTCCAGATCATCATTTGCAGTCAATGCCGTCGCAGTATCAACGTTCTCAGGTGCTTTGGCATCCTCCAGCGTCCGGTTCGCAGACTGGATGGTGGACTGCCGCTGCTTCACTGCTTCATTATAAGCTTCTTCCTTTGCTTTATAATCATCATACAATGTCTTTAACTGCTCATCATAGCTGGCACTGCTGCTGTTATTTTGCTGCTCGTTATATGCAGACAACGCATTCTCGGCTTCCGTCAATGCATCCTTTGCTGTATTGACATCTTGCATCAGGGAAGCATTCACCTGTTCACGGATTTTCTGCTTTCCCTCCGGAGTCAGGGTGGAATTGCCGCTTTCAGCCTTTTTAATCTCCTCCTCTATAACTTTTTCGACCCCATCCAGATTGGCAACTGCTTTATCATAAGCCAGCTGCTTCTCCTCAACCGTTTTTTCCAGAGAATCACTGACTGTCGTATCCGTTTCACCGGAATTGCTGTTACTATTCTTATATGTATTATAAGCATTCCAGGCCTCGTTCATATCAGATTCGGCTTTTGAAACACTGTCATTGGCATCCGCCACCGTCTGATTATAATCTTCATAGGTTCTCTGAAGGCTTTTTGATTTCGTATCTGCCGCAATGGCTTCATTCGCTTTCTTGTCAGAGGCTGTTGCCTTTGCCACCTGCAGTTCTTTCTGCGCCTGAAGCAATTTTTTCTTAAGATCAGCTGTATCAAGCTGGATCAGCAGATCTCCCTTTTTGACGGTTTTGCCCTCCGTCGCTTCCACGGAGGCAATCTTAATATTGGCACTTGTTGATATGGCAATATCTTTATTCGGCGTAATATTGCCGTCCACTTCAATATTATGGCTGATAACACCGCCTGTTGCAGCAGATGCTGTGACTTTCGCAATAGTCAGAGAATCAGCGGCTCTTGACAGAATCGTTAATAAAAACATCAGAATAAGGAACCCCGCCAGCGCTTTGACAGCTTTGACCTGTAGGGAACTCTTTTTATTCTTATCCATCTCAAAATCCATCAGTTGCTTTAATTTCATTGTTTGGTATCTCCTCTTTTTCACAAGTCGATCACTTATAAGACTTTATTCTTTGACAGCCGAAGCTGCAATACCCTGTTCCAGATAGTTCTGTCCTGCAAGAAAAACAAGCAGTGACGGAACAAGTGTGATCACCGATGCCACAAAAGCCAAGCCTGCATTATCCATACTGATATTCGGCAAATAGAGAGACAACGGCCACAACGTCTTTGACTTCAAAAATGTCAGCGGCTGCTCGATCAGATTCCACGCATCCAAAAAACTTAAGACCAGCGCTGAGACAATGCCGGATGAACCAAGCGGCACCCCAATCGACAAAAACACCTGAAACTTATTGGCACCATCTAATTCCGCCGATTCAATAATGCCCTTCGGAATACTTCTGAAGAAATGATACATAATAAATACAGGGAATGTGGAAAATGCGGCCGGCAAAATAACGGCCCACTGCGTATCTACCAGATGCATCGCATCCAGTGTCAGATAATTCGACAGCATCGTGACCTGGAATGGCATCAGCATAAGAATGATATACAGGTTAAATAAAACCTTCTTTCCCGGGATATCAAGTCTTGCAAAACCCCATGCTGCAGGCACACCGGTCACGATCTGTCCTAGCAAAATCGCTCCCGTCATCTTCACGGAATTCCAGAACATCACAAAGAATTCCGGCGAATCCAAAAGGAGCTGTACATAAGCTTTAAAGGTCGGATATGTCGGCAGCAGTGCCCATGAAGCAAAACCATCGGCTTTTCCAAGCACAGCCCCCAGATAATGATTCAATTCATCCGTTCCCATCAGAGAACCGACAATCAGAAACACCACCGGAAAACAGATGATAACTGCCAGAACCAAAAGCAGCAGGAGTAATATTCTTTTAAAAATCTTATGTTTCATCTCCTGCCTCCTAATCTTCACGGTCCCATGAACGCTGCAGACCCAGAATCAGCACAAGGATCAGCAATGCGATCACAACTGCCGCTGCAGACATTTTGTCAAGGGATAATTCCCTAAACCAGTTGTTGAACAAATGCTGCAGCAGATACATACTTTCATGAGGATAATCCCCCGCCACCAGATAAGCCTCCCTGAACACCTTGAAAGAATTCAAAAAGGCCAACACCGTGATTGTATACAGTGTCGACATCAGGTTCGGCATGGTGATATACCGAAAACACTGAATATTATTGGCTCCATCTGCTCTGGCCGCCTCATAAAGGGTATCCGGGATAGCCGTCAGGCCCGCCATCCACAGAACAACATTGTAACCGAGATTTTTCCAGACGTAGCTGAAAACAAGAATCCAGAAGGCAAATCCTGTATCCATCCAATCCTGTGACTGCATCCCAAACATATGCAGAAGGCCGCTGAAATAGCCATTCTGATGAAACAAAAGCCGCCAGATCAGCACAACCGAAGCCACCGGGATCGCCATGGGCACCAGATATGCCGTTTTCAGATAATTGGCTCCCCGGATGCCTGCATTCAAAAACACTGCGATCAGCAATGAAAAAATCATCAGGATCGGAATGCAGATCACCATGAACTTGATGGTATTCGAAAACGCCAGTCTGAATGCCGCATTCTGAAAAATCGTGATGTAATTTGAAAAGAAAACAAACTGCGTACCCGATACATTCGTAAAAGAGCGGCGCAGTACATCTATAAAGGGGATCAGCACAAAAATGCTGACCCCTGCTAAACTCGGTACAATGAAAGCAATATCAGTAAGTTTTTTCTTATTCAGGCTGATCTTCATAAGCTTTCATACCTCTTTCTTATTCAGATAAGTAAATATCGATATCTTTGACAACCTGTTCGACTGCATCATCCACAGAAGTATCTCCGATAATGGCATTCATACTGTCCTTCAAAATCGTTGACAAAATCGTATAATCGCCATAAGACGGTGTATCCAGAGAATCGATCAGGTTCTTCAGCTGTGCGATCTGATCGTCTGTCGGCCAGTAAATGTCAACAGAGATCTCATTGCCATCCTCATCCGTCATACCCCAACTGCCTTTGGACTCATTCGGATCATAGCCTTCTGTGCCTGCATCCGGATCAACCAGTGAAGCATCAAAGCGTTCTTTATTCACTGGGAATCCACTGTAACTGTCAATGGCCTTCTGACCGTCTGCACTCAGGGCAAATGCATAGAACTCTTTAGCTGTGTCTATATTCTTGGATTTGGCATTGATACCAATAATCTCTGACGGAACATAAACATTCTGAACAGAACCTGGCAGTGCTTTGTAATTAATGTCGGCATCCTTTCTCATGATGGATGCGAGATCTCCAAGGCTGCTTGTTCCGGCCATATTGCCGTAGGCAATGCGATTCATGCCGGCCATAATGTACATAGCCATATAACTTGGATCTGAGCCGTACCAGGAAGCATCCATTTCATAATCCTCACTTGCATAGTACTGCTTCATTTGATCCATATCGGACTTATCTTTATCTGATAAAGTTTCGTAAACCGCATTATAAATGGTCTTAATATCGTTCAGATAGGATTTCAGGCTGTCAGAATCAAGAGATCCGTCTTCCTTGAACCAACTGGCTGAGTTGGTATACATCATATCGCCAACTAGTGAATATAAACTATAGGATTCGATAAAATTCTCATTCTTCTTGTGATCCTTGACAAAATCCTGAGCAAGAGAAGCAAAATCCGACAAATTATTCAGCTTGTCAAGATCACTCTTACGGCCAATTACAATCGGCACCTGGAAGGTCATCGGCACTGCATAAATCTTGCCGTCATCACCCTTATAGGTCTGTGCGATCTTATCAAAAAGCTTGCCATCAGAGATCAGCGGATTCACTGTATCACTGACATCTGCAAGTAATCCCTTTTCCACATAGGAATTAACCGGAAGTCCATCCATAAGCAGGATATCCGGGCCGTTGCCGCCCATTACTTCTGTGTTCAATGTACGGATGGCATCGGATGTTGTCACTGCATCATCACCACTGACACCGCTTTCAACCTTCACATAAACATCCGGATGTGCCTTCTGGTAAGCAGCAGCCAGTGTACGGATTGTATAATCATCCTTTAATGTATAGATGGTCAGTTCCTTATCCGGACGCTTTGCAGCATCTTTGTCATAAGCATAATTCAGGAAAGATTCTTCAGACGTATCTCCGGTATAATCACTGAACTTCACAAGAATCTGTCCGTCATCTTTCGGAATCAGATACTCTACGTTGCCACTTGGGGAAACCAGGGATGACATATTGCCATCCACAATCTGTTCGGAAGTATCCTTATCCAGATCGTATGTATAGATACCCTCTGTACAGGAATAATAAATCGTATGTCCATCCTTCAGATAATCTGCGATCGTGACACTGCCCTTGGAAGTAATCACACTGGCCAATGCTTCATGTTCAGCTGTCTTCTTATCCGTTGCTGTATCATATTCATAAACCTTCTCGTAATCATCAAGCAGCAGCTTGTCACCGCACAGATACATATTGTTGACAAAGTTCATATCATCAAATGTGGCTGTAATCTTGCCGTCAGCCGTTGTCACATGATAGACTGCACCGTTATAATCTGCAACATACAGGTTCTCGGCATCCTTTAACTTGAGCGTCTGGATACCATTGGATGCCTCTGTATCACCGTTATTGTCGCTGTCACCATTTTCATTGATCACAACGCCGTCATCCTCTGTCTCTGATTCAGCGGAAACACCGGAATCAGCAGAATCATCGGTCTTCGAACCAGTCTCATCCTCAGATGAATTATATTCATAATGCTGCTCCTTCTGGAGATTCGGAATCTCCATGGCTATCTCTGACAGCTTGCCGTCCTTTGTCAGAAGATAATACTTCACAGTTGAATCCACAGAAGTCACATTATCCTTCGTCTCTGAGTGGCTCTGTGTATAAACAAAAGCCAGATCGCCATCCGCATCAATGGTCATATTGCCCACGTAAGCATAATCACCATTGCCGTCATCATCTGTATTATCATCTCCGAGATTCAGCTGATCAAGGGCTGATAAATCCATGGAAGCATCCCCCCATGTCTTACCGCCGTCTGTAGAATCCTTAACTGAAAATCCTCTGTCCGAACTGTCACTGACAATTGCACGGATCGTACCGTCCGACAATTGCTTCATCGTCTGAATATAACTGTAATTGTTATCATCCTGAGATTCCAATGGATCTCCCCAGTTTTCTTCCACATAGCGGCCCTTTCCGCCTGATGTGGAAGCATCCTCACCATTTCCGCTTCCGCTTCCTGAGCACCCGGCCAACAAGCCGACAGTCATTGCAAGTACAAGACCGATACTGGTCAGCTTCTTCATTCTTTTCATAAATGCGCCTCCATTCAAAAAATAACATTTATTCTCTCAAACACTTTCGATCATTAACTGTTTGAATAAGTTTATTATATCAGAAAATGTGTCCAAAAACAGATGTAATTTCCTTACGATTTGCGCAATTCTTTACGAAAATCTTACGATTTGAACTATCAATCGTTTCCAAAATCTCTTACACTGGCAGCAGGCGAACCTGCTCCGCCAAAGACCTGTGTACTTTCTTTCTGGTCATCTCCACCAGATGCAGCGATGTCCGGTCCACAACCGTTGTCTGTACACTGTCCTTTGCCGCCTCTTCTCTCAGCACATCCATAAGCGCCTTTAAATGCTCCGGATCTTTCATATTAATAAAATCGACGATCACAATACCTGAAATATTGCGAAGACGCAGCTGACGGCACACTTCCTGCGCCGCTTCAAGGTTGATCTTGAAAAAATTTTCCTCCATCTTCTGTTTGCCGATGGCCTTGCCTGTATTCACATCGATCACTGTCAGCGCCTCCGTCGGTTCAATTACCAGATAGGCGCCGGATCTCATCCAGACACGCTTCTGCAGTGCTTTATCCATCTGCGCTTCAATCCCCTTCAGCTTGATCAGTGGATAGGAATCATCCTTATAGTATTGCAAAGCTTCCTCAGATAGACCCCATCGGCCAAAATTTTCTTTCAATTCATCATAAACTTCCGGAAGATCCGTTGTCACTCTGCATGTACTGCCGTGAGCAAACTTTTTGATCAACTGCGTATACGGCGAATCTCCTGACATCAGTTTACTGAAACATGTTCTCATGCATGAAGTTGACATAATTCTATTATAGTCAACTTCTAAGCGATGCATCTCTTCCCCGATCACTTCTGCTCTCTGTCCGGAAGCTTCTGTCCGGATCATCCATGCCGCCCCTTCGATTTCTTCACCCGAAATAATTCCGGTCAATCGATCTCTTTCCGCCGTATCTTTGATCCTTGCAGATATCTGAATACCGGTTTTTCCCTTTGTCAACACGGTATATCTTCCCGGAAAACTTAACCGTCCTGTCAGAAACCAGGCCTTTGTCTTCAAATTCTCTTTTTCAACCTGAACAACGATCTCATCCCCGGCAACGATTTTGTCGTTTTTCTTTTGATTAACAAAAAAATGTACAGCATTATCCTTCAGGGGATAGTATCCCATCACCCCCGGTGTAATCTCCACAAAGGCTGCCTGAATATTCTGTACAATATGTTTCACTTTCCCTATATAAATATCGCCGACTCTTACCTGGCTTTTCTTCGGCTCAAGATTCAGCTCACAAAGTGTGTCTTCTTCATAAAGGGCTGTCAGTACCTTCGACTGCCAGCCCGTAATAACGATTTGTCTTTTCATTTATTCTGCAAAGTCCTCCAGCGAGACAAGCTGTCTGCCCGTCTGCTCATTTCCTTTATCTGCATACATATCACAGCGTGTCACCAACCACGCATAATCATTCTCTTCAAGATTTTCCAGACGGCAAAGTGTCTGCATGACAAGTTCAGGCTTCAGGTTCGTTGCACTGCCTGCTGCCACCTGCATAAAGATCTTCCCATTTTCTTCCACAACCATCTTGTAGATCAGAGGACGAATGTCTATTTCCCGCTCGCTCTTCTTTGTCTTCTTGATGACCCGGATTTCCGGACGGGACATAAAGCTTTCAACAGCTGCCTTCAGCTGCTTGGTCTCACAAGGTGCCATCTCTTCACGGAAGCCTACCTCATAATCAGCTGCCGCAATGATGGACATAGCATTCTTCGCCTGATCCGGCAAATGGCGAATACTGTAAACAACAATGCCTTCTACCATCTGGGCATTCACAGCATTCTTCATGGCTTCCAAATCGTCAAAACTGTTCACTTCCATGTCCAGATATTCTCCACGACTCTCAAGTCCGACCCCCAACGGTGACGCAAAGGACAGACATGGATGGGGATGGTAACCCTGAGAATAAGTGATATCTACATTGGCCCTTCTGAATGCCTTCTGGAAGTAACGCATAATGTCCAAATGCCCGATAAACTTTACAATTCCTTCTTTACCAAACCGCATTCTAAGCTTCATAGCAGACACCTCCTTCATAAACACGACAGCCGCAGCCGGAACATCCCTGACGGCAGTTCGGTGTCACAACGCCTTCCTTGGCCCGTTGATATTCTCGCTTCAAAAATTCCTTGGTCACACCAGCATTGATAAAATCCCACGGCAGGATCTCATCCAGCGGACGTTCGCGATGCACGTAGAACGTATAGTCCACATGGCAGTCCTCAAAAGCTTTCATCCAGCCTTCATAATTAAAGAACTCAGACCATGAATCAAAGATACAGCCATTCCTGTAGGCCGCCATCAGCACCTTGCCAAGCCGTCTGTCGCCTCTGGCAAAAATGCCTTCCAGTTTCGTCAGTTCAAATTCATGCCAGTTATACCGCATGCTCTTATGGTTAATCTGTTCCTTCATCTTCGCACTCAAAAACTTCTGTTTCGCCACGAATTCCTCATCCGTGCACTGACGCACCCACTGGAACGGTGTGAATGGCTTCGGTACGAAGAAAGAAGTACTTGCCACCACATCCACACGGCCATTACCCGGGCGTTCACCCTTCGGAATCTCATAGAACGTCTTGGCAACCTTATTCGCCAGATCTGCAATACCGGCAATATCCTCCTCTGTCTCTGTCGGAAGGCCCAGCATGAAATAAAGTTTCACCCTGTTCCAGCCGCCGGCAAATGCATCAGCTGCACCCTTCAGAATCACTTCCTCTGTCAGGCCCTTGTTGATCACATCACGCATTCTCTGGCTTCCCGCTTCCGGAGCGAAAGTCAGACTGCTCTTACGTACATCCTGCACTTTGGACATAACATCCAAAGAGAACGCATCAATACGCAGGGACGGCAGAGAAATGTTCACCTTTCTGTTCTCACAGGTCTGGATCAGATAATCTGTCAATGCCTCCAGTTCAGAATAGTCACTGGAACTTAAAGAGCTGAGAGAAATCTCATCATGTCCCGTGGCATTCAGCATCTTATCCGCATGTTCTTTCAGATAATCCAGTTCACGCTCTCTGTTCGGACGATAAACCATGCCCGCCTGACAGAAACGGCAGCCCCTGATACAGCCTCTCTGGATTTCCAGAACAACCCTATCCTGTGTTACCTTAATAAAAGGAACTAATGGCTTCTCAGGATAGCGGACACTGCTCAGATCGGTCACTACCTGTTTGTCGATAATTGCAGGCGCACATGAACGATTCGGTCCAAAGGATGCAATGGTACCGTCTTCATTGTAAGCCACATCATAAAAAGCCGGTACATACAAACCCGGAATTGCAGCTGCCATTTCAAGGAACTGTTCCCTGCTGCCCCCTGCCGCCTTATTGGCTTTATAAGCATCCATCAGTGCATCATAGACCGTCTCTCCTTCTCCGATATAGAAAATATCAAAAAAATCTGCCAACGGTTCCGGATTATACGCACAAGGGCCACCACCGATCACAATCGGATCATCCTCGCCGCGGTCAGCCGCCAACATCGGAATTCCGGACAAATCCAGAACCTGCAAAATATTGGTATAGCACATTTCGTACTGGATCGTAATGCCCAAAAAATCAAAATCTTTAATCGGATCCTGTGATTCCAGCGCAAACAGCGGAATCTGCTTCTTGCGCATCACTTCATCCAGATCCATCCATGGGGAATACACACGTTCACAGTACACATCCTCCCGGGCATTCAACAGATCATAAAGGATCTGGATACCCAGATGGGACATACCAATCTCATACACATCCGGGAAGCACATGGCAAAACGGATCTTCCCTTCCGGATCCTTCACCACATGGTTCACTTCATTGCCCAGATAACGGGCCGGTTTCTCGATTTTTAATAAAATATCATCACTTAACGCTAACTTCTTCATGCTTTTTATCCTTTTTTTACTTTTTACAAATACAGTTGTTCTTAAAATCCTCCAGAGCATTTACTCCGAAGAAGCGACAACCTGAATCCATATTACTACATGAGCGTGGCATTGTCAAAACTTCTTTACTGTCCAAACCATTTTGAATGAACCATTTTGTCCAAACCATTTATCGAAGCTGACCTTAGGTATCCGACAGCTATTTCTAATGTATCTTGGGCAATTACCCGATCAGTTAGCCGAACAGTAACTTTGTCATGTATCACTTCTGAAAAATAGGTGCGCCGTAAGACATACTGCAAAAAACAAAAAGCAGCTGCACAATGACAACTGCTTTTTGTTTTAAAGGGAGAAAAAATATAGTAACAAATATAGATTAATTACGCATATTAATAGTTTGTACACTAATTATATGTCTAACGAAGCATTTTGTCAATCATGCATTTTATCCAAACTTAGTATACTAATTATGTGCATTTTCGCCAATATGTAGGCTATTCAGTTGATTCACCACCGGTGTCACAATGGTTGTCTCAATTTTCTCCTTTAATTGCTCCACATCTGTCTGTCTTTGAATTTCAGCCATCGCTGACGCATACACACGGTTTCCGCTTAACACATCTGTCTGCTTCAAAAACATCGTCACTGACAAAATCAGCAGCACAATGATCATCCGCGTTGAAAAACTGTTGCTTTTTTCAGTACTGTCCCGGACAATAGAATGTTTCTGTTTCTTATCCAACTGTCTGAGTCGTCTGTAATTACTTTTCTGTGCTGCTTCCATTTCAAAATAATTGTCCATATAAAAAGCTCCGTCTTTTTGTATCATGATACGCAGACGGAGCCTTCTTTATACCTATATTCAACTTTTCAATATTTTACAAACATCCTTCCCCTGCAGCTGCCATTAATGAACTATATCGTTCTTCTCAGGCAAATGAATCAGAAAATCTGCATCAATTGTTCTGAAATCATTAATCACTGCATTCGCCTTTGACAGATCCTGTTCACCGGATGTAGGGTTCTGATAGCCCAGGCAGGTCATTCCGGCCCGTACTGCTGCCAACACACCATTGGCTGAATCTTCAATCACAACGCAGGTCTCCGGCGTCTCCTTCAGTTTTTCACATGTCTCAAGAAAAACGTCCGGTGCCGGCTTACCGTTTTTCACTTCTTCACCCGAAAAAATCAGATCAAAATAAGCGACAATGCCAAGCTTTTCCAAAACTGCATGAATAAACGGATAGGAGGAAGAGGATGCCACTGCTGTCTTTAAACCGGCGGCCTTGATGCTCTTCAGCAATTCCACTGAGCCAGCAGTAGGTCCGGCATCGCTTTCCCGGACAAGGCGGATCATGATCGCCTCACGCTCCGCGATCAGACTGTCGATTGTCTCACTGAGGTGATATCGCTCTTTAAACAACTCAAATCTCAGCTGGTTCGTTGTGCCTGCATAGGCTGTCATCGCTTCCACCGGCACATCCACCCCATGAGCAGCCAGCGTTTGCTGATCCCCTAGATAATGCATCGGCTGACTGTCAATGAGCACCCCATCCATATCAAATATAATCGCATGTACCATTCTTGTCATTGCCTCTTAATTGCAGTAATTCTTGAATTCTTTGAGAACAGTCAGCACCAGGTTGTATGTCCTCTCAACAGAAGCAATACCCAGGCGTTCTCTCGATGTATGAATATCGTGCATTTCAGGGCCCATGCTGACCATATCAAGCCAAGGCATCTTCTCGGACAGCAAACCACATTCAAGTCCGGCATGGATCATCTCAATAGATGCCTCTTCGCCTGTCTGTTCCTCATAAATCTTCTTGCAGAGTGCACAGATTTTGGAATCAGGGTTAAATGGCCATTCCGGATATTCGCCACGGAAAGTCATTTCGCCGCCCAGAAATTCTGTCATATATCTCAGCTTATCTTTCATCAGTTCTTTCAGGGACTTCACAGAACTTCTGATGGCCCATGTCATGGCAACTCCCTCTTCCGTCGTCTCAAGAACTCCGAGATTTAATGAACTTTCAACAAGGCCCGGCAAATCTGCGCTCATCGTCTGGATGCCGTTTGGCACCTGCATCAGCATAAAAATTACCTTCTCAGTCAATGCCATAGAGAAGACTTCATAGCCTCCCTCCGCACGTACATCCGCATCAATGGCAATCACCGGATCACACACATGGAACTCACTGCGCACTTTCTCCTGAAAAGCAGCTGCCAGAGACTGAATCTCATCGATGTCTTCATCAGATACCACGATCTCAGCCTTACTATCTACAGGAATCGCATTGTCCTTGTCTCCGCCATCCACAGAAATAATACAAAATGGCAGTGCTTCATGCAGTTCAAACAACAGTCTGCCAAGCAAAATGTTCGCATTGGCACGGCCTTTATCAATCTCTGAGCCGGAATGTCCACCCACAAGGCCATGGACATGCAGTGTCATTGCCGTTCCCTCGGCAGAAGCACAGCTCATCGGAAGAAACGATGTGGCTTTCACACCGCCGGCACAGCCTGCAAGGAAATGCCCTTCATCCTCTGAATCAAGATTCAAAAGGTATTTTGCCTTCAGATCGGCTGTATCCAGTGCAATGGCACCTTCCATGCCCACTTCTTCTTCAGTTGTAAAGACCACTTCCAGTTCCGGATGTTCAATCGTATTATCCTCAAGAATTGCCAATCCCATGGCAACGGCAATGCCGTCATCTCCGCCGAGGGTTGTTCCCTTTGCATGGACATATCCGTCTTCAACCACCAGGTTCAGTCCATCCTTCTCAAAATCAAAATCCACACCTGCATCTTTGACACATACCATATCCAGATGTCCCTGGAGCATCAGAACCGGCGCTTCGCCATAGCCTTCTGAAGCCGGCTTTCTGATTACGACATTGTATTCTTCATCCTGACGAACCTCAAGATTCAGAGACTGTGCCACAGAAACACAGTAATCGCTGATGGCTGCTACATTGTAAGAGCCATGCGGGATCTTGCAGATCTCCTCAAAATAATAAAAAACGCGTTCCGGTTTTAAACCTTCTAAAACTCCCATTTCTATCTCCCAAAATAAAATTAATTTTTAAAACTGTGAATTGGCGCCGGAATTCTGCCGCCGCGGTTAATGAAATCCGAACAGTCAAATTCATTCACTTTCATAATCGGTGCATAACCAAGCAATCCGCCAAATTCAGCTGTATCGCCGACTTTCATGCCATGTACCGGAATCAGTCGGACCGCAGTTGTCTTCTGGTTGATCATACCGATCGCCATTTCATCTGCGATCATACCGGAAATAGTGGTTGCCTTTGTATCTCCCGGAATAGCGATCATATCCAGACCAACAGAGCATACACATGTCATCGCTTCCAGTTTCTCCATGGTCAGTGCACCTTCCAGTACAGAATCAATCATACCCTGATCCTCAGATACAGGAATAAAAGCACCAGACAGACCGCCGACATAAGAAGAAGCCATGATACCGCCCTTCTTCACCTGATCATTCAAAAGGGCAAGGGCCGCTGTTGTACCCGGTGCACCCACGCGCTCAAGACCCATTTCCTGAAGGATCTCAGCAACGCTGTCACCAACAGCCGGTGTCGGAGCAAGGGAAAGGTCAATAATGCCAAACGGCACGTTCAGACGTCTGGAAGCTTCCTGGGCAACCAGCTGCCCAACACGTGTCACCTTAAAAGCTGTCTTCTTGATTGTCTCACAGAGCACACCGAAATCCTGACCTTTGACTTCTTCAATAGCACGTTTAACAACACCAGGGCCACTGACACCCACGTTGATGACAACATCTCCCTCTGTCACACCATGGAATGCGCCTGCCATAAATGGATTATCATCCGGTGCATTACAGAAAATAACAAGCTTCGCACAACCAAGAGAATCATTGTCCTTTGTCAGCTCTGCTGTCTTCTTCACGGTCTCGCCCAGCATCTTGACAGCATCCATATCAATACCGGTCTTGGTGGAACCCACATTCACAGAACTGCAGACGAGTTCTGTCTCTGCCAATGCCTGAGGGATAGATTCAATCAACAGCTTGTCCGCAGGTGTCATGCCCTTCGAAACAAGGGCTGAATAACCGCCGAGAAAGTTGATGCCTACTGTATGAGCTGCTCTGTCAAGGGTCTTGGCAATCTTCACATAATCTTCCGGTGTCTTGCAGCAGCTGCCGCCAACCAGTGCAATCGGCGTTACGGAAATTCGCTTATTGACAATCGGAATACCATAATCCAGCTCAATCTGCTCACCGACCTTCACAAGATTCGCTGCCTTCTCAGTGATCTTACGATATATCTTCTCACAAACAACATCTACATTATTATCACAGCAGTCAAGAAGACTGATACCCATTGTAATTGTACGGACGTCCAGATTGGACTCCTCAATCATCTTGTTCGTTTCCTGAACTTCAAATACATTGATCATTTATCTTACCCGCCTTTGTTAAATTCTATGCATGATGTCAAAAATCTCTTCGTGCTGCATTTTGATCTGAACACCAAGATCTTCACCGATCTTATCAAGATCCTTCACCAATGAGGCAAATTCCTTATCTGCACCATTAGCATCTACGATCATCATCATATGAAAATAGCCCTGGATAATGGACTGATCAATATCAAGAATGTTAATCTTATGCTCCGCAAGATATGTACATACGGTTGCAATAATACCTACTCTGTCCTTGCCGATAACTGTAATAATTGTCCTGTTCATGATTCAATACCTCCGTTTTATAATGTGATAAGAGCCCTTGCCTCATCTCTTGGGGCAACGCTGATATGCAGCGCTTCTTTTGTCACTGAAAAATCTCTTTCCAATTCATTCTGAACGGCTCTAAGCGCAAGCTCAGGAAAATTGTTCTCCTTGCTCAAGTGTCCAAGGATCACCTGCTGCAGTCTCTCATTCAGGAGTCTGCCGACCAGCTGACCGGACATCTCATTGCAAAGATGGCCATAATTCCCGGCGATTCTGCGCTTCAACTGATAGGGATATGGTCCCACTTCAAGCATATGCAGATCATAATTAGCTTCCACATAGAGCAGATCACAATCCTTAAGCTCATCGATGATCGCATCATCAAAATAACCCAGGTCCGTCACTGTTCCAATTCTTGCATCTGCCGTTTCAATCTGATAGCTGACAGGATCCCTTGCATCATGGGGAATAGAAAAAGGATGGATGGTCATATCGTTAATCTGGAAAGTCTCTCCCGGCCGGATCACATGAAAAAGGGATTCATCCACCTTGCCAAGTGACTTCGTCCGCCATATTTCTTCCAATGTTCCTCTTGTCCCATAAATCGGCACATGATACTTTCTTGACCAGACACCGATTCCCTGGATATGATCCATATGTTCATGGGTAACAAGAAGTGCATCAATATCAGTACCTTCTGTGCCGAAACTCTTAAGTCCCTGCTCAATTCTCTTCTTACTGATACCTGCATCGATCAAAATATGTGTATCATCATTTGCTGCATACAGACAGTTGCCGCTGCTGCCGCTGGCAATTGTTGAAAATTGCATGCATCTCATCCTCTCATCGTAAAATAATAACTTTCAAGTTAAACGCATCTGTGCGCAGAACTTTTATACTAAATTATAATCCATCGACATTTTAAACGCAACATTTATTTTGTATTAGTACAGTAATTCATCAAAGTACACAAACGGCTGCCAAAGGCAGCCAAAACATTTCATCATTCGTGCATTTATTGTTGATCCAGCTTCTCTTTCAACTGAGCATACACATCCGACAATGTTGTGTTATTCTTAATCACAAAAGAACATTGCTCAAAAAAGACCTCATCCGGCTGCTGGTTTCTCATCACCGAATCAACCTTCTCATCGGAGTAATTCCTTGTCTCCTTCATGCGCTGTCTGCGGATCTCCGGTTTCGTATACACATACCAGAATTCATCACAGATATCTTCATATCCGCATTCAAGAAGAATGGCAGATTCCAACGCCACAAAACGACACTCACCGGAAGCCTCTGCCTCTGCGATCAACTTTCGTATCTCATCCTTTACATACGGATGCGTCATACTGTTCAACTTCTCCAGGGCTTCTTTGTTGTTAAAAACATGATCGGCCAGCTTCTTTCTGTCGATTTCGCCGTCATCCATCAAAATATTCCTGCCAAAATATTCCACGATCAGCTGATAGCTGATATTGCCCTTCTGCATCAGTTCTCTTGCCACTTCGTCAGACATAATCACACATCCTCCGAAATTCTGCTGAAGCATTTTGATCACTTCGGATTTACCTGTACCGGCACCGCCTGTAATGCCATACACCTTCATTTGTACATCCCCTTTTCTACGTCCCGGATTTATTTTAACTCATACCAGTTATGACCGGTATGCATATCAATCTCCAACGGCACCGCCAATGTCACTGCATGTTCCATTTCTTCCTTCAAAATCGCCTTCACTGCATCCACTTCATCCAAAACGGCCTCAATCAGCAATTCATCATGGATCTGCAGAATCAGCCTGGACTTCATATGCTGCCGTTTGAGGCGTCTGTTCACTCTGACCATGGCGATCTTGATGATATCCGCTGCTGTTCCCTGAATCGGTGAATTCATGGCAATACGCTCACCAAAAGACCGCTGCATAAAATTACTTGAAAGCAGTTCCGGAACCGGACGGCGTCTGCCGAATAATGTCACGGCGTATCCCTTCTCCTTTGCAGCTTCCACAGAACGGTCAAGAAATGCCTTAATGCCCGGATAGGTCCGGAAATACTGCTGGATATAATTCTCTGCTTCCTTCTTGGTGATACTCAGATCCTGGCTGAGGCCGAAGGAACTGATACCGTACACAATACCGAAATTAACCGCCTTGGCATTGCTTCTCTGAGCCGGTGTCACTTCATCGAAAGGTGTGTGGAACACCTGGGAAGCTGTCATCCGATGGATATCCTGGGCCTCTTTGTAGGCCTGGATCAGATGTTCATCCCCGGCCATATGGGCAAGGACACGCAGCTCAATCTGTGAATAATCTGCATTGACAAAGATACAGTCTTCCTTAGGTACAAAAACCTTGCGGATCAGCCTTCCAAGCTCCATACGCACCGGAATATTCTGAAGATTCGGTTCCGTACTGCTGATACGTCCCGTCGCTGTAATGGTCTGATTAAACTTGCCGTGGATTCTCTGGTCATCCGGCCGGATATAACCGGCCAGCCCATCTGCATAAGTGGATTTCAATTTCGTCAGCTGGCGGTATTCAAGAATCTGCCCCACGATTGGATCATAGGTACGCAGCTTTTCAAGAATATCGGCAGACGTAGAATAACCCGTCTTCGTCTTCTTCGCAAAAGGCAATCCCAACTTCTCAAATAAAATTATGCCCAGCTGCTTAGGTGAGTTGATATTGAAAGATTCTCCCGCAAGCTCATAAATATTCTTCTCCAGTTCATCAATCCTGCCTGTCAGTCGGCTGCCGTATTCTGCAAGGGCGTCCTTCTCAACAGCAATACCTGCCTTCTCCATATCATATAAGGCATATACCAACGGCATTTCAATCTCATCAAAGAGCCGGTCCATGCCGGTCTCCTCAAGCCGCTTCTTTAAAGTACCATAAGCTTGTACAGGGATCATCGCCGAATACGCAAGATAATGTCCAAAACTCTCTTTTTCTTTCTCCGATGCTTCTGTCAACGTCATCTTCTTCATCCAATCCGCTCTTGAAGGCACTGTCATGCCAAGGAAATCCTGTGCAATACCGTCATAGGTATAGCTGTCCTTTAACGGATTGATCAAATATGCCGCGATGGCCGCATCAAAAATGCCGTCCTCTTCCGAAAGCTCCAACCAGTACAACTGCGGTTTCACATCGATCATGCAGCAGACACCGGCTCTCTTCGCCGCCGCTGCCGCCATCTCACGAAGAACTGCTGCTGTCATCATCCCTTCCGCCGGAATATAAACAGGCATATTGTCTGCTTTGCAGGCAGCCAGACCCTCAAAATCATCTTCTGAGAAATAATAAAGTCCCAGTTGATCTGTCTCACCAATTCCCTCCAGCCAGGAAACAGCCGCTGCAAAATCATCCAGCACCTTTACTGTCTGATAATTCACCGTTGTTTCTGCCACACTGTCAAAACGCTTCAGAATATTCTTCAGTTCCAACCGCTTCAAAAGGGCATAGGATGCATCGTTCATCATCTGCCCGATGGCAGCATCTTCCAGTTTGAAATCCAGCACACAATCTGTCTTAATGGTTGCCAGAACCTTGCTGAACTGCGCCTGTTCATAGTAAGTGACCAGATTCTCTGAAGCCTTCTTCGGTTTCAGTTCCGCTGCATGTGCATGAGCCGCTTCAATACTGTGCCACGTACTGATGATCTTCGATGCCGTCTTCTCACCAATGCCGGGAACACCCGGAATATTATCCGATGTATCGCCCATCAGTGCTTTCATGTCAATAAATTCTGTCGGTGTGACCTGATATTTTTCAAAGACATCTGCTGCATAATAATCTTCGATCTCTGTACCTGACATCTTCGTCTTCGGAATGCGGATCTTGATCTTGTCCGTTGCCAGCTGAAGCAGATCCCTGTCACCGGATATAATGGACACATCATATCCCGCCGCCTCATAAGCTTTCCCAAGCGTACCGAGAATATCATCCGCCTCATAACCGGCGTGTTCAAGGGTCGGTATCTGCATGGCATGCAGAACTTCCTTGATCACCGGAACCTGCTCCCGCAGTTCCTCAGGCATCGGTTTTCTTGTCCCCTTATAAGCCTCAAACATCTCATGGCGGAATGTCGGCGCATGAACATCGAAAGCAACCGCAAGATAATCTGCTTTCTCTTCATCAAGTATCTTAAACATAATATTCAAAAAGCCGTAAACTGCATTGGTATGCAGTCCTTCTGCATTCGACAGCAACGGAATGCCATAATAAGCTCTGTTCAAAATGCTGTGCCCGTCGATCAAAATCACTTTACTCATTTAACTATCAATTCCTTTTCTATCATATTGCCGCCATCCGGCAAACTTCTTTGTTCAACTGAAAAACCGGCCGGAAGGATTACCGGATAATGCTGTTCAAAATATAACCGTCCCGAGGATACATCCGACGTCTCCGAAATATCTCCCATATCCTCCGTCACTGCATCCTTACCAAACCAGAATGCATAGAGGGATACAGCTGCTGCATCCTTGAAATCATTCAGTGTATGGATCTCCTGCTCACTGAACAGCAGCGTATGACTGCAGAATGCGAGAATCACTGCCAAGATAACAATGCCGGCCCGCTTGGCAAAATGCCGCCTTGCCGCCAGGCGCTTTCTCATATAAAGTTCTTTGTTCTGTTCACTGATAAAATCTTTCAGATTCTTCTTAAGATCCATTGTCCCTGTATGATCTTCATCCAGCTGCATCAAACCAATGGTGATCATATAGTAGACTTCCAGTTCATCATAACAGTCCTGGCAGTTCTCAATATGCTCAAGGAAACCTTCCAGCTGCTCATCTGTCAATTTCTCTTCAATAAATCCCGAAATCATCCGTTGTACATCATGACACTTCACCCGCGATTCCCCCTTTCATCTGTCTGGTAATACTATACACTATTTTTTTTAAAAAATAAAGCATCCCATTTTTTTATTTGTCCTCTGTGATTCCCTTGACATTCTCATCATTTCGATATATCGTTATATCAGAATACTAAACAGAAACCGATTCATCCTGACACTTTATGCCATGATGAATTTTTTATGGAGGATTTTATGATAGATGGATTTAACAGAACAATCGATTACATCCGGCTTTCGGTCACAGACAGATGCAACCTGCGCTGCCGTTACTGCATGCCGCCTGATGGGATTTCCTGTCTGCCTATGCGTGAAATTCTCACTTACGAGGAGATTGAACATCTCTGCCGTATTTTCGCAGACCTTGGCATCCATAAAGTCAAGATTACCGGGGGAGAGCCTTTCGTCCGAAAGAATATATGCCATCTGATTCGTCGGATCAAGCAGATCCCCGGCATTGACAGTGTCACACTAACAACCAACGGCACACTGGCACTGCAGCATCTGGAAGAATTGAAAGCCATCGGCATTGACGGCATCAATTTCAGTCTGGACACCTTGAAACCGGCCGTTTTTCATCAGATCACCGGCGGAAAGGGCCCAGAAAATGTCCTTGCAGCCATCAACAGGGCGGTTTCTCTTCCAATCCCGAATATCAAGATCAACTGTGTCCCTGTCCGTGATTTCAATCTCTCTGAAATCCCGGATATCGCCGCTTTAGCCGAAGATTATCCAATTCATGTCCGTTTTATCGAGATGATGCCTATCGGCCTGGGCAAAGATTTTCAGATGATTTCTGAAGCCGAGGTCTGTCATCTCCTGAAGGATACCTACGGCAGTCTTGAACCCATCGACGGCATTTTCGGCAATGGTCCGGCACATTATTATCACATTCCGAGATTCAAAGGACATATCGGTTTTATCAGTGCCATGAGTCATATGTTCTGCGACGGATGCAACCGTATTCGTCTGACTACAGACGGACAGCTCAAAACATGTCTCTTCTATGAAAATGGGATTGATCTGAAATCCTTAATAAGAAACAACTGCAGTGATGAAGAACTGAGGCAGCAGGTCTGCCTTGCCCTGCAGAACAAACCACAGCACCACGAAATGTCCAGCCTGCCGCCGGAGCTTCGGGGTATGTCACAGATAGGAGGATAAAGAATGTACAATGTTGCTATTATTACAGCCAGCGATAAAGGATACGCCGGCGAGCGCGAAGATAAGAGCGGTCAGACTATTGAAGAGCTCGTCACTGCCAAAGGGCTGCATGTTGCTCATAAGATCATTCTTCCTGATGACCGCAGCATGCTGGCCAAGCAGATGATGACCTTATGTGATCAGAGCATCGATCTGATTCTCACAACCGGCGGTACCGGCTTCTCTAAAAGGGACGTTACACCGGAAGCCACTGCTGATGTCGTTGAACGCAGGGCTGACAACCTCACTTTCGCCATGATTGCCAACAGTCTGCAATATACCCCAAAGGCCATGCTCTCCCGAGGCATTGCAGGTATCCGTGGCAACACACTCATTGTGAATCTTCCAGGGAGTCCGAAAGCCGTCCGAGAAAACCTGGAATACGCCATGGATGCGATTATTCACGGTGTGAAGATTTTAAAGGGCGATGACGGCGAATGTGCAAGGCAATAAAATCCAGCATCAAAAAAGGAATGACTCACATGACTCAAAATCATGAAAATCATTCCTTTTTATGTAGAGTTCAACTCCTATAAACAAAGAAAAAACGCTGCTTAAACAGCGTTTCTAAAATAATAAAGTACCGGTGGTCGGACTCGAACCGACATGGATTGCTCCGCATGATTTTGAGTCATGTGCGTCTGCCAATTCCGCCACACCGGCATATGATATATGCCACAGTCATGCAACTGCATCCCACAATCATCAATGTGGATTCTGGCAATAAAAAAATAGCCCGTAGGGGAATCGAACCCCTGTTTCCGCCGTGAGAGGGCGGCGTCTTAACCGCTTGACCAACGAGCCATTTGCTACTCTGCTATCATACACTACTTTTAAGCAAAATGCAAGCCTTTTTTTAAATTTTTTTAAAAAAATATATTTTTCTAACTTTAAAGACTTTTTGACAGCAGAGTGTCTGTCTATTCTATGCCATCCGACACCTTGTGTCAATGTCTTCTACATAAAATGCATTTAAGACAGCGGCTGAATCAGGATATCCATCACACCGCCGCAGACAAGGCCATTTTCTGCTGCTTCCCGACCTGTCATATCTACATGCTCCATCAGACAAATATTCTCCCGAATACAATAGCGCGCTTTTGAGATAACTTCCGCCTCTGCGCAACCGCCGCCAATGGTGCCTATGATCCTGCCGTCTTCCAGAATGATCATCTTTGTCCCAGCTTCTCTTGGCCCGCAGCCCTTTTTGACGATGATGGTGGCCAATGCCATCCTGACCCCTTCCTCAGGTTGAGACAGCATCTGTTGCATCTCAGAAGAATAGCAATACTTCTCTTTCTGAGTTCTTCTACACTCAATAACCTCCGCAATGATAGAGACAGCGATTTCCTCCGGTGTCATCGCGCCAATTTTCAGACCGATCGGCATGTGTACACTATCCAGAAGGGCCGCATCATAGCCTTCCTCTAAAAGTCCCGCTTTCAGATTCTTCACCCTTACTTTGCTTCCCATCATTCCGATATAACTATGGCGTTTGCCAAGAATAACATGCATACAGTCCACGTCATACTGATGGCCTCTTGTCACAATAATAAAATAAGGCTCCTGGTGATCATCCATTCTCTCAAGCGCCTGCCTAAAAGGTTCACAGATCACTTCATCTGCACCTGCTTCTCTTGCCTTGTTGCAGAAAATCGGCCGATCATCAATAACCGTCACCTTAAAGCCAACCATTTTCGCAAGCCGAAGCAGCGCAATAGATACATGCCCGGCTCCGCAGATCACCATCTGCTTGCCGCTGCCCACCTTCTCCATAAAAACAAAATGATCATTGGCTGTCGGCCCGATGGACATATATCGCTCAAAATAATCCGGATCCGCCACATAATCCAGAATCATCTGTTCAGCCTTCTGTCGTCGTTCATCTGTTGCATTCGGCAAATACAGACCAACAGGGTGCTTTCCCTCTACCAGGACTTTCATTCCAAGCAGTTCTCCATCAACAACAGTTGCCTCATAACAGCTCTGATTTCCCAAAATGCTTTTCTCCAACTGCTGATAGTACTCAGCAGTGGAATCAAACTTCACAATTTCATTCAATACTTGCTCTTTCATTTCAATCCCCTATATCGATTTAAAAAATCCGAAGTGATCATCCCGGTCTTCCGTCGATCACTCCGGATTCTTTATGTACGCTTTTCGTCTTACCAGTTGGTTGCAATATCTAACTGTGTAGGGTTCGATGCTGCAAAACTTCCCGTATCACAGACAAGACATGTTCCCAGGGAACTCGCTACCGTTGTACCTCTAGGGAAATAATTCAGATTGGCTGCACACATAATATATGAACCAAGCATCTTACAGCCGTCATCTCTGACCCAATATGGATAATCTTCTGCAGAAAATCCCATATCCCGCATGATTCTGACAACGCCGCTCATATCCAGGTTGTAATACGTCTCCTTACCCGTCGGTCCATAGACAACACCATGATACTTGGAAAGAACCTTGCCATCAGACACATAAGAATTGTCATTGCTCGGTGCTTCCGTCTCAGGCACCTTGGTCTCCGGTGCGGATGTCTCCGGTGTCTTCGTCTCAGGCGCAGACGTCTCCGTCTTCGTAGGCTCCGTATTCTTCTTCGTGGATGTATCTGTCTTCTTCGTAGAGGAATCGGACTTCTTGGTATCTGTATTCTTCGACGCTTCCTGCTTCACAGCCGCTTCATGCTCAGCCTTGGCCTTGGTAGCCGCCTTCTCTTCCGCCAGAATCGATGCCATCTTGCTGTTCTGGGCATCAATCTGTGACTGGATATCCGAAATATCAGAATAGGCAGCACGCATGCTGTCATCCAATGAGGACAATTCATTCTGTCTCTCGTCCAGGATGGTATCCAACTCACTCATCTGCTGTTCATAAGAATCCTTGTCCTTGGTCAGGCTGTCCTGTTTCTCTCCAAGTTCCTGCTCATAAGTTTGAATCTGTTTCGTTGTCGCCTCAAGAGAATTGTAAAGTTCATAATCATACATATTGATTCGTGACTTATACTCCTGAGAATTCAAAACACTCTTCAAATCTGCATCCTTCAGCAAAACCTTAAAAAATGAAGCATCCTCTTCTGATTCATAAATGGCCTTGATTCGTGCCTTCAACGCCTCATACTGAGTCTCCTGATTTGCTTCCGCCTCTTTCAAATTCGCTTTTGTCGTTTTAATCTCCTGGTCTGTCTGCTCAATCTCATCAGAAACTGTATCCAGTGCAGATAAGGTCTCTTTAATCTTGGTGTCCAGTTCCGCTATGTAAGACTCAATGCTCGTTTTATTTGCTTTCATGCTGGCCAGTTCTGATTCAAGCTCAGATGCCTGTCCTTCCAGACTGTTGATCTGGCTGCTCACATCCGATTTGGAATCCGCAAAAGCCGGCATAGCCATTGCAAAACATAACGCACCAACAAGGATGCTGCCTGCAATTCTTCTGCTCTGTTTCACTACATAGTCCTCCTTTTAATTTGTTCGACCAATCTATTATAGCACTTTTGAAAGACTATTACAACATTATGAGCTAATTATTACGTAATTGTTTCAAATTAACCATTTTTTACTAAAATGTGTTTTTAAAAATTCAATTTTGATAATTTTGTTTATTTTTTCACTATCAATCTTATAATCTCTTCTACAAATTTATTCACAATCTCCTTATAGAATCGCCAAAGTATACTCAATGCATCATTATTATACCTATAACTTTGTTTTTAGCAAAAATAATTATTCAAAAAATGGCCTGATTAACGGCCATTTTTGCATCATAATAACCTTCAAAATTTATTTGTTAATATACAATTACCCCAATCTATGATATGATGAAGATAAAAATTTGGCAGAAAGGAGACGAAAATGGACGATAAAAATCCGATGATTGACAAAATGCAGAAAGCGACGACCGAATTATTTGTTTTAAGTGCCCTTATGACGGAAGACATTTATCCCTATCGGCTTACAAAGGACATCAAAGCAATGACTTTCGGCTTAATAGAATATAGCGAAGCTGGTCTGTATCCCGTTATCAGTCGATTACTCAACGCCCAGATGATCTCCTCCTACACTGTTGCGCTTGAAAACGGGCGAAACCGCACGTATTATCATATTGAAGACAAAGGCCGGGCACACTGGCGATTATTAAAAAATGGCTATGACCAGTTTATTCGTATTTCTTATTTGATCACTGAAAAAAACGGCGATTAAAAATCGACCCTTCCGGAATATTCCGGAAGGGTCTCTGAATTAGCCGCAAAAATTTCTGTATAAGTATCACCACAGTTTTTGCATGTATATTTGGTAATTCCATCTTCGATACATGTTGGCATTCTTTCATTCATATATTTTTTCTATGCACGGCTTTCTTTATACTCGGCGATGACAGCTTTTACCAGATTTTCGTCTGCATCTGCCCATTTTATGATATTCTCCATTGAGACACCGTCTGCATACATATTCAAAATAACTACTTTTTTATTCGTCCGTAAAGTGTACCCCTTGTCAAGGACAAATTAAGAAGAAGGGATTTGTTCTTTCTAGCCAGTAGATGGCTATATCAGTTTGTTTTATTACCTTCTTCATCATACATATCCGTAGAAGGGATTTTT